>CAZCHH010000061.1:0-19706 GCA_964498585.1 uncultured Hyphomicrobiales bacterium
GCGTATGCCAGAATCTATCTTATTATTGTTCAATGCTATTCAATTTTAGCTATTTAAATGAAGCATTTGGGCTTGCCCAAATACATCGTGAGCAAGCTCACTTGCTTTCCCAAGATAGATTCTGACATTCGTCAGAATGTCATTTTGACTCTATAAACTGGAAATTATATTATTCTCTTAATTAGAGTAAAACCATCATGAGTTATGATGCTTTTACTACAAGTATGAAAAATGTATGTTTTTTCACTACTAAATAAATCAATTACATAAATTAGCGAAGTAAGAGTTCAATCATAATTTTATTTCGAATCAAATTTATTATTTCTCTTTATAATTCAAAAACCTTTTTATTTTAATTTTTAATTCATTAGTTTTGCAATGTGTTTTTTATTGGATAGTAAATTTAAAATTATAATTTTCAGATGCAAAGCAGATTACTCATATCATTATCTTTTGTTATCTTATTTTTTTTAAGAGTCGAATTTGAGTTATTTTCTCAGCCGTCCTGTGAGATTTTTAGTAATATAACTGAGACGGACACAGTGGATTTTGGAAAATGTTTAGTAGGCGATTCGTTAATTAGTACTTTCACTATAAAAAATACTGGAACTACTCCTTTACGTATAATTGACTATGACCCATCTTTTGTTATTGGTTTATATAAGGACTATTTAAAAGAATTTGAAGAATTTGAAACTAAAGAATCTTTCCCGATAAATATTGAGCCAAATAAACAGAAAATTATTGAAATAAAATATATAGCAAGTTCTTTGCTCACAGTCTATCCTGCTGGGAGAAAACATGCAATTCTAAAAATTGGTGTTTATAATCCTGATACTACTCCCGATTCTGTAAGAGAAAGTGATATAATCTATACCCGAACATTTGTAATTTTAGCCAGTAAAACAACCAAATTTGTCGATGGAAATGAAGAACTGCTTGAAGTGGACTCTGTTTATAAAAATCCAGCTGATACGATAAAGATTGCTTGGGATATGATGAATTTATCGAGCTTAGAAATTAATGTAGAAAAAGTTGATTTAAAAATGCTTAGCCCAGTTGCTGATGAACCAGAGTTTTCTGTTAAAATGCCAAAATTACCTCTTGAAATGCTACCAAAAAGAGATTTTCTTTGGTCAATAAATTATTATCCAACTAATTTAATTGCTGATAGCAGTAAACTACAATGCTTCTATCATTCAAAATCACAATCACCTTTTATTGAAGATTCATGTTTCGTTGTTATTAAAGCTGTTGGGGTGGAACATAAATTAAATATAAACAAATTTCATAGCGATGAGTTCGCAGGTGATACTTTGCTTTTTGGAAATGTTCGTTTCGGAAATGATAGAGAACTCATCGTTGTTATTGAAAATGAAGGAAATTTACCTTTTGGTGCTTTAAAGCAAAGTATTGAAATAATTTCTCAACCAATTCAGGATATAGCTTTTTCTGCTTCAAAACCTTTTTTGCAAGGCAATAACCATTTATTTCAAAATAAATTTGATACTTGTAGAATTAAATTTTCACCAAAAGAAATAGGAAATTATTTAGCAAAATATACTATTGAAAGTGATGTCGGACAGAGGAAAATTCTTGGTGTGCCTTTTAATGCTAAGTATTTCACTTTTTATTTGAAAGGAACGGCATCTGAGCCACGTATAAGCACTTACAACGATACAATAAATTTTGGTAATGTTGTGCTTAGTCCCGAATGTGCCAATTCACGTGATACTCTTATTCCAATTATAAATACTGGAAATGAAGAACTAAAAATTTTCAATATCTCGCTTAATCCTCCTCCACCTCTTTCAAAATTTACTATTATTGAATACACAAACGTAATCGATGCTAATGGAAGTGGATTTATAAAACTGAATTTCACTTCAAATTCTATAGGAGAAGAGCTTACAGATTTGATAATTACAACAAATGCTAATCGTCCAAACGACAGATTGGTCTTGCCTTTAAAAGCTACAGGTGTTCCTCTTGTTTTAGCACAGCTTTCCATACCAACTTCTATTAAAGCGCGGCCGGGAACTCTGATTACTTTTCCAATTGTGATAAAAAATCAAAATTTACGTTATGGGCGAAATTTTACCGATACATTAAATTTTGATAAAACGCTTTTAAGTTATCATTCATACCAGATATTTTCAACAGCAGCCGAAGTTGCTGACCAAATTTCAATTAACCAAATTGATAATGAAGGTAGATTACACATTTCTGTTTCGGTGCCCTACACAACTTATTTTCTACCACGCGATACTCTTATCATTTTAAGATTTTACACTTATTTAGGGGAAAATATTTCTACTCCTATTGCCTTCTCAAATCCTAAAGTTGGTGATGGTATTTGCTCTAATGTGCTGAATATTGAAAAAATAAATGGCTTGTTTTCCCTTGATTCTGTGTGTGGCTTAGATTTTAAAGTCGTACCAATTACAAAACCAGTTATTTCATTTAAGGAAATATTTCCAAATCCAGGATTTGACAAAATCAATATTGAATATGAACTGAACGAAGAAGCCAATGTCCGGATTTCAATATTCAACATATTCGGTGAAAAAATCAAAGAAATTTATAGTAAAAAAGAAAGTAGGGGAGAGCATACTTTTATTTATTCCTGTTCCGAACTTTCACCAGGTCTTTACTGTTGTGAGTTATCTGCTGGAACTCTATCGGAAATAAAAAGATTTATTATTTCAAGGTAAATGTTTTAATTTTGAAATTGGCGTTTCGTAAATTAAACTTTCAAAACCTTTCTTAGTATTGTAAGCGGTTTGGTATTAATTCTAAAACTCTACAGGTTTTCGTAAAAATTTAACAATCTCCTTGCTAAACTATTGCAGTCAAAATTGCCTTTAGCAAACTGGAAGGCATATTCGGAAATGCTTTGGACTAAACTGGGATTTTCTATGCAATGAGTAATCATTTGGATAAATTCCTCTTTTGTATTGGCAAAAAGAATTTCTTTGAAATTTTTGCATAAAATACCTTCTGCACCAATATTTGTTGAAATAATAGTTTTTCCGAGCGACATCGCTTCTGCAATTTTCACTCTAATCCCACTACCAAAAAAGAGTGGCACTATCATTATGCTGTGGTTTTCAATAAATTCCATTGAAGAAGGCACTTCTCCGCAAATCTCTACATTTTTTCTACCCCATTTGTATAATTCGCTTGGAATATTTCTGCCGGCAACGTAAAACTTATAATCTGGAAATTGCTTATAAACTGCTTCCCAAACATTTTCCAAAAACCAACGCAATCCCTGCTCGTTAGGCGCCCAATCCAATGCTCCAATGAAGAAGAAAGAAATCTCTTCTGGTTGAACAGGGTTGCTTTCAGCTATATCAAATCCAATCGGTATTGATGTAGTTTTTACTTTTGGATTTAAATACTTTTTTTGTGTTTCCTCATCAATTTCAGAAATAGAAACAATTCCATCGAAATTATTAACAATTTCCGTTTCAAAATCTTTCAACTTTTTTGCTAAATGGTTTAAATACCATTTTTTCAGGGGATTCTTTGTTATTTCAGCCCGGCGTTCCCAAATCAGATGCTCAATATTATGCGAGCGGTAAACCATTTTTGCATTAGAGAGTTTTTTTGCCGTAGCAAGATACGGCGTAGTAAAAAGCGTTTCAAACTGAATTACATCGAAGCTGTTTTCTTTAAGGATTTTTTCTAATTCCGCTTCAAACTCATTCGTAACAAAACGCGAAATATTATAGGATTCCTTTTTGAATAAATTTATGAGAGCATCAAATGGTTTAATGCTATTATCAATATCAACAAAAGAATAATTCGTTTTTTTGTAGAATAATTTAGACCCCTCGTTAAAAACCGGTTGCGAAGCTGGTGTAGCAAAAGAAAGTATATTTAAGTCAATACCAATTTGCAGCAGCCCCTGAGCAATGCTAAGGAATGCCTTGGAAGCTCCGTTATTGTCCGGATAAGGCGGCTGACTGCATATTTGTAAAACTTTCATTTTATACGATAAATTTTAGTAAAACAAAACCACCAATTAGCAAAACTACAAAAGCAAGAGCTAATTTATCGAAATATTTTTCAATATATGCTTTGATTGAAGGACCGTAGAAATAAAAAAGAGAAGCAACCAAGAAAAATCTTGCTGCTCTTCCAAACGAAGAAATCAAGATGAAAGGAACTAAATCCATTTTTACGAAGCCGGAAGCTATTGTTGAAACTTTGTAAGGAACAGGTGAAAAAGCTGCAATTGCCAAAAAGATTTGTCCCCACTCGTCGTAAAGCTGTTCAAAACTTGCCCAGGCATCCTGATAATGATAAAAGTCCACGATTGGTTTGCCGATTGCCTCCCACATACCAAAGCCAATGTAGTATCCGAATATTCCACCGAATACAGAACCGAGCGTACACCAAAGTGCTGCCTTGTAAGATTTGCTCGGAGCAGAAACAGCTATTGCTATTAGCAATACGTCAGGCGGTATTGGGAAAAAAGATGATTCGGCAAATGCAAGTAAAAAAAGTGCAGTCATTGCATATTTCTTTTCTGCAAAGCTTTCCATCCATTCTTTCATTTTATACATCCAGCTAACAAAAAAATTCATAATTTTCCATAATGTTTAAAAATAACGCAATTATATTCATACAAAAATAAGAAAAATGTTGATTTGTTGAATTGGGAATTAGGAATTGTTTATTTGTTGAATTGTTGAATTGGGAATTGGGAGTGTTTTAAAAAATTAGCTATCGGTTTATGGTTTATGGTTTATGGTTTATAGTTATTAGTCATTAGTCATTGGTATTTTTTCCTTTACGAATAACGAATGACGAAACCCCAATCCCCAATCCCCAATCCCCAATCCCTAATTCCCAATTCCCAATTCCTAATCAACAAATCAACAAATCAACAAATCAACACATTTCATTTTTATTCTAATTGCATAATGATTAATTTTGTTTTTTTATAAATTGAAAAAATAAAAATAATGCTTCAAATTGTTCAGCATCAAAAAACAGGAGAACTAACAGTAGTAGAGTTACCAGCTCCGATGTGCCTTGAAAATGGAATTCTTGTTAAAACGCATTATTCTTTGATTAGTGCCGGAACGGAAAAAACATCTGTTGAAAAAGCAAAAGCATCGCTGCTTGAACGGGCAAGGAAACAGCCGGAAGATATGAAGTTGGTGATGGATTTTCTGAAAAGAGATGGGATTAGCTCAACTTTAAAGCGAGTGAAAAACAAGCTAAATTCATACAAAACTCTTGGCTATAGTTTATCAGGAGAAGTAATTGAATCGAAATGCGACGAGTTTAAGGTTGGTGATTTAGTTGCTTGCGGTGGAGCAAATCTTGCCCTTCATTCAGAAATAATCACAGTTCCCAAAAATCTTGCTGTAAAAATTCCACAGAACGTTTCTTTGGAAGATGCTGCCTACACTACTCTTGGCTCTATTGCAATGCAGGGAGTCCGTCAGGCAGATGTCCGGCTCGGCGAAAATGTTGCAGTGATTGGTCTTGGACTTCTTGGGCAAATAACTGTTCAGCTTCTCGTTGCCTCTGGTGTTAATGTTGTTGGAATTGATATTAGCAATAAACTTTTAGAAAAAGCGAAAGAATTTGGCTGTAGCCGTGTGTTTCCAAGCAGTAAAGAATCTGTAGCCGGACTGATGAATTTTACAAATCATATCGGCTTCGATGCTGTTATTATTGCTGCCGGAACGAGTTCAAACCAACCAATGGAACTCGCTATTCAAATAGCAAGGAAAAAGGCAAAGGTTGTGGTTGTCGGTGCTGTTGGAATGAACATTCAGCGTAATCCTTTTTACGAAAAGGAATTGGATATAACGATTTCCTGTAGTTACGGACCCGGACGCTACGACCCGCTTTACGAAGAAAAGGGAATAGATTATCCTGTGGGTTATGTGCGTTGGACTGAAAACAGGAATATGCAGGCATTTTTGGATTTGATTTCGGGTGGTAAAATTTTTCCTTCAAAACTCACTACTCACCGCTATAAATTAGAAGATGCTGCCGATGCTTATAAATTGATTACTGCTAAAGAAAAACAGTTCTTTCTTGGGATTTTACTTGATTACCCAAAGAAAAATGTTGAGCTGAAAAGAACTTTTGAACTTCATTCACAAAAAGCACTTTCAAAAATAAATATTGGTTTTATTGGAGCTGGTAGCTTTGCTCAATCCTACTTGCTGCCTCATTTGAATATGAAAGACGTTTCGCTTTCGGCAGTAAGCAATGCAAATCCTTCAAATTCACTTACTGTTGCAAAAAATTTTGGTTTCCATTCGTATTCAAGTGATGGAACTGAAGTAATAAACAGGCAAGATGTGAATTGCGTTTTTGTTGCTACACGGCACGATACTCACTATAAATTTGTTATGGACGCAATCAAAGCTGGAAAACCCGTGTTCGTAGAAAAACCGCTTGCTATTAATTTAGAACAACTTGACGATATTAAGTTTACACTTGAAAAGCATAACGGCAGAGTAATGGTCGGTTTCAATCGTAGATTTTCAAAACCATTTCTGGCTATGAAAGAGTTTTTCAGTCAAAGGACGCAGCCATTAGCCATTACATATAGGGTAAATGCTGGTTTTATTCCAAATACAGCTTGGGTATGCCAACCAGAGCAGGGTGGAAGGATTATCGGAGAGGTTTGCCATTTCATTGATTGTATGGTTTATTTAACGAATGCAATTCCTGTTAAAGTCTATGCCCAGTCAATATCTTCGAATAATACAAAAGCACTTAATCAGGATAATGTAAGTATTCAAATAAAGTTTAGTGATGGCTCTATCGGAACTGTCCACTATTTTTCAAATGGTGATTCAAGCTACCCAAAAGAATATTGCGAATGTTTCGCCGAGCAATCCATTGCAATAATGAACAATTTTACTTCTCTTGAACTCACGAGAGGTGGAAAAACAAAGAAAATGAATTTTGATGGTAAAAAAGGACATAAAGAAGAGGTCGAAGCAACAATAAATGCAATAAAGCAAGGTAAAGAAATGCCTATTCCTTTTTCAGTTATTTATTCAATAACAAAAGCAACCTTTCTTGCAGTTGATAATTGTTAATTATTAATTGTTAATGATAAGAGGTGTTTTATTGAAATGTTGGTTTGAAGTGAAGAGGAGATAATTTAGAGCTGTCATTCTGACGGATGTCAGAATCCATCTAAAAATTGTTCAGTCGATATTCTATATTAGCTATTTCATTGAAACATTTGGGCTTACCCAAATGTTTCGTGAGCAAGCTCACTTGTTTTTCCAAGATGGATTCTGGCATACGCCAGAATGACAATTTTAGTAATGTCATTTCCGCTTCCAGTCTTGCTATCAACTTGCTATTCGTATGACTTTACTAAAATTCTCTATTTAGCAAATTAAAGTATCATTTCTGTCTGGACTTAAAGAAACATATTTAATTTTAGCACCAACAAATTTTTCAATCACATCGAAATAATTTTGAGTTTCAATTGGCAAATGCTCTCTGTCTTTAATGCCGTTCAGATGTGTCTTCCAACCAGGAAGTGCTTTATAAATCGGCTCAATAGCTTCTAATGTAGGAATATCACTTGGGAATCCTTTGATTTTTTCTTTGTTAATCCTGTATTCGTAACACACTTTAATTACATCAAATTCATCAAGAACATCTAATTTTGTAAGAGCAATTTCCTTAATTCCATTAATCATAACAGAATATTTTAAGGCAACCAAATCAAGCCAGCCGCAGCGGCGTGGACGTCCGGTTGTAGCTCCGTACTCTTTCCCAATGTCTCTTAAATTTTGCCCGATTTCATTGTCCTGCTCGGTTGGGAAAGGTCCATTGCCAACACGGGTGCAATATGCTTTTACCACTCCCACAATTCTATTAATTGCAGTAGGTGGAATACCGAGACCGGTGCAAGCTCCACCTGAAGTTGGATTTGAGCTTGTAACAAAAGGATAAGTGCCATGGTCTAAATCCAACAATGCACCTTGCGCTCCTTCAAGAAGTAAATTCTTCCCTTCAGTAATTGCATCATTTAACAAAAATGTTGTGTCTTTGATATAAGGGTCTAAAATTTTGTCAAATTCAAGATATTCGCTTATTATATCATCGGGATTTAGCGGCTGATTGCCATATACTTTTGTAAGAAGAAGGTTTTTCTCCTCCAGATTCATTTTGATTTTCTTAGTTAAGCTATCTCTGTCTAACAAATCTACTATGCGAATACCACAACGTTTTGATTTATCTATATACGCTGGACCGATTCCGCGTCCTGTAGTTCCGATAGGTAAGCTGCCTTTAAAATTCTCGCTTGCCTGGTCAATCAATTTGTGATACGGCATAATAAGATGCGCCTTATGAGAAATGAATAGCCGTCCATCAACGCTTATGTTGTATTCGGCGAGCATTTTGATTTCATTTATGAGTGCGACCGGGTCAAGGACAACGCCGTTACCAATCACGCATTTGGTATTTGCAGAGAGAATACCTGAAGGGATTAAATGCAGAATATATTGCTTATCACCTAAAACAATAGTATGACCAGCATTTGCTCCACCTTGATAGCGTGCAACGTAATCCATATCTTGACTAAGAAGGTCAACAATTTTTCCTTTGCCTTCATCGCCCCATTGAGAGCCAACTATTAAAGTAACCATTTTTTATTCCGATTTGAGTGCGGTTGCTAAATCTTCGTAGCATGTGAAAACAGTATCTAAATGAGTTATTTCGAGCAGATACTTTACTTTTTGAGGAATTGATATTAAAATGAAATTGATTTTTGATGCTTTTAATGTCCTTACTCCGGATACAAGCATACCCAAACCACTGCTGTTGATTAGTTCTACTTTGCTTAAGTCAACTATTAGGTTCTTTACTACTTTTTCCTGAGCTAAATTATCAATAATCGAAGCAAACGACTGAGCATCGCTTCCACCAAGGACTTCACTGCTTAATTCAATTAAGCCGTAATCTGGCTTTTCTTCAAGTATTTTTAATGAGTATTCCAATTTGTTTATTTGTTTATTCGTATTATTGATTGTTGAATCATTTTTTTGTTTATTTGTTTTTTTTAGTGTTCTTGCTAGTTTGTTTATTCTTTTGTTTTTTGTTTATTTCTACCAGTCTTATTCCCCTCTTGAGAGGGGATAAAGGGGTGTGTTCTTATTATGTCTGTCATTCTGAGCGTAGCGAAGAATCCAGAAAAATATATCTTAATCCACAATTCTCTGGATTCTTCACTTCGGTCATTCTGGCGTATGCCAGAATCAATCTTGGGAAAGCAAGTGAGCAAGCTCACTTGTTACATTTGGGCAAGTCCAAATGCTTCAATGAAATAGCTAAAATTTAATAGCATTGAATAATAATAAGATGGATTCTGACATCCGTCAGAATGACACATTTAATTTTGTCATCGCCATTCAAATAAAGGTCTTCCTTTATCGTGGGGGCAGAATGACAAGAAATTATTACCAGTTTTTCAGAGAATTGTTACACTAGAATTATTTCTGCACTTATTATAAGAACTTATACATTAATTCAAAGATTCATCAAATCAATAAATCAACGAATCAACAAATCAACACAAAGCTACACTGTTACTACAGCTTTTTTATTATCATACTTAATAATATCCTTAGAAATCTTATGTCTTTTTTCAAGGAACCAAATCACAAAAGAACTAGCGATGTAAATTGATGAGTAAGTACCAATAATACTACCGATTAGCATAGTGAAAACGAAACCTTGTAATACCTGACCAGCAGTAAACAACATAAGAAAAAGGACTCCCATAACTGAAATACCAGTAATAATTGTCCTGCTTAGTGTTTCGTTAATGCTTACATTAACAATCTTATGGAAATCAATGCCTTTGGATCTTTCGGTATTTTCACGAATTCTGTCGAAAATAACAACTTTATCGTTAACAGAATAACCGACTACAGTAAGCATAGCAGCAACAATACCCTGATTGATTTCAAGAGCAAAGATACCGGTTTTTTGGACAAGGACGATAATAATAAATGAAACAATAACATCATGAATTAAAGCAACAACAGCTCCAAGTCCATATTCAAATTTAAAGCGGAAAGCAATGTAAATCAACATACTAACAAATGCAAGAACAACTGCTATAGCAGCTTGGAATGCGAGCTCTTCACCAACTTTAGGTCCTATTGAATCAGTTTTTAAAATCTCAAAATTATTATTAGGAATATTTGTTTGGATAATTTCTTTTATTTTATCAGCAATTTTTCCTGTTTCTTTTGTGCGAATAAGGAATTGATTATCAGCACCATAAGATTTTATTTCATCGGCTTTAACTCCACCTTTTAAAATGGCACTTCTGAAATCATCAGTTTGAATAATATTTTCAAATTTAACAGCTATTTCAGAGCCACCAGTAAAATCAATACCAAAGTCAATACCAAAAATAGAAACTAAGCCAATCCCAACAACTATAAAAGTAATAGCAAAGAAGAAGAAAAATTTTCTTAATCCGATAAAATTTATATTAGTTTTTTCAAAAAATTGCATTGTTATATCCTTTCTGTCATTGTTTGGTTAATTGCTTTTTGTTTTTTTTGTCCGAAATTAATTGTAACAGCACCTCTTGCAATTAGAATTTCAATGCAAGCACGGGTAATAACTATCTGGGTAAATAAAGTAGCCAGAATACCAATCATTAAAGTCATTGCAAAACCTTGGACCGGACCTGTTGCCAAATAATAAAGAATAATACCTGTAATAAAAGTAGTAACGTTAGAGTCAATGATAGCACTCATAGCTTTATGATAACCTTCGTCAACCGCAGAACGTAATGAACGACCTTTTTGCAATTCTTCCCTAATGCGCTCATAAATTAGAATGTTAGCATCAACTGCCATACCCAATGTTAAAATCAAACCTGCAATACCGGGTAGTGTTAAAGTACCTTGGAATGCTGCTAAAATAGCAACTACAATAATAATATTAAGTAATACTGCAAAATCAGCAATCAGTCCACCAGTTGCATAATACATCCACATAAACAATATAACAAGTAAGAACGAAATCAAAGCTGAAACAACTCCACTATTAATCGAATCTTCACCTAGAGAAGGTCCTACAACTCTTTCTTCGATAATTTGGACTGGTGTTTTAAGGGCGCCAGCTTTTAAAACGATTTGTAAAAGTCGGGCTTCTTCTGAATTTGCCATACCTGTAATTTGTGAGGAACCACCAACGATTTTGTTAATAACATTTGGTGCTGAATATACCTGCTCATCAAGAACAATTGCAATTCTTTTATTAATATTAGCACCAGTAATATTTGCCCATTTTTCTGAACCTTCGGAGTTCATACTCATCATAACAATTGGTTCGTTTGTAGTGGGGTCGTAAGATGCCTGAGCATTTGTAATCACTTCACCGGTTAAAAGTGGGTCGGCTTTTACACCATAAAAATTAAACAGTTTAAATTCTTTTCCACTGCTCGGGTCTTTAACGATTTGTGGCTTAGCAGCACGAATAATTTGAACATCTTCAGGAAGCAATACCTGAACCTCTGGTCTAGATAAAATTTCGAAGAATTTTGGAAGGACTGCCTCGAAAATAGAGAAATTATATTCACCTTTTGGGAAAGCGTCAATAATATAATTAATTTGCTGAGGTCTTTGACCTTTTCCTTCTGGAAGATAGTATGTTTCAAATAAAGTAGAAAACGGGTGGTCTTCCAAATAACGTTTTCTGGTTTCTTCTTCACCCAAGCCAGCATAAGGATTTGTAGTGTCTGCCTGCTCTTCTGCTTTAGCAAGAGAATCATTTGCAGTAGTATCGGCAACAGTAGTTGAATCTTTTACTGCTGTCTGATTTTCTTCATTTTTTGCTAAATCAGTGCTATCAGCGACCTGTTGAGTAGTATCGGCAAAAATACTATCAGCGATTAATCCACTTGTTCCCTTTAATTTATTTTGCTTCGAGAGAAGTTGGTCAATTTTAAAGAAACTTTTCACAAGTGCTTCATCATTCCTGACTAAATTAAACTCTAAGCGTGCAGTAGTTTGAAGTAACTGGCGCATTTCAGTTTCGTTTGTAACCCCAGGTAGCTCAAGCATAATGCGTCTTCCACCTTGCTTTTGAATAGTTGGCTCTGATATACCGAATTTATCGACACGTTGACGAATAACTTCCATTGCCTGGTCAATAGCATCTTTCTCATTATCTTTTAAATGAGTGATGATTTTTTCTTCAATATCAGCTATATCGCCCTGGTCACCAAAATCGAAGTAGTCAGAAAGAAATCTCTTCTTTGGCACTGCGATTTGGTCAAAGTTATTTTTAAACATTTCAATTACATCTTCATCGGATTGAAGAGCATCTTGCTTTGTTTTGTTTAAAACTTCAGTAAATACGTCATCAACTGCTTCTCTTTGGGCTGTTTCTTCAATTAATTTTAGCACGTCAGCTTCAAGAGTTACATACATTCCACCACGAAGGTCGAGACCTAACTTTAATCTTCTTTGCTTTGCACTTAACAGCTCGTCGCCATATTCCTTGTTGAACTGTTCTATCCTTGCTAATGAATCCGCAGACGTTGAGTCTTTTCGTGCTAATGCAAGCACATCCTTTTGCTTTTGTTCCAACTGGTATGCCGAGTATGTCGGGATTAGCAGTACCAAGCCAGCAATTAAAGGTAGAACAATTATTAAAATTTTTCCTATTAGCTTTTTCAATTATTTTCCTCCACTTTGCAAATATGAAAACTTTCTATATATTTATACAGAATTACAAAAATAAAACATATTTATTAAATATAAAATTAATTTTATTCCAAAGATAAAAAATTAATGAACTTTATTCCTTTTTGCTATAAATTCCCTTAATGGTTTATCAAATGTATCCGATGTAACAATCAAATTATAGTCAGCGTTGTTCTGAACACATTGTTTTTTTATTTGTTCAATAAATTCAGCCATCGTTTGTTTGTATGCTTTTTGGATATGATATGGCAAAGTCAATAGCTCTTCTTTAGTTTCTAAATCTCTGAAAGTCGCTCCAGAGCCAAGCTCGAAATCAATTTCCCGAGGGTCTAAAATATGAAAAACTATTAACTCGTGATTTTTATGACGAAAATGACGAATTGCCTTTAAAATAGATTCGGGTTCATCAAAAAAATCTGACATAATAACCACCAGTCCACGTCTTTTAATTCTTTCAGCAAGTCCATCTAATGCTTTTGCTGTTCCTGTTTCCTTTGATGTTTCTGTTTGAGCAAGCGTCCTTAAAATTTCGTGAATATAAGAAACTTTTGATTTGGGTGGCAGGTATGTCTCAATTTCTGTATCGTAAAGAGCTAAGCCAGTGGCATCGCGCTGATTGATTAACATATAAGATATTGCAGCAGCGAGATAAATTGCGTATTCAAATTTAGAAATATTTCCCTTTGAAGCATATCCCATTGAACCGCTTTTATCAATCGCAATATTGCAGCGTAAATTTGTTTCTTCTTCAAATTCCTTAACGTAATAGCGATTAGTCCTTGCAAAAACCTTCCAGTCTATATGGCGTGTTTCATCGCCCGGACGATACTGGCGATGCTCGGCAAATTCTACGCTGAAACCGTGATATGGCGATTTGTGCAATCCTGTTATAAAACCTTCAACTACCAATCTCGCTTTCAGCTCAATATTATCTAATTTTGCTATTGTCTCTGGCTGTAAATATTTTTTATAATCATTATTCATTTTCAATAATTCATCTTTATATTTATTGTAATAGCTTTTTTATTTAAAACTACCTTTGCTTCTTCGAAATCCGGTAGCGACAGAACGACAGTTGGATTATTTGAAATACCCCAGCCCTCATTTGGTAGCCCAAGAAAATTCTTATCTATTTTTCTGTTATTGTTCTCATCATGATGAGTTGTTATTGCATACTCACCAAACGGTAAGCTATCTAAAACAAAACGAACTTTCTTATTAATTGGCTTATTTTCTTTCCTTGCAAATGCCAACTTTGTTTTACTAGGAAAAAATTTTGCTTTTGATTTATCATAAAGATGCATACGAACAACACCATTATTGCTTTTTAAATTTTCAATCACAATCTCTATTTTTCCTAATTGACTTTCGGCATTGATAATAGTTAAAGAGTTCAATAAGAAAAATAGACTACATATTACAAAAAGTATTTTATTCATATCTTTTTTATTTAAAATATTTTTTTTAATTTTTCATATTATTTTTTACAAAAAATATTCTCAAATATAATAAAAAATGGCGATTAACGAAAAAGATAATGAAAATAAAAGTGAAGAGTTTGAATCTGAAGAAAAAGAAATGAATTTTTTCGACCACATTGGCGAGTTAAGGAAACGTATTATTTTTTCTCTAATATACCTTGTATTAGGAAGTGCTTTAGCTGGTATTTTTATTAATGAAATTATGGATTATATTCTTCTTAATCCAGCTAAACAAGTCGGCTTAAGTTTGCAGAACTTACGTCCTTTCGGACAACCATTCCTTTATTTTAAAGTGATTTTTGTTGTTGGTATTATAGCTGCTTTTCCTATGATATTATTTGAGTTATGGAAATTCATTAAACCCGGACTTTACTTAAAAGAGGTAAAATGGGTAAGATATATTACTTTTTTTACTTCACTGTGCTTCTTTGCTGGCGTTGCATTTGCTTATTTCCTTATGATTCCATCTATGCTAAATTTTGCAGCTCAATTTGGTTCTGAAGAAATTAAAAATATTATTGATATAAATGAATATTTCAGTTTTATTACTATGATGCTGCTTGCCTCTGGTCTTTTATTTGAAATGCCTATGGTTACTTTCGTTCTCTCAAGAGTTGGAATATTAACTCCAGCATTTATGCGCAAATACCGCCGCCATTCTGTTGTTGTAATCCTTATTCTTGCAGCAGTTCTAACTCCTACCCCAGACCCAATAAGCCAGTTGATTTTTGCTGCACCACTTTTTATTTTATATGAACTAAGCATACTCATTTCTAAAATTGCAGAAAAGAAATACAATGCTTCTCAAGTGACTAATGATTAGTGATTAATTGGGAGTTCTAAAAATTGACATTCTTAATCCCCTTATAAAGCAAATGCTTTATTAAAATTGAGATGACATAACTAAATAATGTCATTCTGACGAATGTCAGAATCCATCTTATTATTGTTCAACGCTATTCAATTTTAGCTATATCAAGGAAGCATTTGGGCTTGCCCAAATGATACAAGTGAGCAAGCTCACTTGCTTTCCCAAGATGGATTCTGGCATAGGCCAGAATGACAAGAAAAGGTGTAATTGGCAAAAGAAGTGAGGATATCACAGCTAATTATTATAAATAGTGATGTTTTTATGGAATGTGAATAAACAATAAAACTGAATAAACTGCGTTTTATTTGAGTTAATTAGACTATTAGTACTCATTACAAAAATTAAATGAATGAAAATATTAGCAATAGAATCGTCTTGTGATGAAACTTCAGCAGCGGTAATAATAGACTCGCAAATTGTAAGCAATATAATATCATCACAAATATTTCATCAAAAGTTTGGTGGCGTAATTCCAGAACTTGCATCAAGAGCGCATCTAAAAAATATTCACTACGTAATTTCAGAAGCACTTCTGGAAAGTAGAACAAATATAAATCAAATAGATGGATTAGCAGTAACTTCCGAACCCGGTCTAGTTGGTTCTCTTATTGTTGGCTCAAACTTTGCTAAAGGGCTGTCTTTACGGTATGGTAAACCGGTCATTCCGATTAATCACATTGAAGGGCATATTTTTTCAGGATGTCTGCAAGAGCAATCGCTAAAATTCCCTTTCATTACGTTAGTAGTTAGTGGTGGGCATACTTCAATTTTCTTTGTGAAAAGCTATAATGAATATAAGGTTCTTGGTTCAACTCGAGACGATGCTGCCGGAGAAGCATTCGATAAAATAGGCACAATGCTTGGTTTAAGTTATCCTGCAGGTCCTGCTATTGATAAATTAGCAAAACAGGGTAATCCAAAAAGATTTGATTTTCCAAGAGCTATGATTAATAAAGCGAATTACGATTTTAGTTTTAGTGGCATTAAAACTTCTGTCCGATATTTCCTTCACAACCAATATCCTATGGGAATTCCAGAGGAAGATATTGCAGATTTATGCAGTTCAGTGCAGCAAGCTATTGTTGATGTGCTTATTCACAAAGTATTAAATGCAGCTTTTGATTATAAGGTAAATAGTATCGTTATTGGTGGTGGTGTTTCTGCAAACTCTGCTTTGAGAGACCAACTAACTGTAAAAGCAAAAAAGCATAAGATTAATGTTATAGTTCCAGAGTTTTCCTATTGTATGGACAACGCTGCTATGATTGCTTTTCTTGCTGAAAAAAAACTCAGCTTTATTGATAAAAAACAATTCTTCAATTTGAAATTCACTGTTAGTCCAACAGGTTTTAGAGCAAAAAAAAATAGTTGAGCCGCTTTAATGAATTAATACTAAGTAATATAAAGACAGATGTCCTACTTCGAGATGTAGGACATCTTCATTATTTTATTTACAAGTTTTGTTGTTAAAATACTTATGAGATTCCTCGCTTACGCTCGGAATTACAAGTAAATTATCAATTTTCAATTATTGCATTAAACCAAATATAATTTATCTTATTACATTTAATTTATTGATGCTTCTGTTTATTCCATTATCAATAATAATAAAATATAAACCTTGAGGAATATCTTTTAGTCCAATATTGATTTCATTTGTTCCGGAAGTTACATTGATAGTGGAATCGAAATAAACAGCTCCGTTTTGACTTAAAACTGTAATATTTGCAGTTTTGTCAGCAGTAGAATTATATCTGACAAAAATATTATCCTGTGCAGGATTTGGATATACTAAACCTGCTTCCGTTCCATTATTATCATCAACAGATGAAACAGCATTAATAACTATAGTTCCATTATCAATTGTTTTATTGTCTTCGTCAATATTGATTTCCTGAATATAAGGAGCGAAGCCGACTTTTGTTGCAACAAAGCTATATTGCCCGGTAGTCAATTCCGAAAAATCATAGCCACCATTTTTATGTGTTATAATATAATCAACAATATTGTTTTCATTATCTAGAATATAAACAAAAGCGCCGGCAATTGGCTCTTCTCCCTGCGCGTAATCCTCATTTTTCACCTGAATACCACCTCCACCTTTGCGTCCGTGTATAAAACCTTTAAAATGGCATCTTCCAAATCTTCTGTGAATATAGCGTAATTTAATTGTAATACTGTCAAGCTCTGTTGTTTCTTCGACAAGAAGCATAGTAGCTTCGAGCCAGTTGAAAACGGCAAAATCATTTTCTCTGTAAAAGCCCGGAGCTAGTTCTCTTAAATATGGAACAGCAGCAATTACATAACTGCCCGGTATAAGATTTGTTATTGTATAGCTTCCGTCTGGATTAATTTGTGAAGTATTTCCAATAAATAAATATTCTTCGTTCCAAGGACCTGATTCAATTAAATATGCGATTACGAAGCCATCAGTAATAGGTCCTTCGTCTTTATTAATCACAGTTCCGGAAATTGAATTTGCATAGCTAATATGCTCGGCAAGATTGAAATTAATTGTAGTTAAATTTTCGGTTAATACTAATTCTTCGGCTGTTGTAACATCTGTTGCCAAATTATAGTATTGTGGCATTAATTGCGGGATTGTAATACCATTAATTAAAGTGTCATTTGGAGTTCGGCAGTAAGCAATGTAAGTAAATTGATTTGACAAATTAATTGAATACTCGCCTGTTTGAGGATTAGTTGTAGTGCGGAAAATTTCCATTCTTTCACTGTTGAATTTTTTTCCAAAGAATTCAACGATTGCAAAAGGAACGGGAGAATTGTCCAAAGCTCTTGTTACAACTCCACTTACGGTATAATGGTCTGGCTGAGGAATTGTTTCGACCTGAGCATTAATTGTAATAGTATCGCCGCAAGCTAAATTAATTTGAGTAGCTCCTTCAAAGCTTTCACTATCCTGCCACCATTCTTCAGCAACTCTATCACCTGAAAATTTCAAATAGTAAGTTCCTTCATCAAGATTTAAGAAGAATAATCCGTTTTCAAGGTTTTGCTTTTGTATTTGAGTAAGCCCGTTATTATTCATTTGATAGACATAGACTTTCCCTGTAGCAAATTCATTGTTTTGGTTCAAAACGGTGCCAACAATTATTGGACTTATAGCACAATTACTAACTTTAAGAGCGAATGCTTGTTTCTTTGTAATATTTTCATTTGCGGATTTATATGCAACAATTCTGACTTCATAAATACCTGCTTCAGTAGGAGTCCAGCTAATCAATCCTGTTTCTTCGTTTATTGTCATTCCATCGGGAGGTTCAATCAAATAATAACGAACTTCGCTGCTATCGCTTGCAACAGCAACTGCCTGATAAGTGTATTCAGTATTAACAACCGTCAGTTCAATTGGTCTGCTAACGAAAGATATTGTAACATTGATTTCTTTTTCCTGAACGACAGCATTTAAAGTAATAGCATCGCCACAATTAACAATTAATGTATCTGCATCAGCTTTTTCAGCAGCGTCCTGCCACCATTCCGGATAAAAATCGCCTTCACCAAATCTAACTAAATACAAACCCTGGTCGAGTTCAACAGAAAATGTACCATTTTCAATATTTGCTAAAATTTGCTTTGATTGCGGATTCTCGCCTAATTTATGAATGATTACAATTCCCCTTGAAACAGCAAGATTATTACCATAAACAACAGTACCACTTAAAACAGCAGGAACCTCGCAAAATCTTACCACAATTCTTAATTCTATATGTTTAAATACTTGTGGATATTCAACTAAATATGCTTTTAAAACTGCCTCGTAAACACCTGCTACAGTAGGAGTCCAGCTAACCAATCCACTGTCGTTTACTGTCATTCCGTCTGGAGCTTCAATTAAAGAATAAGCAAGTTCGGCGCCATTTGAAGCTGTTGCGTGTCCGTTATATAAATATTCTACTCCAACAGAAGCAGTATTTATTGGCTCATTATCAAATGTAATTTCCACAACAGGAGGAGGATTATAAAGTTCTATTACAGAAATATTGGAGCGTCTGCTCAGTTCATTTTCAGAAACAGATTTTAAGAAAAAAGTATATGTTTCCTGTTCTAAGTTGGCAGTATAAATAAAAGAATAGAACCTGCCTTGTCCTTCAACAACAGAATCTATTGGTATGAAGTAAGCTAAATCAAATTCACTTGTGTCTTCAGTAATTCCTTCTGCCATGTAAAGATTGAACCCACTTATATCTTCAATGCTTTCCATTTTCCATAGAAAATGTATTGTTGCAACACCTTCATTTAAAGCACCTTCTCCACGAAACTGGTTAGGAGGATTGATTGCAAACAACACATTCGGCAATAATGTTGCTATCAATAAAGCAATCATTAAACGAATTGATGTAATTTTTTTAAACATAGTAACCTCGAAAGATAATAAAAAATGTGCTAATTTTATTATAGAAACAATGGAGGTTAATATTTGTTACAGGATTTTTTTCTTGCTCAACTTTCCTAGTAGATAAAATAAGATAAACATAAAGTAGTAGTGCATTACAACAGGATTATATAAAATTCTTAAAAAAACACTACTTTTACTCATAAAACCTTTTAACACCTCCCCTGCCCCTCCTTATTAGGAGGGGAATAAGAACA
>CAZCHH010000062.1:0-19680 GCA_964498585.1 uncultured Hyphomicrobiales bacterium
TGACATCCGTCAGAATGACAGTGCAAAGTAATATCATCTCCATTTAAATGAAGCACTTGCTATATCAGGGGATTCGGAATGACAAATTAAATTAGATTATTATAACTTACTAATTTTTTTTAGTTACTTAATACTATCTATACATTCTTAAGAATTCTAATCTGTCTTGAAGCTCAGCAATAGGAATAAGCAGTTTTTCTTTACCAAAAATAGCTTCTGCTTGATTTTCAAATATAAGTTCATAATCTTTGCTCATAATAATAGCTTCTTCCGGGCATACTTCTTCACAATATCCACAGAAGATACATCTTAGCATGTTAATTTCAAATCGTTCAGGATAACGTTCTTTTTCGCGTTCTGTTTCAGCAGCTTGTATGTCTATTGCCAGAGCCGGACAAACACGTGAGCATAATCCACAAGCAACACATCGTTCTCCATCTTCCTCTAATACAAGAACAGGACGTCCTCTGTATGAACCTGTTGGCTCCCAGCGTTCTTCAGGATACTGGCGTGTAAATTTTGGTTTAAACATTTGTTTTAGTGAAATACCCAAACCACGTGCTATCTCTGGTAAATATAGCTTTTCCCAAAAATTTAATCGCTCAGCCTCTGTATTTTTCCTTTTATTCATATCTCTCTTCGAAAAAATAACAATTTAATAAAATTATTAATTTTTATAAAATAATATTATCATTAGAGAATGATTTATTCATTAGCTATATCTTTTAAATCTTGCTGCTATACTACTTATCCCGTAGTGATAAATTAAAAGAAAATAAATTATTTCTGTACCCTATTATAAGAACTAACACATTTGGATATTAATACATACCTCACAAGAGAGAAATACCTAAGGTGATTAAACAATCTAATTACCAAGTTCCAAACATTTGAAAAATATAATAAATGTCGTTTTGTTAACAATTATCTAATCTACATTTACACTTTTCAACTATCTGACCTTAAATGTTGCCATTGCAATAATAGCAAGCATAACAGCCATAATATAAAAACGGACGACAATTTTGGATTCGTGCCAGCCGGACTTTTCAAAATGGTGATGAAGAGGAGCTATTTTAAATATTCTTCTGCCTTCTCCATACTTTTTCTTAGTATATTTAAAATAAGAAACTTGAATTATTACTGAAATTGTTTCAGCAAAAAATATACCCCCTAAAATAGGAAGTAGAAATTCTTTTTTTATTAAAATGCAAAGTGTTCCGAGAGCTCCACCAAGAGCAAGCGAGCCGGTATCTCCCATAAATACTTGAGCAGGGTAGGAATTAAACCAAAGGAAACCAAGAGCAGCACCAACAAGAGCTGAGCAAAAAATTGTTAGTTCAGCGCTACCTTGCAAAAATATAATTGATAAATATGAAGAAAATTGAATATTCCCGCTTATATAGCTGATAAGAGCAAGTGCGAGTGCTGCTACTCCAACGGTGCCTATTGCCAAACCATCTAAGCCATCGGTTAAATTTACTGCATTAGAAGTATAGGTAATTATAAAAACTGCAACAGGAATGTATAGTAAATCAAAATTGAAATTAATATTTTTTGCAAAAGGGACTGTTGTTAATGTCTTTATATCTTCAAATGTAGATGAGAACAGTTCTGGGAAAAAATATATCGTTGAAGCTACAATTATACCAATACTAATTTGTCCAATTAATTTATATCTTGCAATTAATCCCTTTTGCAGTTTTTTTATTACTTTTAAATAATCGTCAAGAAAGCCGACTGCACCGAGCCATGCAGTTGCTAAGAGAATTAGTATTATATATATATTGGCAATATCAGCCCAAAGGGCGGTAGGCACAAGTAATGCTAATAAAACAATAATTCCACCCATAGTAGGTGTTCCGGCTTTTGTAGAATGGTTGCCTACTCCTTCTAATTCTAATTTTGCACGCTCTCCGATTTGTTTCTTTCTAAGATATCTGATAATTTTAGGACCGAAGAAAAAGCATATAATAAGGGCAGTTATAGCAGCAGCTGCAGAACGAAATGTAATATACTGGAATACACCAAAACCCGGTGGAGAAAAAAGTTCATTAATCCAAAGAGCTAAATAGTAAAACATATTAATTTATTTTTTTAATTCTAAAATAATTTCTTCGAGTTTCATTCCACGCGAACCTTTAACAAGCACTATATCATTATCTGAAATTGTTTTTTTCAAGTCGCTTATAAGTGTTGATTTATCACTAAAATAATGCATTGATTTATTAAAATTTTCCTGATAAAAATATTTTTCTTTATTAAAAACCTCTCCAAAATGCTTTCCATAAATAAATACAATATTTGCAGATTTTGTAGCTTTGTTAATTATTTCTTTATGTTCACTATAAGTAGCATCGCCGAGTTCGAGCATATCAGCAAGGACAGCAATTTTCTTCCCTTTGCATTTTAAATCAGATAGAGTATTTAAAGCATTTTCCATCGAATTTGGGTTGGCATTATAGCAATCATTTATAATAATATTGCTACCGTGCTTTTCAAAAAGTAGTCTTCCATAATTGTTGCTCGAATCGGCTTCAAACGAAGAAAGTCCATTTTCTATATTTTCTTTGCTAATACCAAAATGAATTGCAACAGCAGTAGCAGCGATAGCACTCAAACCAAAGCTATTGCCTTGTGGCTTCAATCTTGCATTAATTGTGAAATCATTTATTTTGAAAGAAAAAGATGAGTGAAGCTGCTCATCTAAAACGATTTTTGAATGAATATCTGCATTTTCATCAGTTCCAAAGCTAATGTATTTGTCTAAAATGCGTGAATATTTCTTTAAACGATTATCATCGTAATTTATGAAAGCAACACCTTCGTGCTTTTTCAAATAGCCGAATAAATAGGTTTCTTCGAGTTCCACTCCGTCTAAATCAATAAGTTTTTCAAGATGTTCTTTGCCAATATTAGTAATTATGCCATGAGTAGGTAATATCATTCTGGTAAGTATGTCGATTTCGCCCGGCTCATTTGTCCCGATTTCAAGAACAGCGACCTGATGCTCTTCGTTTAACTCTAGGAGCATCATAGGAACACCTATTTGATTGTTGAAATTTTTATGCGTTTTTAAAACATTATACTGACTTGAAAGAAGATGAGCAATAAAATCCTTTGTGGTAGTTTTTCCGTTGGAACCGGCAACTGCAATAATTGGAATATCGAAACGTGAGCGATAGTGCTGGGCAATTTCACCAAGAGCTTTTAAAGTATTTTTTACTACAATAAATGACTTGTTAGGATAATTATTCTTGTTTTGCAGGAACCATTCATTTTCTACAACACAAGCGGCACATTGTTTTTCGAATGCTTCAGCAACTTTACTGTGAGCATCGAAGTTCTCGCCAATCAAACAAACGAAAAGGTTCTCCGGATTCAGTGTTCGCGAATCAATTGAAACACCGCTTGCATACCAGCTATCCTTTATGTTTATAAGAGAATTTTCATTAAAAATTATGTCTAAGTCTTTTTTTGATAAGGGAATAAAATTATTCACAATGTTTTCCATTTTTTCATTAAAAATAAAGTTCAAAGTTAAGAAATAGTAAATAAAAAATATACTTTTTTGTTGAAAAAATTTTAATTATATTTGTTAATAAAAAAGAGCATAAAGATGAAGTTAAATAAAATATACGATGAGTTATTAGATACTGCTAAGACTCTTGGAATAACAGTTAGAAAAGACAAGGGGCATTTCAAAACAGGATTTTGCACAATAGACGAGCGTGAATTAATCGTAATTAATCGTTCAGCTCCATTAGAACAATGTGTTACTGTGCTTTCAAAATGTCTGTTCCGCCACTCTTCTAATATATATTTAAAGCCGGCAGTTCGCGATTTCATCGAAAATGAAGCGAGAAGAAATTAAATATTTATCCAGTTTATTTCCTCTCGAAAAGCTTTTCTGCTGGGCAACCGATTTCACTTTGCTTGCAAAACTTACAGGTAAATTGTCCGCGAATTATGCTGTTCCCTAAAGTTGTCAGCAAAACTAAAAAGATTATTTCAACAAGCAAAACAAAATCAAATTCAATAATCAAAAGAACAATTCCAACGATTAACGGAATTAGTGAAATTAACATATCCGGAAGCATATCTTTCCATTTCATTTCCATACTGCAAAATTTTGAATTATCTCCTTTTTTAAAAAATAAGGAGCTGAGCAAACCTTTACCAAATCCACAAGTTTTACCTAAATAATAGCAGTCGGTGCAATGATTCTTTATTAAGCGATATTCTAAAAACAGAATATAAAATAAGTAAACCAAAGCAAATACAAAACCAATTTCTAAAATAATTAGGAAACCGAGTAAATCAATAGCTATGGAGGTGCAGTTGGAAAGAACTACAATCCAAACAGGGTAATTTTCATAAGTGTTGATTTTTTGCATAATTTATTTAATATAATACTTGACTACATAATTATAAAACATTATTAAGTGTAATTACGACAGGAAGTGATAAATCTCGCAAATCATTATTATCTGAATACTTGAGATTCTTCGCTTCTCTCAGAATAACAATACAATTTGAATTTTTAGAACTCCACTAAAAGTATTTTTAACTTAATTCTACTTCTTAAATATAATAAATATTTTGATACGAATATTTTTTTTTGTAAATTAAATCTTGAAAGGTTTATAGATTTGTTGTTTTAAAGATATTTTAAGATGCCAAAACTTATATTTGAATATGATAAAGATAAAGCAGAGTTAAATTTATCTAAGCACAACATATCTTTTGAAGAAGCTATGACTGTATGGGACGACGAATTTGCAGCTTTTTTATATGATACTTTTCATTCAAATAGTGAAGATAGATATTTAATAATTGGTTACTCTTTTAAAAGCAATTTACTTTTTGTATCTTTTACAGAAAGAAATAATAAAACCAGAATTATCAGTTCAAGAAAAGCAACTAAAAATGAAAGAAAAAGGCATGAAGAAAACCAAGGAAAATATTGATAATTATGTTGATGATTTGTTGCCAGAGTATAATATTGATTATACTAAGGTGCAAAAAAATCCATATTATAAAAAAAACAGGGTATTTGTAGAAATAGATGAGGATATTGCAAATGTATTTCGTAATCCTAAGGATATTAACAAAGTATTAAAAGCGATAATTAAATCCTTTCCAAAAAATTCAGTTGCAATATAATTTAATATCATGATAAAGCAAGTGCTTCATTGAAATGGAGATGGCATAAGGTTTAGAAAGATTAGATAGATTAGATAGTTTAGATTTTATATTTCTCAAAGTTGAGAAACTCGTGCGAAAGTATTTAGTTCTTCTTACTTTGCGAAAGTTTCTTAACTTTCGTAAAGTATTGGTCGTAAAAAGTAGCGATGTCATTGACAACGAATTGAAGAATCTCACAAGTCATTGTTACCAATAGCTGAAATTCAACTCTACGATTGGAGTGACAATAATAAAATACTACACTTAATTTCTTACCTTAATTTTTTGCCAGTTTTCTGCAATTAAAAAGCTATCATCTATGTCTTCATACATTTTGTAAACTAATTCCAAAGGCATTGAAAGTGTCATTATGTCTTTTGGAAGACGCAACCTTGCTGCAATGTCGTGCATTCCCCAAAATGCTTTCAGCTTTCCTTCTGCTTTGTATTTAAATGGCAATGTAACCATAGCGCCACATGCAGACATAAAGCGGGTAACAACTAAATCTTCTGCATCAGGTGTGCTGTAATGCAGTTGATAAATTAAACCGCTTAACTGGTCTGCATTAGCAAAGAAAATCACGACTTCCGGCTTTTCGTTTTCTACAAAATTTTCTAATGGTTTAAAAACCGCTACTTTTTCATTCAACTCTTCGGGAACAAACGATTCTATAAATGCTTTTGCCTGCTCTTTTGTTTTGATAAATCTCTCTGGCTCGCGTCCCCAAACGACTTCATTAGATAAAAAGTTTTCTATTCCATCGAAAATCCATTTTTGATAGCCGAGATAAAAAGCAGAGCAGTTAAAACCAGTAGTGTCTTTGTCAATAGCAACAGTTTTGCCCTTTGCACTCGAAAAAATTAAAGGAACAATGCAGCCATTGCCTTTTGTTTTGAAGCCAGAAGTATTTTCGGGACGATTTTCTGAAAAGTAAACTCCGACAGGAGAGTATTGAAATCCGAATGTATCTTTTAGTTTTATTCCTATCTTGCTGATTGAATCGTTCATATTTTTACTTAAGTTAGTTTCTAATAATTCATTTTTATCTGTAATTCTGAAGCGCAGCGAAGAATCCAGAAAAAATATCTTTTAACCACTATTCTCTGGATTCTTCACTTCGTTCAGAATGACAATTTTCAGAACTCCTCTTAATATTCAGAATTAATTTGAAAAAATTGCCTTAAGCATGCTGAAAGATGATTTTATAGAATCTTTGTCGTTGCTTATATCTTCCCATCGCTGAATCGCCCAAAGTCCATTGATTTTAGGTAAAATCGTCAGCTGCATATAACCTTGAAAATCAGTTGGAGCCGTGGTTAAGCTATGTTTGATTTTTACAAAATAGTTTGATGTAAAAACAGCAGAATCCGGCGTCATAATATCAAAACGGGAATTGCTTAAAGTAATTTCAGGAGCTATGTCCACCGATAGTTTTGTTGTCAATGAAAAAAAATACCTGCGTTCGTTTTCAACGCTCCAATTAGCAAAAAAACCAGAATATCTAGCTTCTGCCTCGCTTGATGGTATGAATCTATAAGGTCGGCTGTCTCCAAGAGTAGTATCAGCAAAGCAGGCAGCATAATTTTCAGTATTTTTTTCGTTAAAAGAATTAATAAAATTAGAAACCACAATACTTGCAGAACTCGGTGGAATAAACGAAACATTTCCGCTTTGCGGCTCTTCCGGCTCGCGTGTTTCAAACAGCCCGCAAGCAGTGATTAAAACCGTTAATAAGATATAGAGGGTATTTTTCATTTTTATATTCAAAAATTTTGTTCTTTTTTAAATTATCAATAATTCTGCAACAGCTTGTTGCAGAATTAGAAATTATAATTTTCATAATTAATTAAATATTCTACATATTAAACTTATCATCAAGTTTTCTGAAATTACTTTTGCTAATCTGCTTTGGTCATGTTAATAACTAAATTATAATATTTTTCTTCTGTAATACATCATTTACAAATATAATAAAAATTACGAAGTTAATTCATTTTAAATGGTTTTTGTAAAAAAATTTTGTAAGTAAATGATATTTGAAAACGTTTTAGCTTTCCATCATTTGATTAATTTCATCTTGGTAGTATTCTTTTTTGGAAGGGTCGGATATCATTAGTTCTTTGTATGCAGCGATTGCTTCTTTAAAAGCACCTTGCTGCTGGTAAATTTTTGCAATAGTTACAGATGAAAAACTGAAATTTTCATTTGAAATAGATTTCTCTTTGGATTCTTTGCTAATTGAAAAAATTTCATCTACATAAGGTTCTGAACTTAATTTTTTCCCAAGAAAATGCAATTCGATAATCTTTTTTTCTTCTTCAAGATTAAAAATTTTGTCAATATACTTTAAATGCTCTGTATATGAAATCTTTATTGGTTCGTAATAAAAATTTTTGAATGGATAAACTAATGAAGGTATTCTTTTCATTTCCTCTTCAATAAATGGAATGGAAAATTCTTTTTTCTCTTTTTTTATGCTGTTTATCTTAATAAATTCATCAATATCAAATTCATCGCTTTCTTGAGAAAACAGTTTTTCGCTTGTATCTTCAAATTCAAAATTGATTTCTCTTCCATTGCTAATGTGAGAATCCCTTAAAAAATTATTTTCAATATCAAACCCTCTAAGGTTTTCTTCTAATTTATTTTCTTTGGAATTTTTTTTGTTCTGCTTGGATTCTTCAATTCCTAAAAGAGAATACGCTTTAGTTAGAATAGCATTAGCAGCTGAGTAATCCGGATATTTTTCAATTCCTTTTTTCAACAAATCAATTGCTTCTTCAACAAATCCGGAAAGCAATAACTGTTCTGCTTCAACAGCAAATAGTAGAGTAATTTCTTCATTCATTAAATATTTCTTTCAATAACAAAATTTGCGAAATTAATTAATGATTGTTTATAAATGCTATCAGGAATATTTTCAATATAGCGAATTGCTTTATTTGAATATTCTTTAGCAATTTTTTCAGAATAGTCCATTCCACCGCTTTTAATTACAAAATCTTTAATATAATTAATATCTTTTCTCTTTGGATTTCCATCTTTAATTAATGAAATAATTTTCTTTTTATCCGATTTATCTGATTTGGAAAGTGAATATATCAGTGGAAGAGTTATTTTCTTTTCTTTTATATCGTTACCAATAGGTTTCCCAAGAATTTCGCTTTTTCCCTGATAATCTAAAATATCATCTTTTATTTGAAATGCAATACCGAGATTTTCGCCGAATTCCCTGAAATTTGATTGTATTGTTAAATCTTCATTGGTGCTAATAGCGCCAATTTCGCAGCAGGTTGCAAGCAACGAGCCAGTTTTGTTGGAAATAATTTTAAAATATACATCGATTTCGATATTATGCTTTTTGCTATTATGAATTTGCAAAAGTTCCCCTTCGCTCATACGACGAACTGCATTTGACGTAGCTTTCAGGAAATTGAACTCACTATTATCAATAGCAGAAAGCATTCCTTTTGCCAGTAGGAAATCACCGATTAGAACAGCAATTTTGTTATTCCATGCAGCATTTATAGAAGCCATTCCACGCCTTTTATCAGCTTCGTCTACGACGTCATCGTGAATAAGAGTAGCGGAAT
Organism: uncultured Hyphomicrobiales bacterium; assembly: GCA_964498585.1. Taxonomy (GTDB): domain Bacteria; phylum Bacteroidota; class Ignavibacteria; order Kapaibacteriales; family UBA2268; genus JAAYJM01. The sequence continues at coordinate 8,781 of CAZCHH010000062.1, forward strand.
GAAGCATTTCTACCATTGCTGCACCATTATACGTTCTTTCGTTGATTTCGCCACAAGCTGCAGCAGACAAAAAAACTATTGCCGGTCTGACCTGCTTGCCTTTTTTCTTTGTTAAATAGTTGATTATTAATGAAATCAAGGATACATTTGAATTCAATCTTTGCTTAAAATAAATATCAAATTCTTCTAAATGCTCTTTAATTGGTTCGTATATTTCTTTAATTGTCATTAATTTCCTGAAAAATACACTTTTTATTTATTGTTATTAAATTTTTTACAAAATAATAAATAATAAATTTACAAAATTTTATAATACTAAAAAATATTCATTTTTTTTCAGTGTAGATACACTTTCATACCTTTTGAATATTTCATTTGATATTATTAATTTTAATAATAAAGAATGTTTCAAATATGAAATAGAAATTCTTTCTGACTGCATTTTTGATTATGAGATTAATTGAATATTGTAATATTTAGTTTTTTATTTTTGTTGCTTTTTATTTATATTATAGATTGTATAATTATTAAGAATTGTATGAAATTTTTTAAAATAATGTTTTTTAACATTTAAAATACTTGAAAAAATAAGAAAATTTTTGTATTTTTACATTATTATAAATATTGTTTTTCAAAATACAAATAAATATCATGAAACATACATCTCTCAAAATATTACAAATAATTCTAGTCGCATCATTATTTTTTACTGGAGAATTAAAAACTCAAACTTTTTTTGAACAATTAGAAAAGAACAATAATCCGAACCTGAATCAAATCAAAGAAGCGTTTGAAGACCAATGGAAGGATTTTCCTGAGGGTCAAAGGAAACCGGGTTGGAAACAAATGCAAAGATGGCAGTATTTTTGGGAACCACGTACTTTTCCAAATGGCGAATTTCCTAATCAGGTTGAAATTTACAGAGAATATGAGTTTTTTAAAGGAAAAGAAACTCATTCTAATCCTTCGAGTACAAAACAATGGACATTATTAGGTCCTGAGACAAAGCCAGAAAAGGTCTATGATGTAAGACAGCAAGGATTAGGAAGAGTAAATGTTATACGATTTCACCCGGATAATCCAAACATTATTTGGGCTGGAGCTGCATCCGGTGGTGTATGGCGTTCTAAAGACGGTGGCTCTTCTTGGGAAACTTTTCCATTTACTCAATTTCTTTCTTTAGGAGTTTCAGACATAGCAATTTCACCATCTGACCCAAATATTGTTTATGTTGCTACTGGAGATGCAAGTGGAACATTAGGAACTGGTAACAGTTTTTATTCTATCGGAATAATAAAAACAACTGATGCAGGAGCAACTTGGAATTTAACTAATATGAGTTATTATTTAAGCAATGGAAAAGTAACTTCCCGATTAATCCTTTCTCCTCATAATCCTGATATAGTTATTGCTGCAACAAGCGAAGGCATATACAAAACAACTGATGGCGGAACAACTTGGAATTTAAAAAGAACTGGAAATTTCCGTGATATGATTTGCTCAATTTCAGATTATAATATCGTTAGTGCATCTGTCTTTTCCCGTTCTGGTTCTACTTCATTATTCCGTTCATCTGACTTCGGAGACTCTTGGGAACAAGTTCACGATATACCGGGTGCTTCAAGAGTGGTCTTTGCAGTAACTCCTGTCAAACCTAACAGAGTTTATGCTCTTTGCTCCAGAAATATGTATTCATCTTATCATTCTCTTATTATTTCTGAAGATAATGGCATAAATTATGAAGAATACTCGAATTATGAAATAGAAAACAATTTACTTGGCTGGTATCTTGGTACTGGTTCAGACAATAATACTGGACAAGCAGATTATGACCTTTGTTTAGCAGTATCTCCAACCGATTCAAGAGTACTTTATATTGGTGGAATTAATGTTTGGAAATCTATTGATGAAGGTTCTACCTGGACTATGGTAGCACATTGGAATGGTGCTTATGACAAACCGTTTATACATGCAGACCAGCATTGCTTTGAATGGTTAGATGAAAGTACACTTTTTGTTGGTAACGATGGCGGCATTTATTTAACTGGGAATGGAGGAAAATCTTGGAATTTCAAATCTAATGGAATGTCAATCACTCAATATTATAGATTCGGTGTTTCACAAACTGAACCATACCTAATTTATGCCGGTTGTCAGGATAATGGTTCTAACAGACTTAATGATGGTAAGTGGGAACACGTTTACTCTGCTGACGGAATGGAAGCTGCTGTTGACCCAACTAATACTGATAGAGTTTATGTATCTTTTCAATATGGTCAATTACTTAGGTCATCTAACGGAGGTAAAAATTTTACTTCAATGATTAATTCTACCAAGACAAATGAGAATGGGGGATGGGTTACGCCTTATTTAATTTCTTCTACTTCTCCAAATGTAATATATGCTGGTTATAAAAATGTATGGAAATCCACCGACTACGGAGTAAATTGGAATAAAATTTCAAATTTTAGCTCTAACAGAACAATTGTTGCTCTTGCTCTTTCTGAAGCAAATCCAAATATCATTTATGCCGCAAATTATTCTAATCTTATTGTTTCAAAAGATGGTGGAGAAACTTGGACAACAATATTAAACTCAAGCCAAGCAATTACTTATATCGAAGCTCATCCTACTAATGAAAATATAGTATGGGTAACACTTTCCGGCTACTCATCAGGCAATAAAGTGATGGAATATGATGGTTCTGAATGGAACAATATTTCCGGCAATTTACCAAATGTTCCGATTAATTGTATTGCCTATCAAAAAGAATCGCCAGACAGAATTTATGTTGGAACTGATATAGGAGTCTTTTATACAGATTATTCTTCAAAAATCTGGGAACAATTCGGAGCTGGTTTACCTAATGTTATTGTTAATGAGCTGGAAATTCATTATGGAATTAAAAAAATTCGTGCTGCAACTTATGGACGCGGTATTTGGGAAGCTGATATTCTTGAATGTAATCTTGAACCTTTAACTTTAAAAATTATTGGGAATTTGGAATTTTGTCTGGGTGATAGTGTAATTATTGAAGTAGAGCAGAATTATCCCAATTTTGTTTGGAATAATGGCGAAACTTCTAAAAGAATTGTAGTTAAAGAATCTGGTAGTTTTTCAGTAACTGCTGAAGATAATACTGGATGCACTACAAAATCTAATTCTGTTACTGTTGAAGTTTATAATGTTCCTGAATTAGCAATAAATCCAGTAGGTAAATTTCCTATCTGTATAGGTGAAGAAGCTACTTTAACTGCTAATTTTGGATTTAAAACTTATTTATGGAATAACGGTGAAACTACAAGGCGTATCGTAACTTCAATTCCCGGAGAATATTATCTTTCTGCTGTTACTTCTGATGGCTGCGTTGCTTATTCTGATACATTACTTGTTGAAGTTATGCCTTATCCAGAAAAACCAATTATTTCTCAAAACGGTAATTGGCTAAATTCCACTGAAGCTATAGAATATCAATGGTACAAAAACGATACTTTAATCGAAGGTGCTACTAATCATTCATACTTAGCTACTGAAAGTGGTATTTATAAAGTAGAAATATGGGATGAATATAGTTGCTCGAATATTTCTGAAGAATTTGATTTTATATTGGGTGTTAATGACATTAATACTCCGGAATACTATATCAATGTCCGTCCCAATCCAAGCAAAGATATTTTCAATATTAATGCTCAGTTTACTAAGCCACATAATTTAAATATATCTATTTCAACTATTAATGGTGAAAGAGTTTTTTCTGAAATAGTAAAATACAATGGCGGAGTGTTTACTAAACAAATTGATTTTAGCCAATTCCCTCGTGGAACCTATTATCTGGTAATCAATTATGACGGTAATATCTGGCGTCATCAATTAATAAAAGAATAGATATAATTAATAAAAAGTTTTTTTAAATTAAGTAAAACAGATAGAGATGTCTGTTTTACTTTTTTGTAACTACTCAGTCAAAAAGAAAAAAAAGCAAAAAAAAGCAGATATTGTAAAGTTTATTTAAATAAAAAGCATAAAGATTATTTACAAGTTGAAATATGACTTCTGAAGAACAAGTAATACTTTTAAAAGCAGAAAATGCACTGTTAAAAGAAATAGTAAAAGAACTTTAAGCACGAATAATACAATAGAACAATCGTATTGCAGAATTGAAAGGTTATTGCATAAAGCTATGCTGTTGAAAGATAGTTCCAATAGCAGTAAATTACCATCAACTGATATTTCCACTCCGAAACGAAATTAAAGTTTGCTAGAGAAAAGTGGAAAAAAGTCTGGTGGGCAGATAGGTCATCAAGGCACTACACTTAAACAGGTAAGCAATCCAGACGAAATATTAAAAATTGAACCGCATTATTGTAAAGATTGTGGTTGCTCGCTTGATAACAAAGCATCTCATTTTCACTCGAAGCGTCAGGTCATAGATATCCCACCAGTCTTTATTATAAGAACGCACTACCAGATAATAATGGTTCGGAGCGTGCAATACGTAATGCAAAAGTGAAACAAAAGGTATTTGGTCAATTTAAAAGTGGTCCGAATAGATTTTGCATATTGCATTCAGTTATAAATACTTGTTTGAAGCGAGGAGTTGATATTTTGTTCGTTATGACAGTATCTCAAAATTTGCTCTTACCGGCTGAGTAGTTACAATTATTTTAATCGAAAATAAAAAAATGTTAAAAGAAAGTTCTTTTACAATTCATAAATATTTGTTATATTTAAATAAATTTTTATGAAATTTTTTTAGAATAAAAAAGACATTAATTACAGTTATGAAAATCTTTAAATTTTTAATAATAGTATTTCTTTTAAGTCAAATATCATCAATCGCTAAGCAGGTTCAAATAGAATTTGATTTTGCAATGTTTAAATTTGACGAGAACAATGTTAAAGTTGAAGTATATTATTCATTTCCTGATACAATGTTAAATTATATAATTAAAGATGATAAGTATTTAGGAGAATTATATATTTCTGTTAAAGTTAGCAATGAACTTGGTATAGTAGATAAAAAAGAATGGATAGTTACAAATTCAATAAACCAACCATTATTAGAGTATAAGACGAATTTACTCGGACAGAAAAATTTTATTTTACCTTATGACCAGTATAAAACTGAAATTCTTGTTTTTGATATAAATGATTCTACAACAAGAGCAGAAAAAACAATTGATTTAATAACTAAAAATTATTCTGGAAAAAAATTTCAGATATCAGATTTACAACTTGCTCAGCACATAGAAAAGGAAAGCAGTGCGACAAATCAGTGGAATCCTATGTTTTTAAAGAATACTTTATATGTAATTCCAAATCCATCTCTTGAATATTTTGGGACAGAACCAGTTTTTAATATTTATTTTGAAGTTTATAACGCATTAGAAAATTCTGAAGATGGTTATATTGTAACCTATAATTTTTTCAATGCAATTAATAAAGAAATAGTAAGTGTTCCAAGGAAAAAAAAGTCAGTAAGTAATGCTCAGGTCGAATATCTCACTTTTCCAATCGAGCTTTTTCCTACTGGAGTTTATTATGTTCAGGTTACTGCAAAATACCCGGCTGAATCTCCCGTTGATTCAGTCAGTTATGTTAAGAAGTTTTATTTGGTTAATCCTTCGAAACCGTCTGAACTTCAGCATCTTTTTACAGAAAGTGCTACATTTGAAGATAGCGAATTTGCTACAATGAGTCCTGAAACTGTAGAAACAGAATTTCAGATGATAAAATTTATTTCTACTCCAGATGAGATTAATCTTTATGATGAACTAACAACTACCGAAGCTAAACAAAAATTTTTATATAGATTTTGGCAGCTGAGAAATCCAGATTCTACTTCTTTTATAAATCCAGCTCGTGAGCAATTCAGAGAAATGATTAGTTATTCCAACACATACTTTACTTATGGTAAAATGAGAGAAGGATGGAGAACTGAAAGAGGAAGAGTACTTATTAAATATGGAATGCCTACTCAACGTGATGCCCATTTCCGAACAGGTGAAAACAGAGCTTATGAAGAATGGTTCTATGGAAATATTCAAGGCGGAGTTTATTTCTATTTTGTAGATGTAAGCGGCTTTGGAAATTTTATTCAAGTGAATTCTACTGCCTGGAGAGAGCCAAGAAATGATAATTGGTACAGAGAATATGTAATTCCCAATAATCCCGATAGGTTCGATATTGATAATAACTATTAGCTTTGTTCTAAATGAGGAGTTTTTTTAATAAATTAATTACATTTTTCTTACTTGTAATTGGATGGTTTGCTAAATTTCTTTCTGTAAAACAAAGAAATTCTTTTGGTAAAATAGTTGGTGATTTACTTAGGTTTTTAGGTAGAAGCAGACGAAATGTTACTTACGAAAATATTTCAATTGCTTTTCCATCAAATTCAACTAATGAAAATAATAAAATTCTTATAAATTCTTATCGAAATCTTGGTATAACTCTTATTGAACTTCTTGTTCTTAGATACCTAACTGATGATGAAGTCAAAGAATATATCAAATTTAGCAATATTGACTTGTTAATTGAAAAGTATAATGAAGGGCGAGGTCTAATTTTAATGTCCGGGCATTACGGAAATTGGGAATTGCTTGCTTATTCTGTTAATACTTATACTGGGATTCCAGTACAGATTATCGTTAAACCTCAAAGCAATGAAGCTGCTGATAAGCTTTTGAACAGTTACAGAACAAAAGGCGGCAACAAAATCGTTTCTATGTATAAAGCTGCGTTGAGCATAGTTAGAACCTTAAAAAAAGGTGGAGTAATTGCAATGCTGCTTGACCAAAGTGCTACAAAAGACAAAGATATTTTTGTTGACTTCTTCAATAGACCCGCTGCTACATATATTGCAACAGCAGAGCTTGCACTTTCTCTTGACTGTCCAATTATTATCGGATTTGCCGTTAGAAATGATGATTGCACTTATCGGGTAGATTTATCTGAAATTAAGTTCGATGATATTAGAGGAAATGATGATGCTGTCCGTATTCTTACAGAAAGGCATGTGAAAGCTCTCGAAAATCAAATTCGCTCGAATCCCTCTCTTTGGTCATGGCAGCATAAAAGATGGAAACACTCACCAGATTAGGTTATGGTTTAGAATGATTAGAAGGTTTAGAACTCTAGACACCTCGTAGTTTTTTATTTCGCAATCTTGTCATTTCAAACCCACTTATTAAGCAAGACCTTTATTTAAATGGAGATGACATCACTTAACACAGTCATTCTGAACGAAGTGAAGAATCCAGAAAAATTTCTTTTAACCACTATTCTCTGGATTCTTCACTTCGTTCAGAATGACCGACAAAAGTAAAGATGTCATTGGTAACGAAGTGAGAAATCTCACAAGTCATTGCAACCAAAGAGTTTGAGATTCTTCACTTCGTTCAGAATGACACTTTTTTTAAAAAATATGCCCAAAAAATTTTAAAGATTCAATCTTTTTAATCCTTTATTTTTATTATTGGGCAAGAGTTTGGACAATTTTAAAATCCTATTTTATTTTAAATGAAAGAGATAGAACAGCTCCACGATAATAATCCGGAGTAAATTGAAAAGACAAATCATCACTTACATCAAAATCATATAAATGCGCTCCTACATAGCTGTCAACCGCCGCTAAAATATAAACTCCAACTAAAAAAAACGCAGATTTATCACGATTATCCCTGTAATATTCACGACTGCTTTTAACTAAAGGAAGCTCTGTGTCGTTAGGATTTTCACTCTTGATTTTGTTGTAAAGGTTTTTCTTTATTGTATATTGGTCGTCATTCCAGAAAATTAAATATGTCAATCCCGTTGCTGCTCCAAAGAAAATGGGTGCTTTCCAGTAGTTTTCAACATATACTTGTCCCCAGCCCGGTAAAATTAGAGAGCGAATAATTGCTCCAGTTGGGGATTTTGTATTATAATTCTTTACTTCCTTTTGTGTGCTATCTTGAACTCGACTATCTGAATTTTGAGAAAATAAAGCATTTGGAATAGAAAAAGACAGAATTAATAAAAAAATTATTAATAACTGTTTATAATTTTTTAATATATTTTTTTTAAAAAAAATCATTTTTTTTCCAAATTAATATTAAATATAGAATAGTGCCGTAATTCGTTAGAAGACTTATTTCTTATGTCATTCTGAAGCGTAGCGAAGAATCTCACAACTCATTGCTAACACAAAGTTTGAGATTCTTCACTTCGTTGCCATTGACATCTTAACTATTTTTTGTCATTCTGAACGAAGTGAAGAATCCAGTGAATAGTAGTTCAAATGAAATTTCTCTGGATTATTCGCTCCGCTCAGAATGACATCGTTAATTTTACTCTACAAAACTTTATGAAAGTTAAGAAAATTTCGCAAAGTATAAATTGTAAAACACTTTCGCAGGAGTTTCTTAACTTTGCATAAGTTATAATCTAAACTATCTAATCCAACTAAACCATCTAATCTTTCTAAACCTTATGTCATCTTCACTTAAATTAAGTTCATACTTAATAAAATAGAAAAATTACTTCTTTACAATTTCAACTCTGCGGTTTTTTGCTTTGCCTTCTTCAGTTCTATTATCTGCAACTGGTCTTTCTTGTCCCCAACCAACTGCTGATAATCTGTCTTTGCTGATTCCTTTAGAAATTAAGGCACTCATAACAGATTTTGCCCTGTCGTCAGAAAGTTTTTTATTGCTTTCCGGTTTCCCAACGTTATCGGTATGTCCTTCGATGCTGACTTTTAGCTCTTTGTTTGTGTTTAAAAGAGAAAAAATCTCATCTATTATTGGTTGAGATTCTGCTTTAATAGTGGATTTTCCGGTGTCGAACAAAATATCTAAAGCGATGAAACCATCTTTATTAAGGGCATCAAGCATTTCATTTGCCTGTATATACTGCTTCATTGCTTCACGTTCGACTATCGTAATGTAATACTCTGGAGAACTCGCCTGAATTCGCACCCAGGTTTCCATTCCGCCTTTTTCTATTTTTGCACATATAAAACTATAACTATTGCCAGAAACGACAACTTTTCCTACAATTTTTGCATTAATCTTTTTCAGGGCATTATCGAAGTTCCTAAAAATTTGGATTTCAGACATTTCCTGTGCACCTTCTTTTAAAAGGTAGGTATAATAATAATATTTTCCTTCAACAGTTTCTGTTTTAGCGGTTTCTTCGGTACTGTTTTCAATCGTAAAATTATGAACATCAAATTCTTTTATTTGACATTCATTAATATAATAATTAGGCATTCTGTTAAACAAAGGATGGTCTTTGCATCCTTCGGCATCTTCTTCCTGAGCAAATGCAAGATTTGTTGCTAAAAATATTAGCATCAATGTTAAGTATAAGTTTTTCATATTAAATTATATATTGTAATAAAAATAGTACTTGACCATATTAATTTTATCTATTTTTTGTCATTCCGAACCCCCAGATAAAGCAAGTGCTTTATTTAAATGGTGATGACATTAATTTACCCTGTCATTCTGAACGAAGTGAAGAATCCAGAATTGTTTTTACCGCTACTCGCTGGATTCTTCACTTCGTTCAGAATGACCGTCAAAAGTAAAGATGTCATTGGTAACGAAGTGAGGAATCCCACAAATCCTTGCTACCACAGACATTGAGATTCTTCGCTCCGCTCGAAATGACAAGATTTTTATACATTATTTATGGTCAAGCATTAGTAGCTTTTTTTCTTATTGCTACTTTGTCAATAAACATTTTACAATATTACTAAAAATTTTAAAACAAAGTTTCCTGCAATTTTTCTTTCATCGGTTTTGAATAACTTCTGGAGATGTTATATTTATCGCGTAAAGGGTTGAACCTTTTATAAAGCCAATCTTTATAGCTTTTTACTGCTCCACCAGTTGGATATATTGAAAGTATTTCCTGATGTAATTTTGGAAATTCTTTTTTTATGAAATCGAAAAAGTATTTGTGGGTTTTGCCTCTTAAATTTAATGTGCCGGGCAAAAGATAACTTACATTAGATTTTTGGGCATTGATGCAAAGAGATTCCAAATTTTCAAGTCCATCTGTAAGATATGGGATTATTGGCATTACGTGCAAGCCGATTGAAGCATTGGTTTTGCTAAATTCTTTTAGCATAGCAAATCTTTTCATACTATCGCATCCGTTTGGCTCAATCAACTTTCTTATTTTTTCATCGGTTGTAGTGATTGTTGCTGCTACGTTTATATATGTGATGCGTGATAGCTCGTCAATTAAATCGTAATCGCGCAGTATTAAATCCGATTTTGTGGAAATTATTGCAGGAGTTTTGTATTTGATTAATAATTTTAAGATTTCCGGCATCAGTTTGTAATGTGCTTCTAATGGCTGGTAGCTGTCGGTAACGCCACCAATATTCACTACTTCTCTTTTCCATGATTTGCTTTTTAGCTCAATTTCTAATTTTTCAACAATATTAGTTTTCACGTAAATGCTATTAAAATAATCGCTGTCGTTTAAATAATCGTGAGAATAAAGTGCAAAGCAGTATTTGCAGGAATGTTGGCAGCCGCGGTAAATATTCAAATCCCAATTGTATGGCATTTTTCTTCTTAGCTTATTTAAAGCGGTCTGGCAGGTAATTTCTTTTATATTTATTTCGTTTTCCATAATGAACATAATTAGAAGAAATTCATACGAACATTGGGAAATGTTCGCATGACAAGAAAATTGTATTTTGATGGAAGTTTTTTTCTTTTATCCCGCCAGGGATTATATTATGTGTTTGCAAAATTTAATCCCTTGCGGGATATTTTCCCCAGATGGACTCCACTTTCCCAAGTGGAGTCCATCTATCTTGAGTCCATCTATTTTCTTTACTTCTTTCCCCAGATGGACTCCACTTTCCCAAGTGGAGTCCATCTATCTTGAGTCCATC
>CAZCHH010000063.1:0-19651 GCA_964498585.1 uncultured Hyphomicrobiales bacterium
ATTTTTTACTGAAGTTACCAATGACATCTTTGTTTGTCGGACATTCCGAATTCCAAAATGAAGTAAGAACTTTATTTAAATGGAGATGACATAACTTACACAGTCATTCTGAAGCGTTGTGAAGAATACAGAAAGTTTTTTTTAACCACTACTCTCTGGATTCTTCGCTGACGCTCAGAATGACTGTATAAGTTATGTCATCTCTATTTAAAAAGCATTTGCTTTATCGGAGGATTTAGAATGACACGTTCAAATTATGTCATTTCCGTTTAAATAAAAGTCTTTCCTTTATTAGGGGATTTTGAAATGATATTAAAATTGGAATAAAAAAAAACAAATTAACATAAACCAGTAATTAAATTTTCAAAAAAAAACCTTCTAATACTTTTTGATTAGAAGGTTTTTTTAATTATAATTTTATTTAATATTTATTTTTGGTAATTTTTTCTGCGTCTGGAAATAGTTCAACAGCTTTATTTAATTGCTTGTCCACCTGGCTGTAAACTTGAAGCATTTTATTCCTATCCCATAATACTCTGGCAATAAAAGCTTTTATTGAGCAAGTGATATAATCTTCATCAATTTTATACATTTCTTCGTTCCATTCGATACCTTTAGAAACAGCAAGGTCTTTGAACGACTTTATCATTTGCTTATCGATATTAAAATTATGATAAAAGTCAGTATAGTTATCTTGATATTTCTTTTTAATATTCGCACCTTCAGAGCTGTGCATAAACTTATCGGTAAATTCGTTGAAAAGATTTTTTCTGCGAAATTCGATACTCATTTTATTGATTGTATCTGATTTAATAATAAAATCCGGAGTAACACCACCACCACCGAAAACAGTTCTACCGTTTCTGGTGTTATAAAGAGGAAGTGAATTAATATCTATAGTATCTTTGTCTTTAGCTTCGGAGTTAATTTTTAATACCTGGTCTTTAATTTTCTTAATGGCATTTGTAATATAAGAACCTTCTTCAAGCTCAAGGCGGCCAACCAAATGGCGGTATTTGTCTTTATCTTTGTATGGTCTTTGAATGCATCGACCGGAAGGAGTATAGTATTTAGCAATAGTAATTCTATAGGCAGAACCATCTTCGAGAGAATATTGGCGCTGGACTAAACCTTTTCCATAAGAAGTTTCACCAACAATGAGTCCTCTATCTAAGTCTTGAATAGAACCTGAAACGATTTCGCTTGCAGAAGCTGAGCCGGCATTAATTAAAACGATAAGAGGCATCTTCTCAAACTGGCTTCCACTCCTACCGATATAATACTCATCAAATTGACTAAATCTGCCTTTTGTATAGACTATTGTATCGCCAGCACCTAAAAATTCATCTGCCATAGCAAACGCTTGATTTAAATATCCGCCCGGATTACCACGTAAATCAAGCATAATCCTCTTCATTCCTAGTTCTTTAAGTGAATATAGGGCATTTTTAAGTTCATCTAATGTAGTTTGTGCGAACCTGTTTACCTGAACATAACCTACATCCGTTCCTTCAATCATATAATAAGCGTCAACAGTATAAAGTGGAATTTTATCACGTGTAACTGAAAAGTTTAATAATTCTTTTTCACCAGAGCGATATATTTGCAATTCAACAACAGTTCCTTTAGGTCCTTTTAGTTTTTTAGGTACTTCAGTCCGAGCTATTCCAACAGCATTTTCGCCATCTATTTTAACAATTTTGTCTCCAGACTGAATGCCGAGAGCTTCGCTAGGTCCTCCGGCTATTGGTGCAATCACAGTTAAAGTGTCTTCCAAAACGTCAAATTCAACGCCAATGCCATCGAAACTCCCTTGGAAGTCTTCATTGACCCTTTTCATCTCTTCGGCACCAATATAAACTGAATGGACGTCTAACTCATTTAGCATTCCTTTTATAGCAGCTTCTACCAGTTGTTGTGAATCAACTTCTTCTACGTAGTTTTTATAGGCAGTTTGCAATACCTGGTCGAATTTTTTTACTTGTTTAAAAATATTATCACCGGACACTAATGGTTGAATATAAACCCCGATTGATATTCCGATAAATATACATAGTGTAATTATTAAGTATTTCCGCATTTTTGCTTCTCCAATATGCAATATGTTATTTCATTTGTTATAGTAACGTTTTTTTCTTTAATTTGTTTTACAATTATTAACTTCTTTTAATTAAATTTCATAAATTTAGCAAAATAAATGTTTACTCCAAATCTTAATTGTATAAAATACTGCCCTTGTGGAATATTTTCAACATTTATTGATTGTGTATAATGTCCTTGTGAATAGTCATACAAATTTTCCCGCTGGATAATATTTCCAAAAACATCGTAAACACTTATTTCTACATTTTCTTCCTGAGCTAAACCGAATTCAATATTTATACTTTTATTTGTTGGATTTGGGTAAACAGTTCCCATATATGATTTTGCAGGCAGTCCACTACTCGATATAGTGATTGGAACATTACAATTGGATACTCCTTCATAAACAACTGGCTTACTGTCGCCGTATAAATTAATTTGCATATCCATACAATGAAAATTAAGATACAAAGTATCGTTGTAATCCTTGATAGTTGTGTTTATCGGACTAAAGCAAACTATTAATTGTTTACTTTCATTTGGTTCTATAACAAGTGGAAATTGAGATTGTGGAATTGAGAAATAAACATTTCGGGCAATTATTGCATCATTAATAATAAACGGCATTAATCCGTAATTGAAAAACAGGATACTATCGCAATATAAATTGCCGATATAGCAATTTTTATAATTTAAATAATTATTATCAGGTTCAAATAATGGACTTGATATTGTAAATCCTTGGATTGTGTCGGTTAGCTTTGTTGTATTTCCTAACGAATCTATTGCAACAAGCACATAGATTGCATCTTTAAGAAAATCAAGAACAGTGATTTTTAATTTTATTTCATCAACGCTTATTATCTTGAAATCTGCCTTACAATTTATTAATTTTTCTACTTCTATTTTTTCTAATCCTTTATCGTAAATTAATGAATCATAAAATACAACTTCAGAGTATTCATAGCAAGGGTCATAAGTAATTGCAGATTGAGGGGCATTCCTGTCTGTTTGTGTTCCAAATTTTAAATTCAAAACATTTCTTTGAGCGCATTCATTTGCTATGACAATAGAATCTATATAAGTAGAATCAAATTCAGAAAAAAAGCATAGTCTTACAGTTTCAACTTTGCCTGCTGCTATTTTTAGCGGTAGTGCTGTTGTTATTCTGAATTGTTCCGGATAATGTAAGTTTATATCTTTAATTGTCTGTTCAAATTTTCCATAATTTTTTATTGGAATATCAATACAGTATTCACTATTTATTTTCCCGATGTAAGAGCTAAATGGTATTGAATCATCATCCTGAAGTTCATTTTTCAATGTGAAGCCGGGAATTTCTATTAATTCTTTTGTTTCCAGATGCATTGAATCAATGACTTCTATTTTAAATTCTCCGTCTTGGTAATTATCTATTAGTTTTGCAGAAAAAAGTATTACTTTCTGAAACTGAGCAAAATTGCTTATTTCTACGTCGCAGTTGACTTTCTCGCTCTCTGGAACGTTAATGCTAATAACTCCGGAGTCATAAATAGAAGAATCAGTAATAATACCATTTATTTCGTAACAATCAATATTTGAAATTATTTTTGGTGATTTGAAATCATGCGGCTTGAAGCTCAATCCACCGACATAACCATAAGAATTTGCATAACCATAACCATAAACTATTATTCCAAATTCGGTAATAGATGAAACTGAATGTTGCCCTTCAGAAACAGGTATGTTTGCATAATAATAATCGGAATTAGAAATTCGTTGAAATAAATTTGCCTGAACATTAGTGCCGTCAAGATTCATTTCGTTCCTTGCTGAAGCCGGAACAATAAGAGTTATATAATGCTCAGTGTAAACTTTTTCATAATAAAAATTATTGAATTGATATGCCTGGGTATTCATCACCTTATAAGAAGTCATAAACTGTTCTTTAGGTGGAATAACAACAAAGAAAGGGTCACCTGATCTATCTTGTAATGAATTGCTTTGAGAAGTTTTTTTAAACTGTCCAACAAGAATAGGTGAATTAGCTGTGATGTAAGCTGAATTTGTTAATGCTCCTTCATAGAATTCACCTTTGTTCAATATTGCAACGACCTGACCATTAATAGAGACTTCAGTCAAATTATAAGCAGCTAAAATTCTAAATAAATCTGAACCTATATTTGTAATATCAGTTGGTTGAACAAATGGAGTAATAAAATAGTTTTTTCCCCAGGTTCTTATAGGTGGTATTTGAGAAATTAGAAAATCTCTGGAAGGGTTGCCATTTCCGACTCTTACTGGAACAGTTGCTCTTTGATGCCCGGCAAAAACTGCGATTGGTTTAGAAGATTGAACAGAACTTCCAGTTAAATCAGAATTATAAATTGCTCCCATAACACTTGCTTGCACTAAATAAACTTCTCCTTTATTCAGAGTTACTTCCTGCAAGCCAAATCCATGAGCATAAGTTGAAGTAATAGCATCAAATTGGACAAGAGTACTATCTTCAGTGGCAACAACAGCAAATTGTGAAGGTGTCATACTTGTTCCGCCTACTTCAGTATCGCTACTATATGCCATTATTAAATAGTCATTTCCTAATATATCGGTAGGAAAAATCATAAATGCATCACTTGTTGTAACTGCCTGACTATGTCCATATACGACAATTTCGTTATCGCTTGTTATATGAAATGATTGTTTTGCCACTCTTTCAGACTGATTGCGCATAAAATTAAGTCCGGAATCATTAAAACCAACTAATTCAAAATTATAATAACTCACCTTGAAAGTATATACTTCAGCCGGATTAGTTATGGCAAAATTATGAGTATATTCAAGGCCTAAACTATCACGATAAACGATTGTACCATTAGTTGGAACATCAGCAACTATAAACAGATATAGGGAATCACCATATTTTAATCTATCTGAAGGATTAAATTTATTATTATGATAATTCGGGGGGAAGGTAACCCAGAAATCTTTTCCTTTGCTATCTTCTATTTGGGCATTTAAATTAGAAATTCCAAATAAAAGCAGAACTATGAATAAGTAAAATTTTTTCATTTATTTCCCTGATTTTCTCATTTATAAATGTAATGACAAATTAAAAATAAATAAGTTACTAAACAAAAAATATTTTATAAAAAACATTTTCTTATAATATTATTCCTATTGTAGAATTTTTGTTTCAAAAGATATTTCGTATAAAAGAATTATTAAAAACAAAAATTCCATTTCGATTAGGTGCAAATAGTAAAATTTTCTAAATGGAAATGATAAATAGTTTAGAAGGTTTAGAAGATTTAGAAGGTTTAGAAGGTTTAGAAGGTTTAGAAGGTTTAGGAAGATTAGGAAGATTAGAAATATGGTGAGTACTATGTTACTATACGAAAGCAAGAGCCAGTCATTCTGGCAAATGCCAGTATGAAAGCACTAAGATTATTTCATTTCCATTTAAATAAAGCATTTGCTTTTCAGGGGATTCGAACTGATAAATTGGGAACCAACTTGCAATAAAAGTAATAAAAATTCAGAATTTTTGTTTATCTGCTTATTCATTGTCGAACTTATCATTTTTTTTTTTAATTTAAAGATATTTAAAAAAGTATTGTTAGTAAACTCTTTTTATAAATATTGTAGATTTTTTATCTTAAAATCATAAAGGTTTCTTATGAAAAAAATATTATTAAATATCCTGGTTCTTTTTACCTTTTTATTTTCATATTCTTTTGCTGAAGTTGCATTCAAATATCTTGAAAAAAATGAATTAAAAGAAGTGTTATTACCAGATGGTTCTTTTGGAACAGCGATTACTTTTCAAGATAGCATTCTTCAAACTATATTTTTAGGACCTAATATCGAACGGAGTGTCATAATTGAATTTAAGACAACACCAGTAAAAGCATATAAAAATCAAAAGGATTTCAATTCTAAAGAAAATAATAGATTGATTGAACTTGTGAAAGCAGAACAGCTCAGATTCATTAATGATTTAGAAAATATTATAAGTAATAAAAGCAAATTTAATAATCCAGCTTTATTAGATGCTAATTTTAAAATAAATTATAACTATAAAATTGCTATAAATGGTATTAGTTTAACTACTTATCAATGGGTAATTGATGAAATAGACAAATTGGAATATGTGAAAAAAATTCATAAAGTAATAGAAGTAAAAATTAACGATGATGTAAGCAATCAAGTAATAAAAGCAGATAGTGTTTGGTATAATCTTGGAGTAACCGGCGAAGGAGTGTTAATTGCAATCATAGATACCGGAATTGATTCAAGTCATACTGTATTAAACAATGGAAAAGTAATAGGCGGATATAATTTTGTAGTCAATAATTCAAATTTCTTTGATGACCATGGGCATGGTACTCACTGCGCTGGAATAGCTGCAGCAAATGGTTCTGGCTTAACCGGTGTGGCACCGAATGCATCTCTTCTGGGTGTAAAAGTATTAAGTGCCGGAGGTTCAGGAACAGAAGACCAAATTATAGCTGGAATAGAATTTGCTCTCGACCCCGATGGTAATCCGAACACTGCTGATGGTGCTGACATAATTAGTATGAGCTTGGGTGGGAGCGGAAGTCCGGAAGACGCAATGTCAACAGCAGTCAATAATGCAGTAGAAAATGGAGTTTTCTGTGCTATTGCCGCTGGAAATAATGGCTCTGGTTTATACACTATCCAAAGTCCGGGCTGTGCAAAAAATGCTATGACCGTTGGTGCCTGTGATAATAATAATTCAATAGCCGGTTTTAGCTCAAGAGGTCCGAACAGCAATAATTTTGAAATAAAACCAGATGTTATTGCGCCGGGAGTTAATATATATTCTTCTGTTCCTAATAATAGTTTTCAAACAATGAGTGGTACTTCAATGGCAACTCCGCACGTTGCCGGTGCTGCAGCATTATTAAAACAAATTCATCCTGAATGGACTCCCAAACAAATTAAATCAGCATTGATGGGGACTGCATATAATGTTTATGCAAGCGTTTGGGAACAAGGAAGCGGAAGGATTGATGTATACAAAGCTGCTCAAGTCAAATCGATTCTTTCTCCTTCTTCCATTAGTTTCGGATTGATTCCTTATTCTCAGGATATTTGGACAAAATCAGATACTTTAACTTTATCCAATACCTCTGACGAAGCTAAAATTTATTATTTAACTGCAGAACACAGCATTCCTTATGGTTTTTCCTATACAATTGAACCAGAAGAAGTATATCTTGATGCTTATTCAAATACAGAAATAATTTTTACAATAACAGTTGATAACAGCGTATTTCCATTATCGGAATCAAATCCGCCAACATATATTGGGACAATTGTTGCCCAAACTGATAATGAATTAATAAAAACAAATTTTGTATTTGCAAAAGCCAGAATGTTTGGAGTTAGCTTCGATGAATTGCCTGTTATGGTTGTTATTCATAATAGGAAATATTTAAATTATACTCACATTTGGAAACAATACATTAATCAGGTTGTTCCTCAGGATACGTTTGATATAGTTGCTTTCTTTCACGATACAGACGGATTTTCTTATTTAGTAAAGGAAGGCATTATCGTCCAAGGTGATAGTGGCCTAAATGTTTTTATGTCTAAATCAGAAGCAAGAAACAATATTTTATTTAGTTATCAAGATGCATATAATAATCCAATCTATTCTTATGACACGGGATTATTACAAATGACATTTAATTATAATTATGGCTTCTTAACTTTTGGCGGAATGGAAAAAAATCTTCATTTTTCTGATTTCAGCGATAGCTATCAATTCCTAAATTTAAGGAATGGCTTTACTTCTGCTGGAAATTCAAATTACGATTCGTTTACTACTTCTTTCAGTATTTTAAACGGAATGAATTATTCCGACACGATTATCATTAGTCCGAATAATTCAAAAAAAATTAAACATAAGTATAATTTAAACGGATTGGATGATAATTACTATTTTTCTGATTGGGTCGCTAACAACTTTTTAGCAACTGCAGTTACAAGCAGTACTTATAACTCTTTCGCACCGCCTTATGAAAAAAATAATTATTATCGCTTTGCCGGAAATACTATTTATTGGAAACAAAAATCTTATACAAAACTTTTTGCTGATTTTTCTACAGAATTCTTAGCTTCTCCAGTAATAAAAATGTTTGATGATAATGTGTATTTTCTTGATTTTAATAAAACTGATACTATAATGAAATTCGCTAACGAAACAGATTCTATTGAAATAAATAATTCATATCCTATATTTAAAAGCAGAACAACTAACGAATCAAACAGTATCATATTAAACAAAGTAAATTATAATATACTGTCTTATCCTTCTTTATTTCAAGATATTTATGGTTATAATCCAGAAAAAAGTTTATCATTAAAGTTGAAAAATGTGTATGGTGATATAATTGATTCTCTTGCTTTACCAAATCTTTTAAACAATTTTTATGAAAATACAAATGTATATCCCGGCTCTTATGAATTAGAACTTAAATTTGACAGCAGCACAGTTTATGATTATACTGGAAAAGCAAAAGCTACTTTAAAATTTAATACATCAATTAATGACAAAAATCCACCATACATTAAAAAGCTTTTATTTACTGCTGATGGAAAGGTTAAACCTTTTTTTCTTTCAAAAGATTTAATAAATATGGAATGTGTTATTAGCGATGATTATGCAGTTTATTCTGCAAACTTTTATTATAAAAATCTAAATGACGAGAATTGGCTGCCAATTGAAGCAACATATAATTATCAAAACAACAGTTATTCTGCATCAATTAGTGCTGCTACTTTGTTCGACTACTATTCATTTAGAATTGAAGCATTAGACTTTTCAAGCAATGAGTTGGTTTATGAAATTAATCCGGCTTTCTTAGTTCGCCTTTCTGCACCAAATTTAATTAGTCCGGACAGCACTGTTTTACAAAGTATTAATCCTACATTTATTTGGTCTAAGTTAAGAGATGGTGTTAAATACACTTTACAGGTTTCAAAAAGCAAATATTTTTCAAATCTTATAATCAATCAGCCAATTTACGATACCAGCTATACATCTGAAATATCTTTAAACTACAACAAAACATACTACTGGCGAGTAAAAGCAGCTTCTGATAATTATGTTAGTTCCTGGTCTGAAGTTTGGAATTTTAAAACTATTCCATATACTATTTCTTTGAATGCCGGCTGGAATGTGATTTCAAGTTTTGTTATACCTGACAACCCAAATTTAGATACTATGTTTAATAGTATTATTGATGATTTAATCGTTATAAGAAATACAAATGCTCAGGGATATTATCCACATTATAATGTAAATACTATAGGAAACTGGAATTACAAGCAGGGATACAGAATATATGTTCAAAATCCAGTTGTATTAACTATATATGGAACCGATGCAACGCCTGAAACTACTCAAATCAGTCTATCAGCTGGCTGGAATTTAGTTGCTTATCTTCGTAAAACTCAAATGCCTCTTGAACAAGCATTAAGTAGTATTTATAACAATATCAGAATTATAAAAAATCCAGCTGGACAGATTGCCTTGCCCATCTATGGATATAATAAAATTGGAAATATTCTACCTGACGAGGGCTATTGGATTTATTTAAATGCTCCTGCTGTTCTGGTTTATCCGGCTAATTAGATTGTTTTTGATAATTCAATACTAAGATATGACAATAAATTCATTATTAGAAGAGGATTACTGAATCCCGGAATAAAAGAAAAATTTATTTAAATAGAAATGACATCTTTACTTGTCTTTCTGGCGTATGCCAGAATCCATCTTGGAAGCAAGTGAGTTTGCTCACTAAGCAAGTGAGCTTGCTCACTTGTATCATTTGGGCAAGCCCAAATGCTTCATTGATATAGCTAAAATTGAATAGCGCTGAAAAATAATAAAATGGATTATGACATCCGTCAGAATGACACATATAGAGATGTAATCTCTAATTAAATAACGGTCTTCCTTTATCATAGATTTTAGAATGACAAAACTGTGAAGTGAAATATGACAAAAATGCTGGAATTCAGAAATTATTCAATTATTTTTTAAAAAACTATAAAATTCGTTAAACAACTAAAATTTTAGTTGGAAATGAATTTTTTTTGTTTTATATTGCATTTGAGAAATAATAAAAAGAGGAAAATATGAAAAAATTAACAAAAGCAGAAGAAGAGATAATGCAAATCGTTTGGGATTTGCAGCTGTGTTTTGTAAATGATATTATAGAAAAACTATCTCATCCCAAGCCAGCATACAACACAGTATCCACTATTGTCAGAATCCTTGAAAGAAAGGGATTCGTATCTCATAATGTCTATGGAAATACACATCAATATTTTCCAGTTGTAACCAAAGAAGACTATTCAGCGTCTTTGTTAAAAGGAATAATTCAGAGTTATTTCGGAAATTCTTACAAGCAAATGGTTAGCTTTTTTTCAAAAGATAAGGACATCAGCTTGAAAGAATTGGAGGAAATCAAAGAATTAATGGAAAATCAAATTAATAAATTTAAAGATAAATAAAATGGAAACAACAATGCTTTATTTAGCGAAATCCTTATTAATCAGTGGATTAATTTTCTGCTTCTACAGTTTATTCCTGAAAAAAGAGCCGTTCCATCAATTAAATCGAGTTTTTCTAATAATCGGTGCATTTTTAGCAATAATAATTCCTTTGATTGATTTCAATTTTTCCGAAAATATTGCTCCGTTTTCTGAAGAAGTAAATACTTTATTTTCTGAAATTTCAGTTACTCATACAGCAGTTAGTAATTCATTTCCTATTGAATTTTCATTAAGGAATTTAATAGTTCTTGTTTACATAATAATATCTTTAATATTATTGTTTAAGCTGGCATTCCAATTTGTTCTGCTGAAAAATATTTATAAAAAAAGCAGAGTCGAAATTATTGAAAGCATTAAAGTAGTAGAGCATTTTAAAGAATATCCACCATTTTCATTTTTCAATTTTATTTTTATTTGTTCAAAAGGATTAAGCAGTGAAGAGAGAGAACGGATTATTCTCCACGAAAAAATTCACATAAAACAATTCCATTCAATTGATTTGTTATTTTTTGATATTCTCTTAATATTTTTTTGGTTTAATCCATTTCTTTGGTTAATAAAAAAATCTTTAAAATCAATCCATGAATTTATTGCAGATTCAGCAATATTGAATTCTGGTTGTAACAGCATTGAATATCAGGATTTAATATTAAAAGAAACATTTGGTATATATGATATATCTTTTATTAATCGTTTAAATTATTCACTAACCAAAAGGAGATTTGCTATGATGTCCAACTTAAAGCCAAGAGATTTTGCATTTTTCAAGTATGTTGCCATACTTCCAATAATGCTTACGTTAATGCTGGTTTTCAATTCTTACACTTCTATTAGTTCAGAACAAACGGCAGAACAAAAGAAGCAAAAAGAAAAGGAATTAAAGAATAAACAAATAGAAAAAAGCACCAATAAAGTAGAAAAAAATCTCGACTTTCAGGAACTTGATGAAGCACCTTCCTTCGATTTTAATGAGCTTTCAAAAAAGATTGTTTACCCTGAAGAAGCGAGAAAAGCTGGTAAAGAAGGGAAAGTATTTGTTAGGGCTTATGTGAATGTCAAAGGAGAAATTGAAAAAGTAAAAATTGAAAAAAGTGATAATAACATTTTTGATAAAGCAGCAATAACTGCTGTAAAAAATACTAAATTTAACCCCGGAATAAAAGATAAAAAGCCGGTAGCTTCCTGGATTACTATTCCAATTAATTTTAAATTAAAGTAATTAAAATTACTTTATAAAATATCATTTTTGGAAAGTAAGAAATAATTGAT
The DNA here is from genome assembly GCA_964498585.1 of uncultured Hyphomicrobiales bacterium. Taxonomy (GTDB): domain Bacteria; phylum Bacteroidota; class Ignavibacteria; order Kapaibacteriales; family UBA2268; genus JAAYJM01. The sequence continues at coordinate 11,923 of CAZCHH010000063.1, forward strand.
GTTTTATTTAACAACCATCGGATTAGTCCAATGGTTGTTATTTTTTTTAAGATGATTTTTTATTTATTTCTGAAAAAGAGGGAATTTGGAAGTAAATGCTTTTACATCATTTCTTACTTCTTCCAAAACTTTTTCATTTTGGAAATTATTAATTACCTTATCAATAAATTCAGCAATTGTCTTCATTTCTGCTTCTTTCATACCTCTTGTAGTGGTTGCAGGAGTTCCGATGCGGATACCAGAAGTAATAAGCGGAGATAGTGGGTCGTAAGGAACAGCATTTTTATTGCAGGTAATTCCAGCTTCATCGAGAGCATTTTGTGCTTGTTTGCCGTTAATATTCTTATTTTGTAAGTCTATAAGCATTAAGTGATTATCAGTTCCACCGCTAACAAGATTATATCCTTTGTCTAACATTTCTTCTGAAAGAGTTTTTGCATTTTTTATAACCTGTGCGATGTAATTTTTATAATTATCAGTCAAACATTCGCCAAAAGCAACAGCTTTAGCAGCAATAACGTGCATAAGAGGACCGCCTTGGATACCGGGCATAACATTAGAATCCACAAGTTCACTCATCATTTTTACGCGTCCTGATTTTGGTGCTACTATTCCAAATTTATTTTCTGTATCTTTTCCGATGATGATGATGCCGCCACGTGGGCCACGTAGAGTTTTGTGTGTAGTGCTTGCAATAACATCGCAATAAGGAACTGGATTGTTTAAAAAGCCCTTCGCAATCAAACCGGCAGGGTGAGCAATATCGGCAAAGAGAAAAGCATTTACTTTGTCAGCTATTTGTCTGAATCTTTTAAAATCAATATCACGCGGATAAGCAGAAGCACCAGCCATAATCATCTTTGGTCTGTGTTCTAATGCTAATTTTTCAATTTCATCGTAATCAATTCTACCCGTTTCTTTGTTTAAAAGATAAGGAATGAAATTAAAGAATCTACCAGAGAAATTTACTGGTGAGCCGTGGGTTAAGTGTCCACCATGAGCAAGTGATAAACCTAAAACAGTATCGCCGGGTTTTAAAAAAGTAAAATAAACAGCCATATTTGCACTGCTACCACTGTGTGGCTGAACATTAACATATTCAGCGGAAAATAGTTCTTTTAATCTATCGCGAGCGATATTTTCTGCAACATCAACCCATTCGCATCCACCATAGTATCGATTACCCGGATAACCTTCTGCGTATTTATTGGTTAAGACAGACCCCTGAGCTTCCATTACAGAAGGAGATGTAAAATTCTCACTTGCAATAAGTTCTATTTTTTCGAGCTGACGATTATACTCATTAGTAACTGCATCAAAAACTTCTGAATCAGTTTGTTTTAATTTGTCGTACATTTTTATTTCCTTAAAAAGTTCACTAATAAATTCTACTAAAATAATGAATTTAATAATACTAAGTATAGTTATTTTTACTTTTATATGCCATTTCCACAATTTATTCATTTGATTTCTGAATTTAGTTTATTTCGTAATTCATTAATTATTATTAGTGATATAAATATAAATGACATCTTTGCTTTTGTCTGTCATACGAACAATTTGTTGCTCGTATGATTAGAAATATTTTTTACACTTTTAAAAGATTCTTTCAAAAAACAATTGTAACAATTTAATCAATTAGACGTATAATAAAAAAGAGAAGGAAATTTCTTCTGTTTTAACACAAATTATGGTTATGATTCAATAAAAAGCAATTATAAGCAAAATAAAATGGCTTTAATAAAATTTGTATTAATGCGATTAAGGGTAAAATTGAGAAAACACCCTGAGGGGCTTTTAAGCCCCTTTTTTATTTTTATTATTTCTTTATTAGTTGCTATAAAAACATTATATTTGTAATTTTTAAAGATGAAAAAAATAATGAAAAGTGCAGACTATTTTATTAAGCAACTTGATTTAAAATCACATCCCGAAGGCGGTTATTTTAATGAAACATATAGAAGTAAGGGGATAATCGAAAAAGCTGCTTTACCAGGCAATTTCAAATCTGACCACTGCTATTCTACTTTCATTTATTTTTTACTGAAAAGTGGCCAAATCTCTAAACTACACCGAATAAAAGCAGATGAGCAATGGCACTTTTTTTTTGGTGGTCCATTAATTGTGGCTGCAATTACCGAAAGTGGTGAATTGCTCGAATTTAAATTAGGAAGAGATTTGGAAAAAGGTGAAATGTTTAACTGCGTTGTTCCGGCAAATTCCTGGTTCGGTTCTTATCCACTTGAAGAAAATTCTTTTTCTCTCGTTGGCTGCACCGTGGCTCCCGGCTTTGAATTTGAAGACTTTGAACTTGCTAATAAAGGAACACTTTTAAAAGAATATCCCCAATACAAACAAATTATTGAACGCTTAACATAGTATAAATTATGGACGTTAAAATTATACCAATTGAAAATAATACCGGCTTAAAAAAGTTTATAAATTGTCAGTGGAATTTTTATAAAGACGACAAGAACTGGGTTCCTCCAATGAAATCAGAACGAAAAAAAGTTCTTGATGTTAAAAATAATCCTTTTTACCAGCATTCTGAAATACAGCTTTTCCTTGCAGAAACTGGAAATGAAATTGTCGGAAGAATTGCTGCTATTGTGAATTATAATCATAATAAGACTCATAACGATAAAGTTGGTTTCTTCGGTTTTTTTGAAAGTATAGATAATCAAGACGTTGCTACTGCTCTTTTCGATGCTGCTGCCGATTGGTTACGTAAAAAGGGTATGGATGCAATGCGAGGTCCAGAAAATCCCTCTATGAACGACGAAATCGGCTTGCTTATTGATGGTTTTGATTCTCCACCAGTTATTATGATGACTTATAATCCTAAATATCATATTGATTTAATTGAGAATTACGGATTTCAAAAAGCAAAAGACCTTTATGCCTATCAGTTAATTTATGGAAAATTTCAATCTGATAAACTTTTACGTATGCAGGAAATTATTCGCAAACGCTACGATGTTACAATCAGAGAAGTTAATTTTAAAAATAAAAATCAGTTAAAGAAAGACGTTGATACATTTAAAGATGTCTATAATGCTGCTTGGGTGCCTAATTGGGGCTTTGTAAAATGGACAGATGCAGAGATGGATTTCATCGCTCAGGATTTGAAAACAGTTGCCGACCCATCGCTTGCCATTATTGCCGAATCCAAAGGAGAAATTGCCGGTTTTGCACTTGCTTTGCCAGATATTAACCAATGCTTGATTCATAATAAAAGTGGCTCTATGCTCTGTGCTATTTGGCATCTTCTTACAAAAAAGAAGACAATCAATAACGTTAGAATTATCGCTCTCGGTATCATTCCCAAATTTCAAAAATCCGGTATTGACTCAGTTCTATACTACGAACTGGGAGTTAGAGGACATAAAATGGGTGCCGAATTCGGCGAAGCTTCCTGGGTGCTTGAAGATAACGAAATGATGAATCGTGGATTAACTTCTACTATGAACGGAAAAGTTTATAAAACTTACCGTTTGTATGAAAAGAAAATTTAAATAATTGTTAATTATTAATTGTTAATTATTAATTATTAATTGTTAATTGTTAATTGTTAATTGTTAATTGTTAATTATTAATTATTATTTTTTAATGTCATTCTGAAGCGCAGCGAAGAATCCAGTAGTTGAGAACTTTCGCAAAGTTTTGGAAACTCGTGCGAAAGTGAAGAGGAAGTTATACTATCAGCAAGCTGCTCGCATGACTGAAAAAAGAACTAACTACTGATGAGAATTATTTAAATACTTATATTTACTTTTTTAAACAATTATGCAATTATTCGAAAATATAGATACATTAGAAAGCATCACTGATATTAATTTAATTTCTAATAGAGAAGGTATTATAAATGAACTTAAGAAATTAACTGAATATGATGATATTTACTATATTCGAAGAAATCTTAATTTTATTAAGGAATATGATATTAAAAATCAGGTAATTGAAAACTATTCAAATTTTCAAAATGACATAGAACAAATTATTAAAACCTTTACATTAGAACGAAGTAAGTATTATTTAAAACGGCTGATAAAAAGTATAGATGGTGAAAAAACATCAAGAATAAATGATATTGATTTAAATAAGTGGAAACAATACGATGATATAATTACCGATAGTTTATGGGTTTTAGATAAAAGGGATAATGCCGGCGCTAATAATGGTAACTATTGGGGTAACTTCATTCCTCAGATACCTAATCAATTATTTAAGCGTTATACAAAAAAGAGTGATTGGATTTTAGATACATTCCTTGGAAGTGGAACGAGCATTATAGAAGCTAAACGTTTGGGTAGAAATGCAATCGGTATTGAATTGCAGAAAAATGTGATTCAAATAGCTAAAGATAATATTAACAAGGAATTTAATAAATTTAATGTTAAATATGAAATTATTCAAAGTGATTGCACCGAATTAAACTATATAAAAGAACTGAAAAAATTCGGAATATCAAAAGTTCAATTTGTTATAATGCATCCACCATACTGGGATATTATAAAGTTTAGCGAAGATGAAAATGATTTATCAAATTGTAAATCATTAAAAGATTTTTTAAATAGCATTGGTAAATTAATTGATGCAACAACACCAATTTTAGAAAAAGGGAGATATTTAGCTTTTGTAATCGGAGATAAATACAGTGCTGGTGAATGGATTCCTCTTGGCTTTTATTGTATGCAGGAAATTCAAAAAAGAAATTATAAGTTAAAGTCAATTATTGTAAAAAATTTTGATGAAACCAAAGGAAAGATGAATCAGAAAGAATTATGGCGATACCGTGCTTTAGTAGGAGGATTCTACATATTCAAACATGAATATATTTTTCTATTTAAGAAAGTGTAATATATGGAATTTATTATGGGGAGTTCTAAAAATTCAAAATGAATTGCCAATCTGAGCGAATATAAACGAAAACGTTTACTTTTGACGAAATAAACTTTTTAGTCATCGGACATCTGCCAGATGTCCGATGACTTCCTTAAGCAAATAGTTTCATTATTAGTATTTGTTATACATATAGTTATATTTAGTAAGTAGATATTCCATATCTACCAGATATGGAATATCTACTCTTTGAAGTCAGAAAGTATATTTTAGTCATGCTATCAGCTTGCTGATAGTATGACTTTCTTCTTAATTTGTTCATTATCATAAAAGTAAACGTCTTCGTTTATATTCGCCTCAGAATGACAGAGTGAAGTGATGTCATCTCCATTTAACATTCATCTGAGGGTTCGGAATGAAAGGAATCTCTAGAAATAACAGATTCTCACTTTCGTAAAGTTTCTTAACTTTGCAAAAGTTTATAATGAAAAATAATAAATAACTTAATAAATTTAAATGAATTAATAAAAATCATTTTAAGGAGTTTTTATGGAAATTAAATACAGAGAAGTAGTAGTAGTATATCTCTTGATTTTTGTAACTTTAGGAATTTATTGGATTTATTGGTTAATCCAAACTAAAGAGGAAATTAATCAGTTTGGTGGAAATATCCCAACCGGTTGGCTATTGATTATACCAATTGCCAATATTTACTGGTTATATCGTTATTCAGAGGCATTTTCTATCTATGTAAAAAAAGATAATAATGCAATCCTCTGGTTTATTCTGTGCTGGTTTATTTCAATTATTATGCCGGCACTCGTTCAAACGGAATTAAACAAATATGCAAATTTTCAATAAATTTTAGACGAAAGGTTTTAAAATGCCATTTATTTCAAATACATCAGAAGACAGGGCTGAAATGCTAAAAGCAATTGGTGTTAGCTCATTCGAAGAATTAATTAAATCTATACCTGAAGAAATTCGCTTAAAAGGGAATTTAAACTTACCTGATGCAATGTCTGAATTTGAAGTAGTAAAAGAACTTACAAATTATGCAAAAAAGAATAAGAGTGCAGATAACTATACCTGTTTTCTTGGTGGAGGTGTGTATGACCATTTCATTCCTTCAATAGTCGGCTCTGTTTTAGAGAAACCAGAGTTCAAAACTGCCTATACTCCTTATCAGGCGGAAGTTTCCCAAGGCACTTTGCAGGCAATGTATGAATACCAGTCAATGATTTGCCAGCTTACCGGAATGGACGTTTCAAATGCTTCAATGTATGACGGCGCTACCGCTCTTGCTGAAGCTTGTATGCTTGCTAATGCACAAAACCGCAGAACTGAATTTGCCTTCGCTGGTTCAATTAATCCGAATTTCCGCTATGTTTCTGAAACAGTATGCCAAGGTAAAAATTTCACTTTCAAATCATTTATTAATGAAGACGGAACATGTAATATTGAAGAATTAAACAACGAAGTTAGCGAAAAAACTGCTGCTGTTATTGTTCAGCAGCCAAATGTTTACGGAACAATAGAAGATGTTTACGAAATCGAAAAAATTGCTCATTCCAAAAAAGCATTGTTTATTGTTGTTCCAGCTCCAATTTCACTTGGTGTATTGGAAGCACCCGGAAAATATAATGCAGACATCGTTGTTGCAGAAGGTCAGTCGCTCGGTTTGAGTATGAACTATGGCGGTCCTTATCTCGGTGTTTTTGCAATTAAAAATGAATTGGTTCGTAAAATGCCGGGCAGAATTGCTGGCGTTACTCAGGACTTAGAAGGAAAAAGAGGATTTGTCCTTACTCTTCAAACCAGAGAGCAACAAATCAAACGTGAAAAAGCAACATCAAACATTTGCTCAAACCAAGGACTTATGATGCTGGCTGCTGGTGTTTATATGACTACTATGGGCAAACAAGGCATAAAAGAAGTTGCAGAGCGTTGCTTTGACGGCGCCCACTATCTTGCAGAACAAATTAAAAAGCTAAATGGCTTCTCTTTACTAAGCGACAAACCATTCTTTATGGAATTTTTAGTAAAAACTCCTGTGCCAGCTTCAAAAATTATTGAAGAAGCTGAAAAAGAAGGTATTCTTGCTGGTATTGATACTTCACGTTTCCCAGAGTGCAAGCAAGGACTTTTAATTGCAGTTACAGAAAAACGCACTAAAGAAGAAATGGACAAGTTAGTTAGCGTCTTAGCTAAATTTGCAAAGTAAATTCGGGAATTGGGAATCTGGAAATAGGAATTAGGAATCGAGAAATAATATAAATTCCAATATGAAATGTCATAAATAATATGAATATATAATATGTCATTCTGACGGATGTCAGAATCCATCTTGCTTTTTTGGATATTAAAGATAGATTCTGACATCCGTCAGAATGACACTATGCCACTTAATACTGGAAATTGTATAAGATAGAAGAAGAGAAAAGTTATGTATTATTTTCCTTCCCAAGTCCAACTTGGGAAAGAGATGAAGAATGATTCCTTTTTATCACCATAATAAATTATGCTGATATACAAATAATTAGAATAACTCCCAAATTAATTTGGGAGTTATGAATTTATTCACCTTAAACAATTCCTCTTTTGAGAATTGAAAAAGTGTAGTTTGAACTCCTTCCCAAGTTGCACTTGGGAAGGAATATTTCTTTTCAAGCTGTGCTTTTTAGTTAAGAACAAAGAGTTAAAGCGTAGCTTTTGTGAAAGTTACATTCCCAAGTGCAACTTGGGAATAAGTGATAAAGAATTTAATTTTTATTTGTGAATAATGTAGGTTGTAGAATTATCTTGGAAAATTGAGATATTTATTTTAAAAATCTCAACTTTCCTAGTTGTCATAAGTGTTTGTAATATATAAATAATATAGAAAAGA
>CAZCHH010000064.1:0-844 GCA_964498585.1 uncultured Hyphomicrobiales bacterium
TTTTGGAGTGAAGTTTTTTTTTGATAAATACGAGATTTATTTCACCCCACCCTAAGGGATAAGCACAGACAATGGTTATTCCTGTTACAAATATATAATTCCTACGGAATATATTTTAAAAAAAGATAAAACTTTTTACCAATAACCAACTGCAAATTCTCTTTTAAAACAGAAATTTCCATATTAAAATAAGCTATAAGAATTATAATATAAGTCAAGGAATTTTTTAACTACAAAATTTGATTAATCAAATCGGTTTTTGCAAAATTATACTCAATCATTCCTTTAACAAAGTAAATATAATGAGCAATAAGAACAGGAAAATGCTTAATAAACATTCTTATTACTCATATTCCGCTTCTTATTACTCATTCTACTCATCTTATTACTCATTTTCCTCTTCTTATTGCTCATTCCACTCTTCTTATTACTCATTAACCTCTTCTTATTACTCATTTTCCTCTTCTTATTACTCATTTTCCTCTTCTTATTGCTCATTTTTCGCAGTTTAACGGCTTTCTTCTCCTTCCCAAGTTGCACTTGGGAAGGTTTCTTTCACAAAAGCTATGCTTTTCTTATAAGTCATTAAGAAAAAATATAAAGCACAGCTTAGAAAAAATCTTCCTTCCCAAGTGCAACTTGGGAAGGAGAAACGAAGATAATCTTCCTTCCCAAGTGCAAATGGGAAGGAGAAGAAAGGATAATCTTCCTTCCCAAGTTCAACTTGGGAAGGAGAAATACAAGATTGGAAAATGTAGGTAACAGGCATGCCTGTTATCTATAGAATATAACATATTAATTTGATATATATTAAGATAGTATATAAACTAAAATTATAATATAT
>CAZCHH010000064.1:944-18855 GCA_964498585.1 uncultured Hyphomicrobiales bacterium
ATAATATAATATAATATAATATAATATAATATAATATAATATAATATAATATAATATAATCTTTAAAATATTATTTTTTTCTTGTATATATTAAATATTATTATTAAATTGTTAACAGACTTTTACAAAATAGGAATATTTCATCAGCCGATAGTGTAATGTTGCTGTTTTGTTATCGGCAAAAGTTCTTTTAATTAATTCAAATCAGTTCTTTTTTAACAAATAAGGAGACTTATATGAAAAAAGTAATTTTTGCAGCATTGTTATTTATAATAATGTTCGCATTCGAGTCTAATGGATATATCCAAGATTATAGTGACTCAGGTTGGTGTTCCAGCACTGGTTTTAATTCAATGCCAGGTAGAGCTAGTAATGTTACTACTATTCCTTTCGGTTATCATTTTTATTGTGTTGGTACTTTCGGAATATGTTATATAATTAGTGGCCCAAATTTATATATTTATAGGTCATTTTTGGATAATTATGAAGAAGAATCTGTTGAAGTTACGATAACTGAAATTCCTGTATAGTTTTTAATTGCCCTTTGACTAAAATCAAAGGGCTTTTATTTTTCTGTAAATTAATAATATTAAAATATTTATAAGCAATATTATGAAAAAAAAATACTTTGTTTTAGTTTTGGTTTTGTTTATTACTGCTAATAGCTGTAATGGAGAAAATAATATAACTATTCAATCTCAACCCTTAATCAAAGCCGAATCTGTCATTTTAGAAGAAAATGAAGATATTATATTATCTGAAATTGAAGGGTGTTCTTTAAATTCTAATTCAGAAAAAATAGTATTAACTTCAGGTGCAAAAAAAATTATTTCTATATATGATTTTACAAATGGTAAAATAAAATATTTTAGAAAAGCTGGTTTATATTTAACCGATTCAATCAAAAATACTAATCGAATTCCTCCTGCAAATCCTTATAATCAAATTCCTATGTATCCAATCAAATATTTAACCTTAGATGAATGTAATAGTATTGGACTTTCTGACTTAAGAATGTTAAATAATATTTTTATAAATGTTAAATATAATGATGATAATACTATTAGTTCTTCAGCTCTTGTTTATTTACCTGTTTTATTAAAAGATAACCAGAAAACAGCTTATAATACTGCAACAGTTGTAGAATTTGATTCTTCACTTAATATTAAAAGGGTAATATTTCCAAATAACACTCTCAATCATTACACTATTGCTTTTTCTTTTATTGCAGATAAATCAAAAAAGCAATATTATTTATTGAACGAAGCATTAGGTGCATATCATTATTTCAAAACAACAGATACTATTTCTATTCTAGCTGTTTATGATGAAAATGGAGAGTATGTTAAAACTGCGTTATATTTAGATAAAAAATTTGCAAATAACGAATTTATCTTTTTATCTTATATGTACAATCCGATAACAACTTCTATAAATAATCAACATTTTGCTATGTTTCCTTATGAACCAAATACAATTTATAATTTAATTACTGATGACACAATCAGTTTATCAAATCCAATTGTTGATTATTCTGAAAAATATGAAGAGGCAAGAAACAAGATAAAAAAGTTAAAAGAAAATGATAGTAGGAGAAAAATATTTGAAGAATATATGCCACTATCTGCTTATAAATTAATGAATAATGGAGTAAATTTAATTGTTTGTTATTTGAATAAAGAAGATGAAGATAATGCTTCATTTATTTTTAGAGAATACGATACTAATGGAAAACTGATTTCTGAAAGAACTTTTGAAAACAAAGAAAACTTAAATATACAAAATATGCTTTACGACAAGAAAAATAATTATGTTGTGTTTTTTGTCAAAGGTGAAGAAAATTGGACAATGGAAAAGTACAGGTGGTAAGTTCAAAAAGCTGTCGGTTATCAGCTATCGGCTATCAGCTATCGGCTATCAGCTATCAGCTATCAGATATCGGCTGTCGGCTGTCGGTCTTTCGTTATTAGTTATTAGTCATTAGTATTTTATTTTCTACCAATAACCATAAACCATAAACCAATGACTATTATTCTTTTTTCAACAATAATATAATAATTGAAGGAATTAAAGGTTTCAATATGTTTAAAAAAATATTTATTATATGTGTTATAGGTCTTCTCGTTTTTGGCTTTGCTTCTCCAAAAATAAACCAGTACATACAAAAGGAAAAACCGGACAAAGATGATATTGTGGTGGTTGCTTTTCAATATCCAGTTGGTTGTATAAAATGTGTTCTGCAAATTGAAGATATAATCAAGGTATTGAACAAAGAATTTCCCGAAAAAGTAAAAGTAATTGCATTGGTTCTTTGCGATAGAGAAATTGAACTGAAAGCATTTATCAAAAATAACAACTGGAAATATCCCGCATATAAAGTAAAGTTCAAAGAGCTAAAAGATTACGGCGCAACAGAAAAATCAATGATTAAAATTTACAATGCGAAGTCAGAACTTTTGCTTGATTTATTTTATGATGATAATGAAACATATACAAAATTAAAAGCATTTATTAAGTTATATTAAAATATTAAATTTAAAAACTCTTTCCCAAGTTGAACTTGGGAAGGAGAAGAAAGGATAATTACTTCCCAAATTCAAAAGAGAAGGAATGTAAAAACAATTTGAAAATAATTTTATTTTTATTAATTTGGAACATATTAAAAAATAAATTTTATTTCTATGCCAAACATTAAAAAGAATATTTTCAATAAAAAGAAACTGAACCATTTGGTTTCTAAATTCGATTTTCAAGATTTTGAGAATTTCCCTGAAAAAATTGCTGCACTAAACCGCTGGGTCGCTTTTGTGCAAAGTGATGCTTTTAAAGCAACTAAAGAAACCGCTTTGCAGGGTAATTTTCTCAATGAAATTTTCGGAACGCTTTTAGGTTTTAATACACGCTTGCAAAATACTGATGAGTGGAATTTAGCTCAGGAGCAGGTTACTAACATAGACGGAAAATTTGCCGATGGTGCTTTGGGGTTCTTTACTACTCAAAATTCTTTAGTGCGTGCTGTAATTGAACTGAAAGACCCGAATGCAGAGCTTGACAGCAAGCAAACACGTTTCAATGACAATCGAACTCCGGTGGAGCAGGCATTTTCATATCAGCATAAAACTGGTAAAGAGTGCCGCTGGGTTATTGTTTCAAATTTCAATGAAATACGGCTCTATCACTCTAATTCCTCAACGGAATATGAACTGTTCTTTGTTAGTGAACTTGCTCAACCTGAAAAATTCAATCAATTTTTCTATTTACTTAACTACAAAAATCTGATTTCCAAAAGTAGCGAAAGCATTATTGATACGCTTTACAAAACCAACGAGCAAGATGAACAGGACATTTCAAAAGAGTTCTACTCCGTTTTCAAAAAAATTAGAATTGATTTATTTGAGCATTTGAAAGCCAATAATCCAAACATTGATGAGCTTATTTTGCTCGAAAAAACTCAAAAGCTATTGGACAGATTTATTTTTGTGTGTTTCTGTGAGGATAATTATCTTTTGCCGGAGCAGATTTTCAAGCAAATTGTGAAAAATGTTGAAAGCTCATTCAACTTTTCTGAAACAAAGATTTGGAATGAGGTGCGTGGTTTGTTTAATGCGATTAATCTCGGTTCTCCTGCACATAATATAAACAAATTCAACGGCGGGCTATTTGCAAAAGATGAAATATTAGATTCGCTTGTTATAAAAGACGGCATTTTAAAGGAAATGTCGAAAATTACTGAATATGACTTTGATTCCGATATTGATGTCAACATTCTCGGGCATATTTTCGAGCAGTCAATTAACGATTTGGAGGAACTTAAATCGCAAATCGAAGGTAAAGAGTTTGATAAAAAGACAAGCAAACGAAAAAAAGACGGCATTTTCTACACTCCGGAATACATCACAAAATATATCGTAGAAAATGCGGTCGGTGGCTGGCTCGAAGACAGGAAAAAGGAACTTGGATTTGACGAACTCCCCGCTCTTTCCGATGATGATTACAATTTCATTTCACACAAAAAAAGCAAACAGCAAAGCAATCAAAATATTCAAAAGCATTTGCAGTTCTGGAATGCTTACCGTGAAACCTTGAAAAATATAAAAGTGCTTGACCCCGCCTGCGGCTCCGGTGCTTTTTTAAATCAGGCATTTAATTTCCTTTATGCAGAAGGGCAGAAAGTAAATGATACTCTCGCTTTGCTTAAAGGCGGGCAGCACGAACTTTTCGAACTCGACAAGCATATTTTGACAAATAATCTTTTCGGTGTTGATATTAATCTGGAATCAGTTGAAATCACTAAGCTTTCACTTTGGCTAAAAACCGCTAATAAATATTCCGAGCTAACCGCACTTGATAATAATATTAAGTGTGGTAACTCGCTGATTGATGACCCCGCAGTAGCCGGTGAAAAAGCGTTTAAGTGGGAAAAAGAGTTTCCGGTGGTGTTTGGGGACTGGGAATTAGGAATTGGGAATCAGGAATTAGGAGTTGGGAATCAGGAATTAGGAAATATTAGCGGCAATACGAATTGTCCAGATTCCGAATTCCAGATTCCGAATTCCCAAACCGGATTCGATGTTGTTATTGGAAATCCGCCGTATGGCGCTGAATTAAATAATAAGGTTAAAGATTATTATAAGGAAAAATTTGATAATGTGCATTTTAGAACTATTGATACTTTTAATTATTTTATTTCAAGAACTATTTCCTTATTAAAAAAATTTGGTATTTGCTCTTTAATAGTTCCAAATAATTTACTATATCAATATGAATATTTTAAAACAAGAAAATTTCTCACTGAAGAAAATTTCTTAAAAGTCATTATTAATTTTGGAGATGGTGTTTTTAGTGATGCTGATGTTCCCACTTGCTTATTTGTTGCACAAAAAATTAAAAATTATAATTATCAGATAAATTATAAAGATATTAGGAATGAAACTCAAAAGCAAAACTTTCTAATTAATTCTTTTGAAAAAATAAGTTCAAATACTATATTGAATTTACCAGCTAATATAATAGGAATAAACGATATAGTTTATACTATTATAAAAAAAGTTGAGATTAAATCAATAAAAATTGATGAAATAGCTGAAGAAGTCGCTTCTGGTATTTCTACAGGTGGAGATGATATATTCAGAATTAAATCTTTATTTGCCAAAGATAATTCTTTTGAAAAAGAATTACTTCATAAAGTTTTAGTTGGGAGTGAAATTAATAAATTTTCAATTGAAGATACTAATCATTTTATAATTTATTCTGTTAAAAGTTCAAATACTGAAAATAAAGAAAATATTTTTAATTATTTAAATCCATTTAAAGAAAAATTATCAAATAAAAGAGAAACAAGAAAAGGTTTGCTTCCTTGGTATTGTCTTCACTGGCCAAGATTTGAAAAGCTTTTTACTGAAAATAAAATAATTTTAAGGCAAACTTCAGATAATATAAAAGCAACTGTGGATTTTGAAGGATATTTTGTTTTAGATAGTATTTTAATAATAAAAATTAAAGATGAAAATAAATATAGTATTAAGTTTATTGCTTCTTTATTAAATTCAAAACTAAATAATTTTATTTATAAAATGTTTTCACAAGAAGAAGGTAGAACATTTGCTCAAGTTAAGCCGAATAATATTAGGAAACTTTTTGTTCCCAACATTCCCCTATTCCCCAGCCCCGAGTCCCCAAACGCTTTTTCCCAGCAACCTTTCATCGCTCTTGCAGATATAATGCTTGAAAAGAATAAGGAATTACAGGAACTAAAGAATAAGTTTTTGAAATTGCTAACGCAGGATTTTTCAATAAACAAACTCAGTACCAAACTGCAAAACTGGTATGAATTAAGTTGGGCAGAATTTACTGGCGAACTAAAAAAGAACAAAATTGAGCTAACAGGCATTTTGAAAGAGGACTGGTCTGAGCGTTTCAACAGAATGAAGGAGTTGGCGGTAGAAATCAAGCGTATCATTGACGAAACCGATAGCAAAATTGATTTGATGGTTTACAAACTTTACGATTTAACTTATGAGGAAGTGAAGATTGTGGAGCCGGGCTTTTCATTAAGCGAGGAAGAGTATAATAATTGTTAATTATTAATTATTAATTACTCAACTTTCATAGCTGTAGTAAGTGTATGAAATAAAGAAGAATATAAAAAGTGCATTTGTTCTAAAAATAACAAAATATACACCTCCCCTTTCCCCCTCCTTATTAGGAGGGGAACGCTAAAACACAGGACTGTTCTTACTCCCCTCCTAATAAGGAGGGGCAGGGGAGGTGTTAAAAGTTATTATAAATAAATATAGTATTTTCTTAGAATAGAAACAAATTATCTTATTTATAATGCACTACTACTCTATATTTACTTCATTTTATCTATTAGGAAAGTTGAGTGAATTGTAATGAAGCAATGGAGCTTGCTCCATTGTTATAGATATTTAACACAAACGTGCAAGCCCGTTTGCTTTATTTATAACACAGATGGACTCCACCTCGGAGGTGGAGTCCATCTTTCGCTAATTTTTCCAGTATTGCCTGTCCAAACTCCTGTATTGAATGGCTTCGGAGATATGCTCTGGCTTAATATTTTCAGAAGCGGATAAATCAGCAATCGTTCTAGCAACTTTTTGAATTCTATCGAAAGTCCGGGCAGTAAAACCGAGTTTGTCCATTGCGTTTTTCATTATTGCCTGAGAATCCGAGCCAAGCTGGCAAAACTTTCTGATTTCTTTTGAGCCCATATCAGAATTTTTATATACTTCTTTAATGTTTTTAAACCGTTCCTCCTGAATATTCCTTGCTTTAATAACTCTTTCCCTAATCATTTCAGAAGATTCACCCGGCTTAACAGAAGTCATATCCTGATATTTAACTGCCGGCACTTCAATATGAATGTCAATTCTGTCAAGCAGTGGGCCAGATATTTTAGATAAATACCTTTGGATTTGAGTAGAAGTGCAGGAACACTCTTTGACTGGATTCCCAAAATTACCACAGGGGCAGGGATTCATTGAGCAAACCAGCATAAAATTGGCTGGATATTCAACAGTAAGTTTTGTGCGGGAAATTGTAATTTTTCTATTTTCAAGTGGCTGCCTCATAACTTCGAGAACATTTCTGGCAAATTCCGGCAATTCATCAAGAAATAGTATTCCGTGATGAGCGAGCGAGATTTCGCCCGGTCGGATTTTGTTCATACCACCACCAACGAGTGCTGCATCAGAAATAGTATGATGTGGGTCGCGGAAAGGTCTGATTGTTAAGAGTGCCTCGTTTTGTGCCAGCAGTCCTGAAACCGAATGAATTTTTGTTGTTTCCAAAGCTTCTTCAAGCGTCAGAGGAGGCAGAATCGTAGGCAAACGTCTTGCAAGCATCGTCTTTCCTGAGCCGGGCGGTCCTATCATTAAAACGTTATGCCCGCCTGCAGCTGCAACTTCCAAAGAACGCTTAACGTTTTCATTCCCTTTTACGTCTGTAAAATTAAATGCATAATTTTTCTGATTTTCTTCAAATAATGATTTTATATCCACAATAAGCGGGTCAATTCTTTTTTCATTATTTAAGAAAGCATTAGCTTCAGCGAGAGTTTCAATGGGAATTACTTCGAGTCCATCTACAAGAGCAGCTTCTTCGGCATTTTGTTTAGGTAATAAAACTCGTTTAATATTATTCTTTTTTGCCTCCACTGCTATTGACAAGGCGCCGTGAATTGGACGCAGCGAGCCGTCAAGAGCTAATTCGCCAAGGAAGAGAGTATCTTTTAAGGAATCATTTTCGATAATTCCCATAGCGCAAAGGACTCCGAGGGCAATAGGCAAATCGAAACTGCTTCCTTCCTTGCGAATATCGGCTGGTGCAAGGTTAATAGTAATTTTTTTAGCAGGAAAAATAAAATCAGAGTTTTTAATAGCAGCGGTTACTCTTTCACGCGATTCTTTTACTGCTGAGTCCGGCAGCCCTACAATCATAAAATTAGGCAAGCCGTTGTCTAAATGAGTCTCAATTTCAACAAGAAATGCAGATATTCCGAAAACAGCAGCAGAGCTAAGATTTGAATACATTACTTTTCTGTCAGTTTGTTTCTAAAAAAGAGCAATAAATCATTAGAAGTTAATATACCAACAAGATTATTCTGCCAGTCAACAACGGGCAGGCAGTCAAGTTTATATTTTGACATCAATTCAAGAGCTTTGTGCATACTATCTTCAGGGTATATTATTCTAACATTTTTTGCCATTACATCTTGGAAATCATTTATCTTATTATATCCAATTTCGCCATATTCGTCGTCAAAATCGTAGAGCTGTCTTAATGTATATTCCATCAAAGTACGCTCGGTGATTAAGCCAACTAATTTATTATTTTCGAGAACAGGCAATTGCTTTACCTTTTCTTCACGAATGATTTCGTCTGCTTTGTGTATAGTATCTTCAAGTTCGACAGAGAAAACTTCTCTTGTCATTATTTCATCTACTTTTGTATTTAAAATCATAAATTTCCCATTGATTTAATTTAAAAACTCAATATTGAAAAAAAAAATGAATATTCAAAAGGAAAAATGATAATAATTGAAAATAAAACTATTTTCTATTTAATATAAATGTTTTAAATTGCATAAATGTATAAAACATTTTTTTAATAAAATGGAATAAAATGGATAATACTTTGGGAACAACAGAAAAATTTCCATTAAGTAAAACGAAGAAAATACGTGGCAACCGACATTTAGCAAGAGAAAAAGTAATGCAAGTATTAGCAGTTTATGAAGTCTCGCAGGAACCGCTTGATTTTTTATTTGCTCATATTTTTGTGCGGGAATTCAAATTTGAAGACGAAGAGATTCCGACAGATAAACTGCTAACTCCAGATGAGATTCTTGAATATGAAAGTGATATTCCTATAGTTTGGAAAAAAGACGAAGTGGAATTTGCTAAACAGCTTATTCGGTTTTGTATGCAGGAAAAACAATTTGCTAATGAACTTATGCTCAAATATGCTAAAAACTGGGAATTAAATCGTATTGCTATAATCGACAGAACACTTATTCTTATGGGTATTAGTGAACTTATCCATTTTGATACTATCCCTCCTAAAGTTACTATGAATGAAATTATTGAAATTTCCAAAGATTACTCACCTAATAAAAGTATTACTTTCTTGAATGCTGTCCTTGATGCTTCTTTCTCTGAATTAAAAAAGAGAGGTTTGATTAATAAAACAGGAAAAGGACTGAAAGTGAAATGATTAATGATTAGTGATTAATGATTAAATTATCAATTATCAATTATTTCAGGTCATAGTCTATAAGTTCAAATAATACCAGATAGTTTGAAAGAATATCCCAATTTGTAGATTTTAACATTCCAACACCGGGCTTATAGAATTCATCTATTGGAATTAAAAAGCTAAAAGAATTAACATTGTTTCTAAAATTTTTAGAATGAAATCTTATATTATACACATCTGAAAAAGTACCAGCATTAACAGAAAGATTCGTTTTCTGAACAACATAAGCGCTATCGGTAGTTCCATAAAATGCCCAACGATTACCTTCTTTCATTGGAAATATATATTCAATAATTTTCTGCTCTGAAGTAATGGTAATCAAAGTTGTTACAGTATCTTTATATAAACTTACAAATTTTCCAGCTGTATAGCTACTTTGACTTGAATAAAAATAATTCCAGTACGTATAAATCCTGCCGTTTATCCGAAAAGTATCTATAACCGTGATTACTAAAGTATCAATTAAAGCATAACTAGAATCCACATACGCTGTTACATTGTAAATCCATTTTGAACCTATCATATTATTAAAGTCTTTTGAACTATATATAACAGTGTCTTTTGGCGGGTCAGGTATAATTTTATCATCTACAAAAGGATTCATTGTTCCTTCGGTGCAGGAAGATATTGTAAAAATACATACAATTAATAGTATGTATATTGTTTTTAATATGCTATTTATTTTTACTATTTTCATTATTATATAAATTTATATAAATAATTTTTTTCTTTCTGGAGAGTTCTAAAATTGTCATTCTTAGCTGCGCTTCAGTGTGACAATTCTTAGAACCCACCAAAAATTATTTCAAAGAACTAAATTATTTAATGATTATAGGATACAATTTACTAAAATTCATAGTATTTACTATAATGAAATATGTTCCGGCTGATAAATTATTCTTTTGCAATTCTAATGTTATTTTACCGGGTAACATATACTCACTGAATAAATCTTTTACTTTCTTTCCAGTAATATCAATAAGATATAACGATATATTTTCAGGTATTTCAGTATTTAGAATTAACTCAATAGTTCCTTTGTCCAAAAGTGGATTTGGGTAAAATTTTATTTCAAATTTATTATTATCTGAAATATTGTGATTTTCTATACCTGATATAATGGTAGATGCAGACAAATTAATAACCATTGAATCAGTATTTATAGCATTGGAAATAAAATATATATTTCCTGAATGATTATAACCCGGAGTATTGCATAAGAAGGAAATATCTAAAACCAATGAATCATTTGAATGAACAGTAACAGGAAAATTAAGAGTTTGCTCAATGCTGAAAAAATCAACATATTGAATAAGTCCAATATTGCTAATGATTAAATCTTCATTTCCAGTGTTTCTAATAGTTAATGGTTTGGTTAGCTTTTCTGAGACATTTGTAGTTCCAAGGTTATAAGATTCACCATAATCATTAGAAATAACAGCACCGGTTGCACCTGGTGCCTTAGCGGAAACAAAGATTTCATAAATACCAAATTCCCTTGTATTATAAGCATCTGAACGTATATGAATTTCAGCTGAATATGTATATTCACCCGATTCATATATTATACATTTTATATTTAATCCAAATTCAGAACCAGGAATAATACTTAAAGGTAGCGCAGGTGGATTAAGTATTTCAAATGTTTCATAATCTAATCCTTCTAAATCAATATTTGTTACTAATAAAGTATCAGTTGAATAATTTGCGATTTTTATAGTTTTAATTTCTTCTTCGTTAATTTCAACATTGGGAAAAAATAAATCATTTCCAACATTAGCAGTGAGCATTGGAAAATCTTTTGAATCACCAAATTTCTTTCTCAAAACAGAAATTTCCGAACCGGAATTAAGCAACATAAAATTAGTATTCGCAGCATCCTGAATATTTAAAAATCCTCGATTATGGTATTCATAATCAAGCGACATCTGCTCAATATTAATAACAGCAGTAGAGCCGCCATATTTTTCATTACCAATTAAAACATATTTTGAATCTGCAGAAAATCCGATTGCCCAAATCAAATTGGGTGGCTGGACCCATAAAACATTTTGCGATGTCTCAATATCCCAAACAAATACACCGTCATCACCAGAAGTGCCGACCATTTTGCTGTCCGGAGAAACTGCCAAATCCCAGATTTGTTGTGTATATCCAGTTGAAATTTCCTTTTCAAATGAAAAATCATTTACATCATAAATTTTAACACAAAATTTGGAATCAGTAAAATTATTGCTCGGAATAACGAAGTATTTACCATCTTTTGTAAATTTCATATTCAATATCTCTTCTTCAGAAGCAGGAAATTCTTTTCGAATAGTTCCATTTTTAAAATCAACTATTACTATTCCATAATTAACAAATCCAGCAATTACTATCTCCATTCTTTGAGCAATTAACTGGTCATCAGCAGAAAACTCAAGAATACCAGATGTAGTATAATTATAAGGATTTGTATAATCCTCAAGTAGAGTAGTAAATAAATCACCTGTTTCAAGTTCCCAAACACGAATTTTTAAATCGGTGTGAGAAGTTGCTATAAACCTGTTATTATTTGAAATTGTAAGTCCTACAATAGTTGCGTCAGTATTTTTATTCCAAACCTCACTGCCATCAATTGCTTTAAGCAATTTTAAAGAATTATTATCTCCTGTACAAATATAATAACCTGATGGAGACATTTTTGCTATAGTTGTTTGAGATTGAATCCATACAGTATCGGAATAATTATTTTCAACAGGATTTGTTTCAATACCTTCGCCAGTATTTATTCCAGCATCGGCATCATCTTGAAAGGCAAAATCCTTAACTGTGAAATCTGTATAATTATTGGAAATATCTAATCTTACCCAACCATATTGCCAACTGCCGGATTTTTTATACCGAACACCAATAAACTTGTCTTTTTGGTTGTTCCAGGCATCTTCCATATTGATAGCACTACCATAATCTGCTTTCCAGTTAGACTGCGAATTTATCGGAACATTTTTTTCTAATGCAGCAGCATAATCATAGTAATCTGGATTGACAACAACTTCTACGCTTAAATTGTAGCTCAGGAACATATCAATATAGTAATTATTTGCATCAACTTTGTTTAAAGTGAGCATCAAATCACCATCCCATTGACCTGTGTGATTGTTGCTATTATCAATATCAACATTATAGACAATTTGACCTGAAGTAACTCCATCTCCATTAATAAGAGTATCTGGGTCTATGTCAGTATAAATAATTGCAGCAACACTAACGAATTGGGATAGTATTAAAACAAGAAAGAAAATAAATACGTTTTTCATTGAACTTATCCTTTTTTTTAAAACATAAAATTTAATTAATAATGTATTTTGAAATTTCAATTTTCATAATTAATATAATATTTATAACATGAACTTTTTAGTCATCGTATGACTTGCAGTCATACGATGACTGCCCTTTGTTTGCAAAATGACAATTATTATAACTAATCAAAAGAACTATTTACATAAAATTCCCCTTGGGTGTAGCTCATCTCGAAACAAGCAATAAATAAGGTGCTGAATACTTGCTTTAATCCAAATAGATTAAGCTACATCCTTCAGGGAAAAATTAAAATCTGATACCTAAACTGTAAATAAGCCCAAGCTTACCTGCAGCACTATATTTGCCTCTATCGTTATAGGAAATCATTGAACCTTCAATGCCTAATGAACAATATGCGCTATTTGATAAATTGAATATTAAGCCGGCAGTTCCTTTTGAAATTAATCCATATTTTGTTGCACCAAGAGATATATCGAAATATGGATTTATATTACTAAATATTGGTAACTGGTCAAATTCATAACGATACATTCCTGCAAACCAAAATACTGAATTTTCCTGCACGAAATTATAATTGCTGTCTATCTCTTCAATTTTATAGATATGAAATGCTTCTTTACCAAATTGTAATCCGAATGAATGATGCTCATCTGCTTTATACATTATTCCAAGCATTGCATCATTAATAAATGTTTCATCTTGACCGCTAATATTGTTTCCGCCATAGAATTTTAATGTAGAAATACTCTTTAAATCTAAAACAATCTTTCCATCATATAAATTGATTAATTCTAATAACTGGCCATTGTTATTCATTATAAATGCTCTGTTTAAATCATTAAAACCAATTGAGTTATTTAAGCTTAATTCTTTAGAACTATAAATATTTGATTTATTCATTAAGTTATCAGTTTCTTTATGATTATTCAATGGAATAATATTTTCTTTTGTTATTATTTTATCAGCATTATTAAAAACAAATATTTCTTTATCAGAATTTATAATATTTTGTTTTGATTTGTTAATTTTGCTTGTATTTACTCTGCTAACAGGAATATCATTGGGTAAAGTAAATTGTTTGTTTGCTTCGTTAGCGCTTTGATTTAATAGTATATTAGGATTTTTTTCAGTTTTATTGCTTTTATTATTTAGAGCATAGTTAGAGTCGTTTTCTTTATATAATAAAGGATTAATTAATGAAAGCATAACAAGAGCAGTAGCAAAAGAACTAACAAGAACAGTATAAATTTGAGAAGAAAATTTGGAGAATAGCTCAAAAATTCTTCCTAAGTATCCGGAACTAACTACACCAGTAGCAACAGCAGCGCCTGCAGCAGAAAGCCCGGCTTTTAAGAATATTGAATCTTTGAGCGATGCAGCTGGAGTCAAAACAGCTCTATCTTTCATAAAATCCTTACTCATAAGCACCGCTTGCTGAAATTCAGTTTGTAATTCATCATTATTAGCTAACTCTTTGAATAGAGTTTGCTGTTCTATTTTATTTGTTTCTCCATCTATAAAAAGATAGATTAAATCTGAAATATTTTCGATGTAGTTGTTCATTTTAGTTTTCAATTTTATTTAAAGGAACTTCGTTAAAATAAGGAGATATAATTTCTCTAAGTTGTTTTTTACCACGGACAATCCAATTCCTGATTGTTGACATTGGAACTTCCAATATTTCTGCTATTTCGTTATAAGAAAGACCATCATATACTTGCAAAACAACTGCTTCCCGCCATTCATCAGACAATAGATTTAGAGCAGAAGCTATTATATTTTGCATTTCGTGTTTTTCTAAACTATTTTCGTTTATTGAAAGATTCAAATCTTCAATAAAAACAAGATTTTTATGATTTTTTGATTTACTCTTTAAGCATAGATTTCTTGCAATTCGCAGAAGGTAGGCAGGCACATTGGTCATTACTATATCATTTTGAGAATTTTTGTAAAAGCTAAGAAAAGTATCCTGAAATATGTCCTCAGCTTGTTGCTTATTGTTTAAAATCCTCCTGCAATACATAAAAATCCGCTTCGAATGTCTTGCATACAGTTCGTCAAATGCCTCAGCTGCTGTTTTATTGCCTTCTTTAAGCAAGTAAAACAGTTCATTATCTCCAAGCGTATCTAATTTTTTCATCATAATTTATAAATTATCTTCTATTCATTAAATAATATACAGATAATGAAAATTTTGTTTCAAATATTGTTTCAAATATTTTACAATCTTGGGCTTTGCTTGTTGAATTTGTTGAATTTTTTTATATTTTTAATGCAAGATGTAATATTTACAGAGATTTAGGACATCATTATTTAATCATATAATCCTCTTGTAATCAATGAGTTTTGAGATTCCTCGCTGCACTCCTAATGACTTGTTAGAATTATTTTATTTGTAAAAAATTCTATCCGAATAATTAAATAAATTCCAGTTTAAAGTGTCAAAATGTCATTCTGGCGTATGTTAGAATGACAGCTTTTTTTTGTAATGATATTAATTTGTTGCTCGTATAACTGGAAACTACTTACTAATTATAATTGGCTTACTTATTACATTTTTTCCATTGTTTATATGAATGAAATAACAACCGCTTGGCAGCTCAGAAACAGAAAAAGTAGTAATTTTATGATTGTTTGAAAAATCAATTTGTTTTACTTTTTCGCCATAAGAGTTATATAAAGCAATACTAAACTTTTCATTACATAAGAAATTCTCCGGAAAAGAAATATTAATATCATTTTTTGCAGGATTTGGAAATATTTTTATATGAGAATAATCATCGACATTTAAACTTTTTTCATCATTAATATAGGTTTCTTCACAAGAGAATTTAAGGATTGTTCCACCTTCGCCGACAATCCAGCAAGAATTATCTGCGCTAAATGTTATTCCGTAAATCCAGTTACCTGTGCCTACATATACTTCCTCCCAATTCGTTCCACCATCAGAAGTTTTAAATGATTTTGAATCTTTGGATATTGTCCAGCCGTTATTTTCATCTAAGAATTGGATTAACCTAAAATTTTCTGAACATTTAAATTGAATTTTCCAGGAAATGCCACCATCGCTTGTTTTAAGTATATTCCCATAATAAGTCGCTATCCAACCATTGTTTTCATCAATAAAATGCATACTCCGAAAATAATCTGTTGTATCAATAGTAATTATATTCCAATTATTACCACCATCAGTAGTTTTTGCAATGCTACCATAGTAACACATAGCATAACCTATATTTTCATTAACGAATTGAATTTTATCTATAGAAGTATCTTGATATGATTTTTGAGTTCTCCAGTATTGTCCACCATCAGTAGTGTTATAAATTGAATACTCACCTATTGATGTGTAAAATACTGCCCAGCCAAGTTGCTCGTTTAAAAAGGAAAAATCAGCAGAATATATATCTGTAACTTCATTAATTTTAAACCATTCTTCGCCGCCGTCTGTTGTTTTATAAAAGTAAAGGTTATAAGCATAAGGGTCACTGCGATGAGAAACAATGATACCAGTGTTAGAATCAAAAAAATTAAAATAGATAATATTATCTGTTATAATTGGATTTTTTTTCTCTTTCCAGGTTTGCCCACCATCAGTAGTCTTTATAATTGCACCATAATTGCCGGCAGCCCAACCGTTTAGATTATCAAGGAATTGAATATTATTAAGAGATTCATAGTATCCGGAGCTTATTGCATTCCAATGAATCCCATCATCAGTTGTTCTTTTGATAATTCCATAATCACCCACGCCAATAAAAACTCCTTCTTTATTAACATTAAAAGAATTAATATCGCTATCGAAACCGCTGCCGGAAGAAATTCTTTTCCAGTTTGCTCCTCCGTCAGTTGTTTTAAAGAGTGCATTTCCTTTCCCTAGCACATAAGCAGTATTTTCGTCAACAAAGCTTTTTATAAGATAGCTTGAATAGCGAGTATTAATCATTTCCCATGTTTCGCCAGCATCGGTTGTCTTTAGTAAGCCATTTATGGTGCTTATCCAAGCAATATTCTCATTATAAAATATTAAGTAATCCAGGGTATCAGAAGGAATATTTTCTATTTTCTTCCAAGTTTCGCCAGCATCGGTTGTCTTAAGTAAGTTATTATCAGAAATAATGAATCCTAAATTATCATAAAAATATGAAGCTTTATAATTAGTTACCGGAACATCACTGATTATTTTCCAATTCTTACCTGCATCAGTTGTTCTTAAAATTGTATCTTTGAAAAAAATTAAATAAGTATTTTCGTCAAAAAATTTTGTATCTAAAATCTGTTTGTATGGTTCGGGTGGGACAATAGTATCCCAGGAAATACCAGTATTAGAAGTTTTTAAAATTGAATCCTTTGCTACATAAAAACCATTATTAACATCTAGAAAATTAAAAGAATATCTAAATTCACTACTTAAAACAGTAGTTTTGATTTTTGTCCAGTTTTTTCCACCGTCAGTTGTTTTGTAGATATTTTTATCAGACCAGTTCGAATCGGGATTATTTGTTGACAAAAACCTATCATCAACAAAGAGGATATTATTTTCATCAAAAATAAACTCATAATTATTTCTAATCATATTTGTTTTTATATGATTCCAGGTTAAACCGGCATCTGTAGTTTTAAGTAACGTAGCATTATTGCCTACAATAAAAGCAACGTCGTTGTTAATAAACTTTATATCGTATAAACCGTTTCCTTGTGGCAGGGGATTTACCCAACGCCATGCACATTCTTCGGCAAAAGCAATGTTTGATAAAATCAATAAAAAAAAGAAAAATTTTTTCATAATAACACCTGTTTTTTTTATTTGAAATTGATATTTTTACTATTTGTGTTAATTTCAGAACTCCTGACCCCTCGTAGTTTGTTATTTCGCATGCTTGTCATTTCGAACCCCCTATAAAGGAAGACCTTTATTTAAATGGAGATGACATAAGTAAAAGTGTCATTCTGACGGATGTCAGAATCCATCTTAAAAATAGTTTTTATAGGTCATTCGTTATTAGTCATTCGTATTTTACTAACAACTAATGACCAATGACTAATGACTAAAATATTTCTTTGTCCATTCTCTTTAGGGAAAACAAGATGGATTCTGACATTCGTCAGAATGACAAACTACGATGTCATTGGCAACCCCCTTATAAAAGAAGACCTTTATTTAAATGGAGATGACATAATTTTCTGTGTCATTCTGACGGATGTCAGAATCCATCTTAAAAAAAGTTTTTATTGGTCATTAGTTATTCGTCATTGGTCATTGGTATTCTTACTAAGAACTAATGACCAATGACTAATGACTAAAATATTTCTTTGTCCATTCTCTTTAGGG
>CAZCHH010000065.1:0-16088 GCA_964498585.1 uncultured Hyphomicrobiales bacterium
GCTCGAAACGATAATGGTTTCGGTCCATTCGGGGAAATATTGGAGCAGTGGTATTATGCCGTGCTTCCTCCCGCTTCCAATCTTCAAATTAGCGATACCGAAGTTGAGCCGGGCAAATACAATTTAACTTGGGATGCCGTTCCCACCGCTACGGAATATTCAATTTACCGCTCAGTTGTGGAAAACGGACAGCCATTTGCCGATTTTTCCCTTCAGGGCAAAACCGCAGAACCAAATTTCCTTATTAGCTTAGAAGCCGGCAGACGCAATTATTTTCGTGTGAACACGAAAAACCAGACGCAATATGCGTTGCCCAGCGAGGAGGTTTGGGTGGAAATTTAATTGATAATTGATAATTGACAATTGATAATTGTTTTTTTCTTGTCATTCTGAAGCGAAGAATCTCACAAGTCATTGTTTCAAAAGAGTTTGAGATTCTTCACTTCGTTCAGAATGACCGACAAAAGTAAAGATGTCATTGGTAACCCCCGATAATGGTCTTCTTTTATTGGAGGATTACCAATGACATTTATATTTGCATTTAAATAAGCAATGTAGTATATGTTTTTTTAAAAATTAATTTTTTTGTGGAAATGAATCATTCAGAAATTAGCTTATTCATTATGGGCAATACTAATTTTCATTAATCATTAATCATTAAAAATGATTCTATTAATTATTTTCTTTGATACATTGCCAGTAGGTTCTTCAGAGCTAATTTTAAAAAAACGCTTTGGATTGTCAACTGAGATTTGTTCAAATCCATTAATCACGCGTTTAAAGAAATCATCTCCTGCTTGTTCAAATCGGTCAAATTCTGTTTTATCAGTTCTACTTTTAGAAATTTCTAATGAAACAGAAAGATAAATAGTCAAATCAGGAATTAAACCATTACTTGCAATACTATTACATTTTTTTACATCTTCTAAATTAAGTCCGCGTCCATATCCCTGATAAGCGAGAGTAGAATCGAAAAATCTATCGCATATTACAATTTTTCCATTATTTAAAGCTGGTCTAATAATCTCTTGCACCAGAACAGAGCGTGCAGAATTGAAAAGCAATAATTCTGAAACTGGAGAAATTTGATTTTTTGAATGCAGAAGAATATTTCTAATCATTTCAGAAATTTCTGTTCCTCCCGGCTCTCTGACAGTAATGACTTCGTAATTATTTTCAATTAGAAATTTTTTTAAAAGTTCAATTTGAGTTGTTTTACCACAACCATCAATTCCTTCAAATGTAATGAAAAGCGGAGTTTTTATTTTAAAATCCATAGTCTATTAAATGCTTTTGAATATCATTAACATAAATATTATGAGCATTTCCATACCATTTATTAAATGGAATCAATACTAAAGAACCGAAGGTAGAGGGATTTGCATGAGAAAAGGAAGAAGTAGCAATTTGCTTTTCTTCTTCAGGCCGCCATTCGCTGTCAATATCACAATAAACTAAAGTACAGCCGATTTCATAAGAATTTCTGTCATTTAAAGGAAGCGATTCGAAGCCAAGAAAATTAAATGGTATTCGGAACTTTAATTCAAAGCCCTTGTCTTTCAAGCTTGAAGTTACTTTTATACTGTTTACGGCATCCTGCTGATAACTTTCAACATCATCAGTAGAGCTTATTTCCTTAACGAAAGCTCTTTTATCGTAGAAATTACCGGGATAAAATTTAAGGCAGTAAATTCCACTTTTTATTTTGCTGTTTAATAGTATAGAATCTTTTGCCCAGTTGAAAAAACGGCCTCCGATAGAGTCTGGAGCATTCAAATCAAACCATACTTCAAGATAATCACAAATACAGGTATCACATTTTGGAAATACTAATTTGTCATCACGAATATCAACAGTAAAATAAAGGAATTCATCGCAATAAGCAGATTTTACAGAGTAAGACGCATCATCATCGCCTTGCCAGTAATAAGCTCCTTTATGGACATATTCAATTGAATTTGCAATCGCATCTATATTGTATGGATGATAAAGAAGTTTGCCACGGGAATAAGATGGAATTGTTAAATAATTTGTTTGGAAAAGGTCTTGTCCGTTGCGGGTAGTATAAATTTTTTCTGTATTTAAAAGAGTATAATAATTGCGATATGTTTCTCTTGTATAATTGCTAAAGCGGAATGTAGAAAAATAATCAATTAAAAAGATTGAACCAGTTTCATAACGATAGCCATCAATTTTCCAATTGAATTCTTTTTTCTTTTGAGTAACAAAACAGGTATTGTCCTTTATAACAATGCCAATTTCTAATGGTAACTCAAAATACTCATAGCTGAACTGGGATACTTTTTCAAGAAAACCATCAATATCAACAAAAAGGTAAACCTGGACAATGCGTTTTTTTTCAAGTGAAAGTTTTACTGTAAAAGCTAAATCATTTACATTATCACCAGAAAAATCACCAACATCCCAACCCCAGACAGTAAAACGACTTCCCATTGGTAATTGCTTTGGAATATCAGAAATTAACTCTTCTGCGAAAAATGGAAGCAATTTCTTTTCAAATTCTGGATAATCTATTCCAGATTGCGACAAAAGATTATCTGAAGATGCAAGTATAAATAATAATATAATTAATAAAGTTCTTTTCATAAATTCTAATTTAATTTTTTCCAAATATACAAATTTTTACTCATAATTTCTAAAATGAATTGGAAAAACATATTCATTTTAACGTTTCTTTTTATAAATCATTTTACTTTGCATTTCAATTTGTTTTTAGTATTTTTGAACGCTATTAATTTTTTTTCTTTAATCCTTATTATAATTATTAAAATTAATTTTATTTTTAAACTATAAATCATAAACAAAAAACCATTAACAATTAATAATTAACCATTAACAATTATCTAATATATGAGAATAGCAATAGTCAACGATTCACAACTAGAAATAGAAGTATTGAAGAAAATAAGCACATCAACATTGGAACATAAAGTTGTATGGATTGCAAGAAACGGTGAAGAAGCTGTAAGGAAATGCAGAGAAGATAAACCGGATTTGATTTTAATGAATATGATGATGCCTGTAATGGATGGCTTAGCCGCAACCAAACAAATTATGAAGGAAAATCCTTGCGCTATTCTTATTGTTACTTCTTCAATAAAAGGAAAAGAAGGACTTATTTTCGAAGCTATGGGTTCTGGTGCTATTGATGTTATTAGCACTCCAGTTGTGGGGCTTTCGCAAAATCTTTCAAGTGATAATGAATTAATAAAAAAAATATCAATAATTAGCAAATTAATAAACCAAACTAAAGAAAATAAAGAGCAAACTAATCTTAAACAAAGCGTTTTTGCAACGACATCTTTAATAGTTATCGGCTCTTCTACTGGTGGTCCAAAAATTTTAGCAAAAATCCTTTCTGCCCTTCCGAAAGAAATTAATACTTCAATTATAATAATTCAACACGTTGATTCACAATTTGCTACCGGATTTGTTTCATGGCTAAACGAGCAAACAAAATTAGAAGTAGTTATTGCAAAAGAAGGAATGAAGCCGGAAATAAATGTTGTTTATGTTGCCGGTACAAATGACCACTTAATCTTAACATCTGACAGAACATTTAAATATGTCGAAGAACCAAAGAATTATCATTACCGTCCTTCTGTTGATGTATTTTTTGATAGTGTTGCAAGGAATTGGCTAACAAGAGATTTAGCTATATTATTAACTGGTATGGGAGCCGATGGCGCTAATGGTTTGTTAACATTAAAGAAAATGGGCTGGCACACTATTGCCCAAAATGAAGCTACTTCTATTGTATATGGTATGCCTAAAGCTGCGTTTGAGTTAGATGCAGCAATCGAAATTCTTTCAACTGAAAAAATTACAGAAGCAATTATTAGATTTATAAATACAAGGAGAAATTAAAATGGCTGTTGATTTAGCATCTGCACTATCATCTGGCTTATCAGATTTTAAAATTAAAGTTTTATTGGTTGATGACCAAGCTATTGTCGGCGAACAAGTAAAACGAATGCTTGCTCCGGAGGAAGACATCGAATTTTATTTTTGTCAAGACCCGAGCAAAGCATTGCAAACTGCAGTAGAAATATCCCCTACTGTTATTTTGCAAGACCTTGTTATGCCCGAAATTGAGGGTTTAACACTTGTAAGATTTTATAGGAATCATCCCAAACTCAAAGACATTCCAGTAATTGTCCTCTCTTCAAAAGAAGAAGCAACAACTAAAGCAGAATCTTTTGCGACTGGCTCTAATGATTATCTGGTTAAACTTCCAGACAGAATTGAACTTGTTGCCCGTATTCGCTACCACTCAAAAGGTTATATCAATCTTCTTCAAAGGAATGAGGCATTTTCTGCTCTGCAGGCAAGCCAAAAAGCTTTGGCTCAGGAGCTTGCTCAGGCAGGAGAATACTGCGTTTCTATTCTTCCAGAATTTATGAATACAAATCAAATTAAAACGTTCTGGAGATTTATCCCGTCAATTCAACTTGGTGGCGATATGTTCGGCTACCACTTTATTGATGAAGAACACTTCGCTTTTTATCTGCTTGATGTCTGCGGACATGGAGTTGGCTCTGCATTACTCGCCGTTTCTGCTATAAACTTTTTAAAAGCACAAAAAACTTCAAGCATTGATTTTAGGAATCCAGTAGAAGTACTTTCAGGATTGAACAACACATTCCAAATGGCAGACAATAATCAGCTTTTCTTTACAATGTGGTATGGCGTATTCAATATTAATACAAGGAATTTGAGCTATGCAAGTGCTGGTCATCCTCCTGCATTTCTTATTAAGCAAGATGGAAATACCGAGCAGTTAAGCAATGATAATTTTATTATAGGCGGTATGCCCTCTTTTCCTTTCACAAGTTCAACCATTCAATTAGATGAATCTTCAACAATTTACGTTTATTCAGACGGTTGTTACGAAATCCGAAAGCAAAATGAAGAAATGTGGCAGATTCAGGAATTTTTCGAGTTTATAAAACAAAATTCTAATCCAGCCAACAATGAAATTGATGATTTATACAAATATGTAAAAGATTTACAGAGAACTGAAATCCTTGACGATGACTTCTCAATGATGAAGATTTGTTTTGTATAAAGGTGGATGCTTTAATTTTTTTAAAGTGAGAAAAAGGCATATACTCCTTCCCAAGTAAAACTTGGGAAGGAGCGAAAAAAAGCTAAAATTTTGTCTTTATCATCTAATAATTTGAAATATTTGGCATTTAGAAAATTCTTTTACTTTTATATTTAGAAAATAAACACCAGTAGGCAAATTCATAATATCAACATATAATTCTTTATTCATATCTTCAAATACAAATTCTTTGACTTTCTGTCCCAAAGAATTGGAAATAGATATAATTACATTGCTTGAATTTTGCAGATTATGTCTTATTTTAATAAAATCATTGCTCGGATTCGGATAAACACTAATTGAGTTAATGTCATTTGTTCCATCTGAAAGCACCGAAGTTATGTTGTGTTCTCTTCTGTAAGTACCAAGAGCAGTTCCGGCAAAGATATAATTTTCATTAAAAGCAAGGGCTTGAATAAAAATATTTTCAAGACCTTCGTTTGCAGTTATCCAATTGACACCCATATCTGTTGAGTAATAAAATCCATTATATGAAGAGCCGGCAAAAATAATATTCTCTTTAATAAGAATACTGTTGATTATTTTATTATTTAGTTCAGTACTGCATTCAGTCCAATTTTCACCATAATCTGTAGATAGAAATATACCACCTTCAGTTCCAATAAAAATATTATTATCATTGAAAGCAAATGACATTACGTGATTATTTATGAGACCTTCATTTATTTGTTTCCAACTATTTCCATTGTCGGTTGATAAAAAAATGCCACGTATTGTGCCAGCAAATATATTTTCTCCATCAATAGCAATAGAATAAACGTAAAAGTTTTCAGAAAAAACATTATCAAGCAAGCTCCAATTATTCCCATTATCCGTTGATAAGAAAATTCCGATATAAGTTCCGGCAAAAATGTAATCTCCTTTTATAGCTATCGATTTTACTTCTAAATTTGAAAGGCCATTGTTAACTTCTTGCCAGTCATTACCATCGTTTGTAGATACGAATATACCTAAACCTTCGGTGCCAACAAAGACATAATCACCATTAACAACAATTGTATTTACAAAGTTTGCTGCCAGATTATTTTTAATAGAAATCCAATCGCTACCATTATTAGTAGAAAGAAAAATCCCATTGTAAGTGCTTACAAATAATTTACTCCCTCTTAATGCATAAGAACTTACAGTGCTTGTATTATCTCCGTTAACTAATTCCCAATTTCCTGTAAACTGTGCTGTGCTTAGAGATGAAATCCAAAATAAACCTGCAAATAATAGATAAAAAATTTTTTTCACTATAAATCCTCATAAATTTATAAAAACACTATAAAATTACAAAAATGATGGATAAAATCAAAATAATTTCAATGAATGCCTTTTCAACTGTAGCTTAGAAATTAATAGCGAAATAATTCTAAGAAATAAATGGGTTACAAGGATTTCTGAACGTATCAATTAACATAATAGAGTTGAATTAAAAAAAAAGAAATTATTTTGCTTTTTTTAATGACTTTTTTATTATTTTTCATTTTTGAAGAAAATGGAAAATTATAATTTATATGATTGCATTAAAAATTCACAATCTGAAAAAAGTAATAGTTCTAATTAGCTTAGTTCTGCTATGTAATTACTCTTATGGAAAGGATTTTGAAAATTCTGAAGAATTACGGTTAGAAGAATTATTAAATCTAAATGTTAGTAGTGCATCAAAATATGAACAGACGACTAGGGAATCTCCTGCTTCTGTTACTATAATAAGTAGTGAAGAAATTAAGCGCTATGGGTATAATACATTAGCTGAAATACTTAATTCAATAAAGAATTTTTATATTATTAATGACAGGAATTACAATTATCTGGGAACACGTGGAGTTCTGATTCCATCAAGTTATGGAAATAAAATCCTTTTTTTAATTAATGGGCATACTTTAAATGAACAAGCTTATGGAGGTGCTAATTTTGGGAATGAACTAAATATTCATCCTGATATGATTGACAGGATTGAAATAGTCCGAGGTCCAAGTTCTTCACTTTACGGGACTGGTGCTGTTTTGGCTGTAATAAATGTTATAACAAAAAATGGCAAACGCATTGATGGATTAAATATCGTTGGTGAATACGGTACTTTTAATGAAGCTGAAGCAATGATTTCTTATGGTCAGGAATTTGATAATGGTTTAGATATAGCAATTTCATCAAATATTGGCTCCATTGATGGAGATAATTTATATTTTAGAGAATTTGATACAGATTCAACAAATAATGGAATAGCAAATCGACTTGACTGGGAAAAGTTCAGGGGTATAAATGCTAAGATAGAGTATAAAAACTTTATTGTTCAAACTTATTACTCATATAGAAATAAAGGTATTCCTACTGCACCTTGGGGGGCTACTTTTAATGACCCTTCTACTTATTCAATAGATGAACGCTTGTTTGCAGAGATGAATTATAAAATTGATTTTTCAGAAAAAGTTGATTTATTAACAAGGGTATTTTTCGATAGTTATTATTATTTTGATGAATTCCCTTATGAAGAATTGAATCAATATGATAAAAATAATTGCAAATGGGCTGGAGGAGAATTAAAATTGAATTATATTACTTCTTCTAATAATCATTTAATAACTGGTATAGAATATATTAGAGTTTTTAAAAATTATTGTGCTTTATATGATATAGGAAATATTTTATTTGAAAAAGAAAAAGATATATCAATATTTTCAGCATATATTCAAGATACTTATCAACCTTTTACTGATTTGTCAATAACTGGTGGTATAAGGTATGACTACTATTCAACATTTGGTGGAACAATAAATCCAAGGATTTGCCTAATTTATAATACTTCTGTTGACGGTACTTTAAAATTAATGTTCAGTTCAGCATTCAGAGCGCCTACACTATATGAACTATATTACTTTGACCCTGGTATTCATAAACCAAATCCTGATTTGGAATCAGAGAAATTTTATTCAGCTGAAATCTTTTATGAGCATCAATTATTTAATAGTTTTTCAGCCACTGCATCTATTTATTACAATCAAATGCTCAACTTAATCGACCAAGTTCAATTTGATGATAGCCCAATTCAATTTCAGAATTTAAACAGATTTGATGTAGTCGGAACTGAATTAGAATTGAATATGAAATTAAAAAATGACTTCTGGGCTTTCCTGTCTTATTCTTATAATATAGCTTATAATCCAAGTATAAATAGTTTTAAGTTCTATCAAGATTCTGAAGATAAAATATTCAATTCGCCTAGTCATTTATTTAAATTGGCTGCTTCGCAAATTTTCTTTGACTATTTTACTATAAGTACAAATATAAACTACGAATCAGCACGAAGAACAGTTGATGATAAATGGACTGATGATTTTTGTGTAGTCAATATTAATTTAATTTTAAATCCTAAATTTTCTACAGAAAATTTTTTATCAAGTATTTTTAATAATATGAGTGCAAGTCTTCAAATAAAGAATCTGTTTAATACGAAATACTATCACCCGTCGGGTTTTGAGCATTTGCAAACATACATAGAACAGAACGAAAGGACATTTTTATTCAAATTATCTATTAAAATATAAATGCGTTTAATAATCAACATAATTGTTATTGGATTCTTTGTTTTATTTTACACAACAAATGCACAAAATATTGCTGTTTCAGTTGATTTACAAATGAATTTATTAGGAAAAATTCTTACATTTGATAAATCTTTAGAATTAAAAATTAAAAAAAATAGGGTAATTAATATTTGTATTTTGTATCAAAGTAAGAATAGAAAATCATTAAATTTAAGGAATGAAGTATTAAAATATACATCAAATAATGAAATTGATGAAGTGATTGGCTCGAAAACAAATATCTTTTCGTTAGATATTGAAGATAATTATTCATTTGAAAAATATTTAAATGATAAAACTATTGATATAGTGATTTTAACTACATTAAAAGCTATAAATATTGAATATATTGCAGGTTTATGTCAAATGAATAATATTATGTCGTTTAGTTTAGTTCCTGATTACATAGCTGGTGGGATTAGTGTAGCAATTGATATTAAAGGCGATAGACCACAAATTGTTGTAAATTTAAATTCTGCTAAAAAAGAAGGTGTAAATTTTAGTTCTCACTTACTAAAGCTATCTAAAATTATTAAATAATATATGAAAATAAGTAAACTATCTAAAAAATATTTTAATAACTTAACGGTCAAATCGAAATTCATTTTTGCATTTACTTTTCTAATTTCTTTAATTGCTATTGTTATTAATATTTATCTACCAAAAACATTTCGTAGTCAGGCATTTGATTTCTTAGAAGCTAAAACTATAAGCGAAGCAAAGATTATTTCTTATAATTTAAGCTCTGCGTTGTTTTTTAATGATTTGGACGCTATTGAGGAAAGCATCGAAGCTGCTAAATTAAACAAAGATATAGTTTATGTTGTTGTAACCGATAATACGAATAATATAATTTCTGCTTATAATTTAGAAGAAGCCCAAAATAATGACTTTTTAAACATTTCATTTAATGATGAAAATATTAAAAATGAATTGATTTATAAGATATATTCAAATATTGTTTATAAAGAAAATAAAATCGGTAAATTATATATAGCGCATTCATTAATCGGGATAAGTGATAGAGTATATAAAATGCAAGTTGCAATTGGGGCAATCAGCTTGACCGTTTTAGTCTTAGTAGTTTTTTTAGTTTTTGGAATAAGTTCTATTTTAACAAAACCATTGAACCGTATTGTTAGAACGACTCAATATATAGCTAATGGAGACTTGTCAAAGCGTGCCGATGTTTTACACAATGATGAAGTTGGCAAATTTGCTTTATCTTTCAATCTGATGGTCGATAAATTAGAAACTGCTTATAATGACTTAAAAAGTGAAATTGATACTCGAAAGAAAACAGAAATAGAATTACAATCAGCTAAAGAAAATTTATATAAGTTGCTTTTTAAGGAAAAGGAACTGAATATGTTGAAATCAAGATTTATCTCTATGGTTTCTCATGAATTCCGTACTCCGCTTACTGTTATTATGAATTCTTCAGACATCGTAAAAACTTTAATTCAGAGAGAAGCTTACCAAGATGCTTTATCTTATTTAGCAAAAATCAAATTATCAGTTGAAACACTTACAAATTTACTCGAAGATATATTGGTTTTTGGAAAAACTGAACAGTCTGAGCTAACTGCCGTTTCAATATTGTTCGACCCAATTGAATTATGTAAAAGAGTAATTGAAGAAATAAAAATTATTGATAGTGGGCAGCACATATTCGAATTCTTTTCTAACGAAAAATCTTTTAAAATTTCGTCTGATAGGCAATTAATAAGATACATAATTGTGAATTTACTCGGAAATTCTATAAAATACTCAGATAATAACACAGTAATAAGATTAGAGTTTATCAATAATACAGAAGATTTTAAAATAAAAGTTATTGATAATGGTTTTGGGATTTCTGAAGAAGACCAAAAGCATTTATTTAAAGCATTTTTTAGGGGTGAAAAAAATATTGGCACTATAAAAGGATTTGGTTTAGGGCTTAATATTGTTCATAGGGCAGTTGTTGCTCTTAAAGGTGAAATTTCTTACGAAAGTAAGCTCAATGAAGGTACAACTTTTATAATCTCAATTCCTAAAAATTGAAATATTAGAATCCCAGCCCCAATATATTTTTATAAATATTGTAATTAGAATCTTCGAAGCAAACGAAAATAACTTTGTCAATATAATCATTCATATCAAGAAAATTTAGAACTTCCTGGACAGCAATTTCAGCTGCTCTCTGTTTGGGAAAACCATAAACGCCAGTACTAATATTAGGGAAAGCAATAGATTTAATTTTTTTCTTCTTTGCAAGAGCTAAAGAATTGTAGTAAGCGCGAGCTAAAAGTTTTTCTTCATTATTTACCCCACCATACCAAACTGGACCAACAGTATGAATAACATATTTACAAGGTAAATTACCTGCTTTAGTTATAACTGCATCTCCGGTAGGACAACTTCCCTTTTTGTTAATAATTCTCATACATTCTTCGTGAAGAACAGAACCAGCCGCTTTATGAATAGCACCATCAACCCCTCCCCCACCTTTTAGCTGCGTATTGGCTGCATTGACTATTGCATCAACTTCTAATGCAGTTATATCGCCAAGCAATAACGCAATTCTTGAATCTGCCATTTTTTTCTCCAACTATTGAAAATTGCTTTCTATTTTCTTTTTTAATTTCATTAAACTTCCTTCCATATCATTGCCCATATAATCTTCAAAGAAAAAATATGTGAAATATTTGGAAAGAGGATTAAAACCAATATTACATACTGTCATCCAGTTAATTATAGTGCTAGTGCTATTGCTCTTTTCCTTAAGTATAAAAGAACCCGATAACTTAAAATTTTCATTTCCAAAATCCATATTATATTTTACGTATTCAAACGGAACGGAATAAGTTATTTCTATGCTTCTGTCTTTTTCAACTTTTTCTGTCCAATACATTTTTGCTCCAACACCAATAAATTTTTTCTCATAATTTATATTTGAATTATTTCCCAAATTCCATAATGTCCATTTTTCCCAGTTGTTTAAGTTATTTAAATATTGAAAAATTGTATCCTTGGGTGATAATATTTCAATAGTTCGTTTCACATTATATTCCCGCGGAATAAAAAAAGAGAAAATAAAAAGTGCAGTTATGATTGAATACAAAATATATAATATTATTTTAACTGATTTCATTTTTTTGTATAATAGATGATTTGAACTATTACATTTTTTCTTAAATTTTTATAATAATGACAAATACGAATATAAATTTACGAAAAAAATCAAATAAAAAACAATTAAATAATTTAATCAAAAATGTAGGCCTTTATCACATTAATTTTTTATTCTTTTGAGTAAAATTCCGTATCGAAGTAAAGAATCTCACAAATACTTGCTATCAAAGAACTTGAAATTTCTCGCTTCGCCTCGAAATGACAAGATTATTATTAATATTTTTGTAGTCAAGCAGTAGTTTTTTTCGTAAATTATTCATCCGATAATTGAGTCAATGGATGAATAGATTCAGCTAACGAAATTCGAATTTTTTAAACTCTCAGTTCTTTTAGAATTTTAAGTAAAATTTTTAACAGCACTTATAACTGAACATTATTTTTGAATATTTGAACAATAAAGGTTATTTTTGTATATATTAATTGAAAAATGTCAAAAAAAGTATATTTAAAAGAATAATTTAGCAATTTTTATGTATAAAGCATTATTAACTATATCACTTATTTTTATCCTTGTCTTAAATACAGTTATTAATACTTTACTTTTTTTATCTCTACAACAAGATGCAAGAAATAGAATTAAAAAAATTATCAAGGGAAATAAAAAAGAAAAAAAAATTGATACAATTAGAGTTTCTTTAGATATGTATAAAGATAAAAGAGTTTTTAGATTTGTAAAAGATGATGAATTTTATTACAGGCAAAACCTATATGATATAAAACGAATTGAAGAAAGAAATGATAGTGTTACAATTTTATGTATTAATGATACTTACGAAGCACAGGTAATAAAATATTTTCTTAACTCTGAAAAGAATGAAAACAGCTCAAGTCCTTTGAGTAAAGTTTTAAAAATGCTTACGAAATTCAGCTTTGAATTTATACTTATAAACAATAATAAGATATTTAATGTTGAAAATATTAAATTGTTTAGCACATTAGTTAATCTATACAAATCAATTATAATCAATAAATTTGACCATCCGCCACGCATTTTTTTTCAAATTGTACATTATAATTAAACAATTTTTTAATTAATTTTATATTGGATAAAAATGAAAACAAAGTATATATTAATACTATTAGTAATTTGTTTTGTATCAGGCAGTTTATTATTTGCAACAGAAGCAAATTCACAAAAAGAAGATAGTGTTAGAGTTTATAAAATAGGCGAAGTAGTGATAACGGATTCTAAATTAGAAAAATTAAGTCCAAGCAAAATGGACGTAGTTAATTATTACAGAATAAATAGAATTGACGCTACTTCTTTCACAGAATTAATTCAGGTCATACCATCAACAAAAGTCAGGACAAACTCCCGTGGCGAATCAATGCTATATATTCGCGGTGCAAGTGAGCGGCAGCTTGGACTGTTTTTTGAT
Source organism: uncultured Hyphomicrobiales bacterium (assembly GCA_964498585.1). Lineage (GTDB taxonomy): Bacteria > Bacteroidota > Ignavibacteria > Kapaibacteriales > UBA2268 > JAAYJM01. The sequence continues at coordinate 13,275 of CAZCHH010000065.1, forward strand.
GGTGTTCAAATGAATATCCCTTGGGATAATCGTATGGATTTGACTTTTGTTCCTACTGATATGATTGGACAAATTGTAATAGACAAGCAATCATCTTCAATTCTTTACGGACCAAACGTGCTTGGTGGCGCTGTTTCTATTAATACACAAGAAAGAAATGCCGAAGGAATTGGTTTGAATTTTAAAATTCAGGGAAACGATGCAAATACTCAAATGTATTCTGTTAGCAACGATGGTCGTTTCGGAAATTTCAACTATATTGCAAATGTTTCCTATTTGAAAAGTGATGGCTTTTTAATGTCAAAAGATGCACCAGACGATTTGAGAAATCAAAACCCCGGCTCGCATATCAGAACAAATACTGACCAAAAACGCTTTAATGCCTATTTAAGAGGAGAAATGATATTTGATGAAAATACAACTGTTGGACTTTCTTTTTCTTTTACAAATCAGGAAAAAGGTGTTGGAGCAAATACTGACAATGTCCCTGACAACAGTTCTAGATACTGGCGATATCCGGATAGAAACCGTTTTTTAACTACCTTAAATGCCTGGCATTCGTTTGATGATAATAAGACCTGGCAATTACGTGGAACTTTATGGTTCGATGCTTTTGACCAAAAAATTGAATCTTTCAAAGATTTTACATATACTGAATTAGATGAAACTCAAAAAGATGAAGACAAAACATTTGGCGGTAGAATTATTCTTGATTTTACTCCAGTTGAAAATCATACAATCAGCTATGTATTAAATGCTTTTTCAACTAATCACGATGAACAAATTGATAATGACGAAAAAACCAAATTTGAACAAATTACACTAAGCACTGGCTTGGAATACAAAGGAAAATACGATTTGCTTTCTTATTCGGTAGGTGCAGTTTTAGATTACAACAAAACCCCTAAAACAGGTATTTTTGCTGATTACGAAGGAAATAGCTCAACTGACTTCGGTGCTTGTTTATCAGTAAAATATGATGCAAGCGAAGATTTTGCTGTATTTGGAGAATTAAGTCGCAGAACACGCTTTGCTACTATGCGAGAACAATTTTCAGGTGCTTTAAATAAATTTAAAGTAAATCCTGATTTGAAACCTGAAACAGGTATTCTAGCCGAGCTCGGAGTTGTTTACGAATTAGATAATTCTTACATTAAATTAAGTGGATTTGCTAATTTTTATGACGATTTGATTGTTCAAAAAAAAGTATCACCTGAAGATAGCCGCAAAATTAGATATAATCTTGCTAAAGCTGATATTATCGGTGCTGAACTTAACTTATTCTGGAATCCAATTAGTACCTTAAACCTTGAAAGTTACTTTACTTATATGAATTCAAAAGGTGAAGAAAACGGCAAAGAGTATGAGCATTTATCGAATAAACCGGATTTTATTTCTTCTATTAATCTTAATTACAAATTCGATTTCGGTTTAAAACTTTTAGCCGAAGCCGATTTGACTGGAAAACAATATGAAGAAGTCGATGTTTTTCAAAAAATTGATGCTTCTACTGTTTTTAATTTTAGAGCAAGCTATCAATTTTTCCCAATTAACAATATACAAACTGAAATATTTGTTCGTATTAACAACATCACTGACGAGTTCAGATATTCTCAGTTCGGTTTTCCTGAGCCGGGAAGAATGGTCTCTTTAGGTATTTCGTTAATGTATTAATTAAATAAATTTTATTGATAATATTTCAATAAAAAATGCCTTACATTTTTTAATGTAAGGCATTTTTTATAATTTTAAAATTTTGAAGTAGTATATTTTAATTTACTTATGGAAATAAGAATAGCAAAAATCGAAGACTTAGAACAAATTGTTGAAATATACAATCAGGCAGTATTAGAGAAATTTTCAACTGCAGATACTGAATTAATAACATTAGAAAACAGACTTGATTGGTTTTTATTACATAATCCAGAAAAATATCCAATTTTTGTATATGAGAAAGATGATAAAATATTAGGTTGGTGCAGTATTAGTCCTTACAGACAGGGAAGAAATGCATTACGTTATACAGCAGAAATCAGCTATTATATTCATAAAGATTTTCGAAGACAAGGAATAGCAAATGCATTAATTGCAGAATCTATAGATTATTCAAGTAGAATAAATCTTAAAACACTTTTTGCAATTGTTTTAGACAGAAATATTAGAAGTATAAAATTATTAGAGAAATTTGGCTTTGAAAAGTGGGGACATTTGCCTAATGTAGCTGATTTTGAGGGCGTTGAATGTGGACATTTATATTATGGATTGAGAATTATATAAAAAAAAAGCCCGGCAATGATCTACTCTCCCACAGAGGAACCCTGCAGTACCATCGACTCCGCTAAGCTTAACTTCTCTGTTCGGAATGGGAAGAGGTGTGACCTTAGCGATAGAATTACCGAGCATTTTAAATTTTTGAAGTAAGAAAATTTCTAAAAGAAAAATATTTTATCTAGCAAAAAAGAAGCGAAGTATAATATAGCAAATAGAGAATAATTACAGTAAGCCCTCGAATTATTAGTACCATTCCGCTGAATATATTACTATACTTACACGTATGGCCTATCAACCAGGTAGTCTACCTGGATTCTTACTAGCTTACGCTATGGGATATCTTATCTTGGAGTAGGTTTCGCGCTTGAGATGCTTTCAGCGCTTATCCTTTCCGGACGTGGCTACTCTGCGATGCAACTGGTGTTACAACAGATTCACCGTAGGTCCGGGCATTTCGGTCCTCTCGTACTAGAAACGGGTCTCCTCAAATATCCTTCGCCCACACTGGATAGGGACCGAACTGTCTCACGACGTTCTGAACCT
>CAZCHH010000065.1:16156-18724 GCA_964498585.1 uncultured Hyphomicrobiales bacterium
GATCACTAAGACCTGTTTTCGCATCTGCTCGACTTGCAAGTCTCGCAGTTAAGCCACCTTATGCCTTTGCACTCTTAGCACGATTACCGACCGTGCTGAAGTGACCTTTGTAAGCCTCCGTTACAATTTAGGAGGCGACCGCCCCAGTCAAACTCCCCGCCTACCACTGTCCCCGCGGATCCACTCCGCCGGGTTAGAATCCAGCTACAACAAGGGTGGTATTTCACCGTTGACTCCACAAGACCCACAAGTCCTGCTTCGAAGTCTCCCACCTATCCTACGCATGCTGTAGCCAAACCCAATAGTAAGTTAGAGTAAAGGTGCATGGGGTCTTTCCGTCCCAGTGCGGGTAACCGGCGTCTTCACCGGTACCACAAGTTCACCGAGTTCGCGGTTGAGACAGTGCTCAGATCGTTACACCATTCGTGCAGGTCGGAACTTCGCCTTGCGACTAACCTCTCCCTTTAACCTTCCAGCACCGGGCAGGTGTCACTCCCTATACGTCCTCTTTACGAGTTAGCAGAGAGATGTGTTTTTGTTAAACAGTCGCCTGAGCCTTTTCACTGCGGCCTCATTGCTGAGGCACCCCTTTTCCCGAAGTTACGGGGTTAATTTGCCGAGTTCCTTAACCGCGACTCACTCGCGCGCCTTAGTATATTCAACCCACCTACCTGTGTCGGTTTACGGTACGGTCACCTAAGTAATACACATAGCTTTTCTCGGCAGCGTGCTACACTATACAGGAATAACCATTAATCCTGTATAACTTTACTTCTGCGTTCCTATGTTTAACACTTTTGGTGGTTCAGGAATATTATAAATAGCCTGATTCCCATCGACTACACCTCTCGGTCTCGCCTTAGGGGCCGACTAACCCTGAGATGACGAACAGAGCTCAAGGAAACCTTAGGTTTTCGGCGTTCTGGATTCTCACCAGAATTATCGTTACTTATGCCAACATGTGCTCTTCTATTAACTCCAGTATTACTCACATAACACCTTCTCAGTCAATAGAATGCTCCCCTACCACTCGTATTGCTACGAATCCTAAACTTCGGTAAAATGCTTAGTCCCGATTATTATCGGCGCTATGCCGCTCGACCAGTGAGCTATTACGCACTCTTTAAATGAGTGGCTGCTTCTAAGCCAACATCCTGGCTGTCTATGCAGCATAACATCCTTTATCTGTTAGCATTTATTTGGGGACCTTAGTTGTAGGTCTGGATTCTTTTCCTCTCGGCAACGAAGCTTATCCCTCGCCGCCTCACTCCTGCACATCATATAGTCGGAATTTGTAGTTTATCAGGGGTCGGTACCACTGTAATGGCCCTAGCCCTATCAGAGCCCTACCTCCGGTATACTAATGCAAGGCTGTTCCTAAAAACATTTCGGGGAGTACGAGCTATCTCCAAGTTTGATTGGCTTTTCACCCCTATCCACAAGTCATCCAAATGGTTTTTAACCCACACTGGTTCGGACCTCCACGTAGTGTTACCTACGCTTCATCCTGCTCATGGATAGATCACATGGTTTCGCGTCTGCCGCTACATACTATTCGCCCTATTCAGACTTGCTTTCGCTGCGGGTGCGACTCTTAAAGTCTTACCCTTGCATGTAACGAGCAACTCGTTGGCTCATTAAGCAAAAGGCACGAGGTCACTAGACTAACCGAAGTTAGTGTTTGCTCCCACCGTTTGTAAGCATTTGGTTTCAGATTCTTTTCACTCCCTTCTGAAGGGTTCTTTTCACCTTTCCCTCACGGTACTGGTTCACTATCGGTCACAGAGGAGTATTTAGCCTTACCCAGTGGTCTGGGCAGATTCCCGCAGAATTCCTCTTGCTCCGCGGTACTCAGGATACTTCTAGCTTTACAATTAATTTTGTTTACAGGGCTATCACCTTCTATGGCTGATTTTCCCAAATCATTCTACTATTAATGATAAATACATATTGAAGTCCTACAACCCCTGGCAGCTTGCTACCAGGTTTGGGCTCTTCCCATTTCGCTCGCCACTACTTAGGGAATCTCATTCGATTTCTTTTCCTCTGGGTACTGAGATGTTTCACTTCCCCAGGTTAGCTTTCTTTACAGAATAATACGACATTACTCGTATTGGGTTACCCCATTCGGACACCTTCGGATCAAAGTTTGCTTCCAACTCCCCGAAGCTTTTCGCAGGTAGCCACGTCCTTCATCGCCTCTCTGTGCCAAGGCATCCACCAAATGCTCTTAGTATCTTACTGATTCTCGATTTGTTTATTATACTTTATCGCGCTTCTTTTTTACTCGATAAAACTTTTTTACTATTAGAAATAAATTTCTCACTTCAATTGTCAAAGAACGTAATTTGTGGACCTAAGCGGGCTCGAACCGCTAGCCTCCAGAATGCAAATCTGGCGCTCTCCCAGTTGAGCTATAGGCCCGGTTTCAGAAGTCAGAAATATGAAGTCAAAAATATGAAATCAGATTTTTTGTATTCTGTTTTCTGTTTTCTTTCTTCTGTTTTCTGCATCCGTGGGCCTGGGCTGACTTGAACAGCCGACCTCACGCTTATCAGGCGTGCGCTC
>CAZCHH010000066.1:0-17671 GCA_964498585.1 uncultured Hyphomicrobiales bacterium
ACAATTAACAATTAACAATTAACAATTAACAATTAACAATTAACAATTAACAATTTATTCAATCTTTTTCTTTGCCAGTATCACTGCTCCGATAATAGCAGCTAATAGTAAAAGAGCAATTGCTTCAAAAGGAATTATATAATTGCTATAAAGTTCCTTACCAATTTCCTGTGCTGTTCCAATTAGAACAGATTTTTCACTGATTTCATTTTTTCCGGAAGAGAAAGTAAGGTAAATAGCGAGTAACTGGAAAAGGAACACAATTCCAAATAGCACTGCAATTACTTTCTGAAAAGAAAATCGCTCTTTCAATTTATGTTCATCTCCAAGATTCAGAAGCATTATAACGAAAACGACAAGCACCATTATCGCACCGGCATAAACCAATACCTGCATTACAGCAACGAACTGGGCATTGAGCGTTAAATAAAGTGCGGCTAACATAAAGAAGTGAAATACAAGCGATACTGCTGAAACAACTGGATTTCTGCTCCTTATGGTTACTAAACCGCTCGCTATGGCAAGCGTTCCGGCTATTATGAATATGATGAATGTGAAACTCACGTTTTCTCTTTGTATTTATTTATACTATTCTTTTTTTCTACTTATCAAAAATAATGAAATTTCGTTATCTTAACAATATTTATTTCTTTTTATTATGAAAAATTTGATTTTTCCATTTTACTCTTCGGTTTAAAAGGAAAAACGGAGCTACAAGTTCAATTAATATAATGAAAATTAAATATGGCGTTATGAATTTTGAGAAATTCTTTTTATTATTTTTACTCAAAATATTTATTGATGTTTTTATTAAAAGCCAATCTCCAAAAATTCTGCTTGCTACAATAATAGCAAACCAATACCAATCAGCCAAAATTAAAGAAACAACCAACCCAATCCAGAACCAAAGCGAAGTAAAGATGAAAACCGTTGCCCTCCAGCCCAAATCCAAGCCACCAACAGTCCAGCGGTGATGCTGCTGAATATATGATTTAAGTGTCTTACAAGGTAAAGTTGTAACTACGCTTTCGCTGCTGTAAAGGTAATGAATTTTCCAGCCAGTATCGAACACCGCTTGAAGTAAAGCTAAATCTTCAGTAACAGAAAATTTAATTTTTTCGTAACCACCTAAATCCCAAAATACATTTTTGCGAATAGAAAGATTATTTCCGAAGCAGCCGAGCGGAATATTTAAGCCAATACCACCGCTTGCAAGTGTGTGCATATAAATCCACTCAACGCCTTGTAACCGTTCAAAGAAATTATGTGCTTTAATCGTAGTGAAAGATGGAACAATCCCAACATTTTTATCACTGAAAGCGGCAACTATTTTGCTGAGCCAGTTATTTCCAACAGTGCAGTCCGCATCAGTAAAAAGGAAAATTTCGCCCGATGCAACTTCAGCTCCTTCCTGCAATGCACCCGGCTTACCTTTAAGATTGTGGTGCTTGGTTGCTTCTGTTATTGTAACTACTTTTAAATTTGAAAATTCTTTTTTACATTCATCTAAAACTTGTGCAGTGTTGTCTTCTGACCTGTCATTTACTACAATTATTTCAAATCTATTTTTCGGATAATTATTTTCAAATACTGACTCTACGCAATTTCTAATATTTTGCTCTTCATTTCTAGCTGGAATGATTACAGAAACAAAAGGTAATTCTGCGTCACTTGCAAATAATAATTTTTTTCTTCTCTGGCGCTCTGCTCCAATAAAGAATGCAATAGCCCTTAAGAGAATAATTAAAAATGAAAAGGATAAAATTGCTAATTTTGTCATATTTAAAATAAAAAAATAAATATTGTTTTAATCAAATTAAAAAATATAATTTAAGAAAAATATAGTAGTGAAAAAAATAGATTTAACAACGGCGCCAATCAATTCATCATTAATTTTGTTTTCTCTCCCTTTAATATTAAGTTTTTTAATGAATATTATCTATTCCTGGATAGATATGTATTTTGTAAGTCGTTTGGGAGAAATGGAGGTTTCTGCTCTCGGAGTGAGCGAGCAGCTGCTATTCTTTATTTTTGCTATTGGAAGCGGTTTCGGAGTAGGCACCGGAATTATGGTTGCCCGCAGAATTGGTGAACGCAACTACGAAAAAGCAAATCACACTGCTGCTCAAGCTATTGCTTTTACAGTTCTATCATCAATAATTATTGCTTTTGTGCTGTATTTGAACATCCCGACTATTCTTTCCGTTATGAAAATAGAAGGGCACGTTGCTGAACTGGCTCATATTTACATTTCTATTCTTATTTTTGGGGTTCCGGCAAATTTTTTCATATTCCAAATAAATTCTATTGTCAGGGCAACTGGCAATGGAAATTTTCAATTTTATATTCTTTTCCTTACAATAGTTCTCAATATAATTTTTGCACCGATATTCATTTTTGGAGTTGGATTTATTCCCAAAATGGGAGTAGCCGGCGCCGGACTTGCAACTGCTTCTGCTCAATATATTGGCGCTATTGTTGCTATAATTGCTGTATTATTTAACACAACTCAAATTAATTTAAATTTCAGGAAATTCAAAGTTGACTGGAATATAATTAGAACAATAGTTATTCTTGGCGTCCCGGCTTCACTGCAATTAATGGTTGTCAGTTTAAACCGCATTGGCATTACTACAATCGCTAATCAATTTGGGAATGAAGTTTTAAATACTTACATTTTAGGGCTTCGAATTGATTTGTTTGTTACTATGTTTATAATTGCTACAGGCGCTGCAATTGAAGTTACTACCGGGCAGAATCTCGGAGCCAATAAACTTGATAGGGTGTATAAATATTTTAAAGCTGCTTTAGTGCAGGTTTCAATTATTATGGTAGTTCTCATTATATTAGTCTTTTTCTTCGGAAAAGAGTTTGCAGATATTTATTCTGATAATCCGGTGCTTATTCATAATGTTGATATATATTTTAAATATACAATGTGCTCTTATATTCCTTTTGCTCTCGGAATAATTTCATTAAGAGTAATCAGCGGTGCAGGAGATTATTTCAGGACTTTGAAAATAGTTGTGCTTGCCAATTTTATCATTCAGATTCCAGTAGCATATCTTTTATCACATTATACTTCTATTGGTTACGAAGGAATCTGGCTAAGTTTTATAATTACCCAAATAGTTTTTGCAATTCTTTCATTTATAAGTTTAAAAAATAAGAAATGGCTAACAGTAAAGGTTTAGATGGTTTAGAAGGTTTAGATGGTTTAGATAGTTTAGATAGTTTAGTTTTTTAACTTTCGCAAAGTTCGGGAAACTTTACAAAAGTTCATAGGATAAAAACAAAGATGATGTTAATAATGTAAAATTGTATCGGTAATTTTTTTTATTTTATTGATTTTCAAATAATTTCAATGGATTTATTTTAAATTGCAACATATTGGCAGTATTTCTTCCGGCATCTCCACCTTTTCTCTGCATTGTTACTTTTCCAAGATGCAGAAAATTCATCATTTCCTTTTATAATATCTGATAGGATAAGAATTTTATTTTTTGTGAAGAATTTAATAATTTCTTTTTGAGTTTTTATATCCATTTCATCGAAATACATTCTTCTTTTATCCCGTAATTCAGTTTTAGACGGTTTTATTTCACCAGTAAAAAGTTTTAAAGCATTTGTAATATTAAGAGGAATATTCCACATATCAACATATTTATCAATCCAACGTTTATCAATTTGATTAAATATAGTTGAGTGTTTGTAAATATTGTTCCAATCTTTTATTAGAAATCTCAACGTATTCAGCAGAAATTTCTGAACCAATCCAATTTCTTTTAAGTAGCATAGCCATTTTAGCAGTAGTGCCGCTTCCAATGAAACAATCATAAACTAAATCACCTTCATTAGTCCAAGTTTTAATCTGGTCATAAGCTAATTGCTCTGGAAAAATTGCAGGGTGATTATACGCAATTACATCTTTTGTTGAAATACCCCCACCAATTGAATAAAAGAAAACATTTCCTACTTTTTTCTCACTTGTTCGCTCTACTTTTTTATAGTTTAATTCACCATTTTGCCCTCTGTTCTTCATATTGGCAAGCCCATTATATTTGCAATTTTCTGTTAATGGGTTAAAAGTATTTGGTTGTCCTTTACTAAAAGCAAACATATATTCAAAATGCTGATGATAACGTTTTCCGGTTGTAGGCATTGGATTATTTTTATAATAAATCATTGTATCGTGAAGATTAAACCCACACTCCATAAAATGAAGTGCTTGTCTGAAAGAAGTTCCGGTTTCACTGCCATCTTTTGTTGCATCGCCAACTACCCAAACTACCAAACCACCATTTTTTGTTACCCGATATAATTCATTTGCAATATTTTTGAACTCAAAATCAAATCCGTTATAATTTCTTAAATCATCATAAGGAGGAGAAGTTAAGGTTAAATCAATAAATCTGTCTGGCATATCAGACATTGTATTCAAGCAGTTTTCGTTATATATTTTATTTAGTTCCATTTTTTTAAAATGCAATATAAGGAAATTTTTTATAAATTAGAAGTCAGAACTTAAACAAGTTTTTAGTATGAATTTAGTAAATTCTTTTTTTCTTCACAAATTGAATTGGGAAGGAGGTGGAAAAAAAAATGTAAGGACGCAATGCATTGCTTATCTATAAAAACTTAACTGTGTGAATATTTGAAAAAGCGTTTATCTTTGTTCCTCAGTCATCGTTTGACTTGGAATACACAGCAAATCTATGCTGGTGAGACGTCCTATTTCATTATCGTATTTGCGGACGCTCTGATAATGTAGAGACAATGTATGCCTTGCCTCTACATTGCAATGAAATCATTATTCTTGTCTATCATTAGTCATTTCGACTACGCTCAATGCCCTAATAACCCAATAACCCAATAACCTAATAACTCAATAACCCATTAACCCAATAACCCAATAACTCAATAACTCAATTACCCAATTAACAATTAACAATTATTCAAGCACTACTTTTTAAACTAATTCGTTTAATATATGTCAAAATCATAAAATATGACTATTTTTTTTAAAGGATAAAATAAAAAAATGATAAAAAAACATATATTAATTTTCTTAATCTCAATATTAGCAATTGCTACAGTATTATATTTAGCATTATTTAACGGAAATGACGAAGCTAAAGGGAAATACAAAAACAACAGAAGTTTTTCAAATTTAGTCGGCAATCTTGAAGGGCTTATTGTTAAAACTTCTGCACTGGAAGAAAATATTGAAGTGTCCGGAACGATTGTCCCTTTCGATGAAACTATTATTATGTCTGAAGTTTCCGGCAAAATTGTAAATATAAATTTAGCAGAAGGCAAGCTCGTAAAAAAAGGAACATTGCTTATAAAACTTTTTGATGAAGATTTACAGGCACAACTAAAAATGCTTGAGGTTCAGTTGAAAATTGCTGAAAACAATGAGCAAAGGATGAAAACGCTCTTTAATGTGAAAGGAACGAGCCAGCAGGAATACGATGCAAGTTTGCTTCAGGTTAGCAATTTGAAAGCACAGATTGAAATATTAAAAGTAAATATTGACAAAACTGAAATTAAAGCTCCTTATGACGGAGTGCTGGGATTAAAAAATGTTAGCGTTGGACAATACATTACTCCTGCAACACAAATCGTAATAATCAGAGCAGTTAATAAATTAAAAATTGATTTTAGTATTCCGGAGCGTTATGGTTCGAAAATGAATGATGGTTCAACAATAAATTTTACCATTACTGGCAATGACAGGATATTCGAGGCAAGAGTAATTGCAAATGAATCAAGCATTGAATCTGGTTCAAGAAATTTGAAAGTAAGGGCAATAATATCAGATAAATTAGAAGGACTGATTCCGGGTGCTTTTGCAAAAGTTATTGTAAATCTTGGAAATACAGATAAAGCATTGATGATACCAACTTCTGCAATTATACCTGAGGCAAATACAAAAAAAGTATTTGTTGTGAAAAATGGTTTAGCAAAATATGTTGTAATAAAAACTGGCGTTCGCCGGGCAGATGCGATTGAAGTCCTTTCTGGTTTGAGCGAAGGCGATACAATAATAGTATCTGGAATACTTTTTGTTAAACCCAACAGTTCTGTAAAATTTTCGAAGGTTAGTTAAAAACTCACCTTACGCATTCCCCTCTTGAGAGGGGCAGGGCTGATACGTTCTTTATAATTATTGTTTTTTATGACATTCAGAAATAATTTTCATTTTTATAAAATTCCGTTAGGAATTTAATATTGGTAGAAAAATAACGAATTGATTGTTGTAACTCCGTAGGAGTTAAATATTTAATACATCTTGATTAATATTCAACTCCTACGGAGTTGTAAAACAAAAATAGATGCAATTTCTACCAATATTTTACTCCTACGGAGTAAAAAGAATAAAATCGTTATGAATTCAAACACTTTTTAAAGAACGTATCAGCCCTGGGGGCAGGGGTGTGTTCTTTTACTTTTTTCCAATAATGAATCTGGGAACAAGAAGTAATCCTTTAAACAACGAATTATGTGGCTAATTTGATTAAAGGGAATTTATTATCATAAACCATACTAATTAAAACGAACATACTTTAAGACAGAATTTATTGAATATAAACAACTAAGAACACACCCCTACCCCTCTCAAGAGGGGAATGGTACTTGTGTTAAAAGAAAAATTGTGCATAAAATTAACTTGTTTAAAATCTTAAAATAGAATTGCATAAAAAATTATGACTTTATCTGATTTTTCCTTAAGTCGTCCTGTGGGCGCAATTGTAATGAGCATTCTAATCGTAATTTTTGGAGTTGTTGGCTATACATTTCTGGGAATAAGGGAATATCCTGCTATTGACCCTCCGATTATAAGCGTAAGCACTTCTTATACTGGTGCAAATCCAGAAATAGTGGAATCCCAAATCACAGAACCATTAGAAAAAGCAATTAACGGAATTGAAGGTGTAAAATCAATTTCTTCTGTATCTGCACTCGGAAGCAGCAGAATTACTGTTGAATTTGAGCTTGGCTCAGATATGGAAAAATCTGCTAATGATGTTAGAGACAAAGTTAGTCAGGCAAACCGGCAATTACCTCAAGACATAGACGCTCCTCCAATAGTTTCCAAAGCTGATTCTGATACAGACCCTATAATTTTTATGCCGGTCGTTAGCAGTAAAATGACTGTTACAGAACTAAGTGATTATGTAGAAAATGTTTTAGTCGAAAAAATTCAAACGATTCCCGGGGTTAGTGCTGTTAATATATACGGACAAAAGCGTCCTGCTATGCGGCTTTGGATTGACCCTGCTAAACTGGCTGCCTACAATTTAACTGTCCAAGATGTTTATACTGCCCTAAATAAAGAAAATGTTGATTTGCCTGGCGGAAAAGTTCGTGGCAATGAAACTGAACTTACAATAAAGACTTTTGGAAGATTAAGCACTGAAGAAGAGTTTAACAATTTAATTGTAAAACAATCTGAAAATAAGATTGTTCGTTTTAGCGACATCGGCGAAGCTGTGATTGGTCCTGAAAACGAGGAAACTTCAATTAAAATGAATAATATCATTGGAGTTTCACTTGTAATTATCCCGCTGCCCGGTTCAAACTATGTGGAAATCGCAGATGAATTTTACAGACGACTTGAAGAAATTAAAAAGAATCTGCCCGATGGAATGGCTATTGATATTGGACGCGACAAGACAAAGTTTATTAAAAAGTCAATTGAAGAGGTGCAGGAGACCTTAATCATTGCGATTATTCTGGTTATTCTTATAGTATATCTTTTCTTCAGAAATTGGGTAATTGCCCTGCGTCCCTTGATTGATATACCCGTTTCTTTAATAGCAACTTTTTTCATAATGTATTTATTCGGATTTTCAATAAACATTTTGACTATGCTTGCTATCATTCTTGCTACAGGGCTGGTTGTGGACGATGGAATTGTAGTTACAGAAAATATATTCAAAAAAATTGAATCTGGAATGGATAGACTAACAGCAGCGAGAGAAGGAACAAGGGAAATATTCTTTGCTGTAATTTCTACTTCGATTACTCTTTCAATCGTATTTTTGCCTATTGTCTTTCTTCAGGGATTCACTGGACGCCTGTTCCGGGAATTTGGAATTGTTATTGCTGGTGCTGTTATGGTCTCTGCCTTTGTTTCTCTGTCTTTAACACCAGTTCTAAACGTTTTAATGGGTAAAAAAAGCCATAAAGAATCAAAATTTTATATGTTCACAGAGCCATTTTTCAATAAAATGGAATTGTATTATAATTCATCTTTACGTTTTTTTACAAATCATAAGTGGCTTGCAATAGCTATTCTTTTCGCAAATTTTGGATTAATTTATTTATTTAATTCACTACTTAAATCTGAACTTGCACCACTCGAAGACAGAAGTAATATAAGATGTTCTGTAACTGCTCCCGAAGGAACTGATTTTGATAAAACATTGCAGTATATTGACTACTATTGCAACGTTTTAATGGACAGCGTTCCGGAAGCCCGGCTTGTTTACGGCTTAACTGCTCCCGGCCGAAGTGCTGGTGGAACTACAAATACTGGCTTTATTAATGTTTTTCTTGTAGAACCAGACCAACGAAAACAAAGCCAGCAGCAAATTTACGACAGGATTTCGAGAATAATGAAAAATATTCCAGATGCCCGTGTTCTGCCTTCTCAGGAACAAACTATTTCTACCTCTTCATTCGGTTCTCGTCTCCCAGTTCAGTTTATTCTGCAAAATTTAGATTTTTCCAAAATTGAAATAGATTTGCCGCATTTTATTGAAGAAGCTAGAAAAGATGCTACATTTAGCAACGTTGATGTTAATCTTAAATTCAATAAGCCAGAGCTACAGGTTAGTATAAACAGATTGAAATCGACTGATTTGGGGGTAAGTGTCTTAGATATTTCCAATACACTTCAATTAGCAATGAGCGGCAGAAGATTTGGTTATTTCCTGCGAAATGGAAAGCAATATCAGGTAATCGGGCAGGTTGACAGAACAAACAGAGATAAACCACTTGATTTGACATCGCTTTACGTAAGAAGCGACAAAGGGCAGATGATTCAGCTTAGCAATCTTGTTGATTTAGTTGAAACAAGTTCGCCGCCATCTCTTTATCACTATAACAGATACAAAGCTGCAACTGTTTCAGCATCGCTAGCACCCGGAAAAACGCTTGGCGAAGGTATTGAAGCAATGCGTGATATCGCAGAAAGGATTTTAGACGATACTTATAAAACTGATTTAACAGGAGCAAGCCGCGATTTTGCCGAAAGCGGCAGCAATACTATGTTCGCTCTTATTCTTGCGTTAATTCTTGTTTATCTTATTCTTGCATTCCAGTTTGAAAGCTTCCGCGACCCGTTTATTATTATGATTACTGTTCCTTTTGCGATTGCCGGAGCTTTGCTGTCATTATGGATGTTTGGGCAGACGATTAACATTTTTTCTCAAATCGGTATGATTATGCTGGTTGGGCTGGTTACAAAAAATGGTATATTAATCGTTGAATTTGCTAATCAAAAACAATTAAAGGGATTAGACAAGGTAACTGCATCAATCGAATCTGCTACTGCACGATTAAGACCAATTCTTATGACATCACTTGCAACTGCACTCGGAGCATTGCCTATTGCACTTGCTATAGGTTCTGGCGCTCAAAGCAGAATACCAATGGGAATAGTAGTTGTAGGCGGAGTAACATTTTCATTAATTCTAACTCTTTACGTTGTTCCAATTTTCTATATATTTTTAGCAAAAGTGAAAAATAAATCAATTATTAATTGTTAATTATTAATTGTTAGTGGTTATTGAGCATAGTCGAAATGACTATTGTTAAATCGAAAACAAGTATTTAAAATATATATTGTCATTCCGAAACGAAGTGAGGAATCTCACGTCATTGCTAACACAAAACTTGAGATTCTTCACTTCCTTTTGGAATGACAACGTTTATCAATAATATGCGAAATCATTCTTTTCGGGACAAATCTCCTAACTCCTTTATTTTCGTTATGGTGGCTGGAGTTCTGAAGTTAATGTCAAACAAGAATGTTTGACCTACTATATTTCCATTGTATTAGTAGAACAAACATCCTTGTTTGTTTTTTTTCAAATATTTAGACGACAGCACCTAAACATATCAATACAATCTTTTATAGTAGTAATTTTGATTTCTTTCGTAGTGATTTTATCTTTTATAGTAGTAAATTTGATTTCTTTTGTAGTGATTTAATCTTTTATAGTAGTAATTTAATTCTTCATCGTAGTGATTAAAACAATCATCGTAGTAATTAATTATTCCATTGTTGTAATATAATCCATTATTGTAGTAATTTATTTAATCAAAGAAGTAATTATTTTATAAAATATAGTAATATATTTAAATAAAGATTATAATATTTACTAAAAATAATCACTACTTTGTTATAAATAATTAATACTTTAATAATATTTATATATATTTTTTATAATAATATTTGTATTTTTGTTTTATTTAATATTATATTATTAGGAAATAATATGGATGTAGTAAAAGATAATAATTTTTCAAAGGATACTTTTGGTGTCAGAATAGAAAGATTAATAGCAATAGAGGGAAATATTGCATCTATACAAGATGAATTGCAGGCGCCGGCTCATATTATTAACTGGTCTTCAAATTGTTGTAGTATTTTTACTAATATACTTGCAACTTCTGATATAGACAGAAATGAGATTAGTGGAGCGTATTCTATTGCCGACCTGAAAGAAAAGCAAATGCGAAAGGAGTATCAGAATTGCAGGATGCTTGCCAAGTCAATATTCAGGGAGAAGCCGGTTTATTACAATGATTATGGTTTCAATGAGCCATTTCCTTTGAACGCCAACGACAAATTGTCAAGAGTTAATCTGGTTCTGTCAGTAAATCAGCGGCATATTGCAGAAGCTGTAACTCCTTTGCTTCCCGTTTTACTAACCCAACGCTTGGAAAACGCAAAAAATGAATATGACGCTGCACTTCAAAACATTAATTTAGAAAAATCCGAGGCAGAACATTCAAAAGCTGCGTTGCAACAGCTTTTCAATTCCGATACCGCATTGCTTCAGGAATTAAAATCCTGGTGGTATATTCGTTTGGGCAAAGATGACCCAAGGATTACATTGATTGGTATGGTAAATCCGAAAAAGCCCGGAGCAAAAAGAAAGCACAAAGTTTCTGCTCCTCAAACAGAAAAGAAAGAAATTGAGTGATTTGCTTGGTTGAAAATGATTCCGATTTTTTATCACCATAATAAATTATGGAGATAATCCAATTTCTATAATAACTCATAAATAAATTTAGGAGCTATATATTTGCATTTTTATATTATATTTTTTTGTTCGAAATATTTCTCATTACGAACACAGTCATTCTGAAGCGTTGTGAAGAATCAAGAAAAATTTCTTTAAACCACTATCCTCTGGATTCTTCGCTCCGCTCAGAATTACCGACAAAAGTAAAGATGTCATTGGTAAACAAAAAAATACAAGTATTCTTGAGTTACGAAACTAAATTTCAAATTATTCTTCTGTTAAAGCTTCATAAAGAAAAGTCTCAATTCTTTTTGTGGATTCCGGATAAGTTTCTTTATGAATTTTAAAAGAATCAGAAACACAATTTACTGGTAAGTTGTTTTTAAAAAGCCAAAATGTAGGCAGATTTGTTAAATGAATTATTTCATCATAAGGATGCGAGGATTTATAATTTGGCATTGAGTAAATTTCATAAGCAGATTCTGAAATCTCAGCTTGATAAATAGATTTTATTAAATATGGAGATAATGAATCGGCATTTCCACAGGAATAACAAGTTGGAGATAGGAAAAAAACTAATTTATATTTTGATGTGTCGAAATGAGTTTTTATGCTATCCACCATTTCTTCTAACGGTGCATATTTATCCCAAAAAACATTAAAAGTCTGATAGTAAGGCATTGATTTAAGTTGTGATATAGTAAGTTTTTCAGTTTTATATTCACTTTCACTGTTGCAGGCAATCAATAAAAGCAAAACTAACGGTATGATTGATAACTTTTTCATTATAAATTTCTCTATAATTCACAATTCTATTAATTAATGCAAAAATACTAAATAAAATTAATACAATGAAAGAAAATGAATGAATAGAAAAAATACTCCATATTCACATTTATAAATTCAATTTGAAAAGAAGACATATTGAATCCCCTAATAAAGCAGATGCTTTATTACTACGGAGATGACATAACTAAATGAGTCATTCTGACGGATGTCAGAATCTATATTATTATTGTTCAACGCAATTCAATTTTAACTATTTCATTGAAGCATTTGGGCTTGCTCTAATGTTCCAAGTGAGCAAGCTCACTTGCTTTCCCAAGTTGGATTCTGGCATACGCCAGAATGACAAGAAAAGATGTCATAGTAACTTATATCTTTTGGACTTATTCTTAGATTGAAAGGAAATCTTCAACATCAAGACAATGAAAGATATTTACGGTTTTCAATCTATATACTTGATTTTAAAAGAATGGCATTTTTCACCGTCACTGTTTTCTTCTTTTAAAGATACTATTTTTGGGAATGTAATAAAATTTTTCATAAATTTGTTTTTTATTTAAATATAAATTTGAAATGTATATTGACAAAAGAATTCTAAAGAATCTCATCAGTGAATACAAAACGAGAGTTTCTAAGCCCAAAGCAATTATAAAAAATTTACCTAAAAATGTTTTATTAGAACCGATAAATTACTGCAATTTAAGTTGCCCGGTATGCTCTACTACAAGAATTGGAAAAGATATTCAACGCTTGATGACGCTTGACGAGTATAAAGGAATAATAAATCAATTACCAGCTGAAACTAATGTTTCCTTATATCACTACGGAGAATCATTCCTCCACCCTGACATATTTGAGATGATTTCCTTAGCAAAGAAACGGAATTTGAATGTTTATATGCATTCAAATTTGAACATAGACAAATCTATTATACCTAAAATAGCTAAAAGCGGTATTGATTTGATTTCTGCATCTATTGACGGAGCATCAAAAGAAACTTACGAGAAATTCAGGAAAAAAGGAAATTATGAACTTGCCTGGTCAAATTTTCTTGAACTTGATAGATTGAAAAAAGAATATAATGCTGATTTTACATTAGCATGGCAGTTTATTGTAAATAAAAACAACGAGCATGAAATGGATAAAGCTGTTGAAATTCTTAAATCTATGAAATCATCACCAAGAATTAGCTTTATTCCAATGGGTTTTCGCGAGGAAATGCCAGATTATTACCAATTTTCAAAAGAACAATTAATGGTTTTATATGCAAAATGGTTGCCTCAAAATAAAGAATACCACAATCCTTATATAAAAAATAATTTAAATCCACCTGTTATTGATAATACAATATGCAATTTCCTGTTCGATACAATGCTCATAACAGCAAATGGCGATGTATTGCCTTGTTGCTTTACTTATCAGAAAAAGCATTCATTCGGAAACGCATTTGAAAATCCACTCATTGAAATATGGAACAATAAAGCATATCAAGATTCAAGAAAATTCTTCTTTGATAAAAGTTTTAATGAATGCAATACCATCTGCGCTCAATGCGATAATTTCGTTAGAATTGAAAGCAAGAATATTGTTATTAGAAATTTTTATTTTTTGATTTGGTTGCTTAAAAAAATTAAAAGGAAAACAAAAGAAGTTGTTAAAGGATAACCATATACTAGATTAGTATAAGTTCCATTATAAATTATCTTTTTGAAGAAGGTAATGTAAAAGAAGACGTTTACTTCAAATGAAATGAACTTTTTAGTCATCGAATGACTGCCAGTCATTCGATGACTTCCTTTTGCTAATAAAATCATTATAATTGTATGTTATACATATAGTTACGCATTAAAAAAGTCAAATTAGTTCATTAGGAGTATCAACAAAGCAAACAACTTTGAATCCTTCTTATTTTCTGATAAACAAACAGATTAGTTCTTAAAGCAAAGCTCATTATATTCAAGAATTTCGAGTGGTTTTTCTTTAGAAAGAAAAAGGATTGAAGCAGCAATAGATTCGAGAGAGTCATCGCTAAAAGTTAGGATTGTATTACTTTCAATTTCATCTGGTGAAATTTGATTATTGAAAATTAAGCTAATAGAGGGTTTTTTTTGGGAAAGCGGTTTAATAATTTTGTTAAAAGTAGCCACTAATTCTTTTAAAGATTCATTTGAATTTGAATTATGAAGGAAAAGAAAAATGCAAACATCGGCGCTTAAAGTTGCATTGCAAAGCGAAAGAATATCATTATGACCAATTTTTTTATCTATAAAACCAAAATCGCAATTATTTAAAATTGCTTCTGCTAAATAGGTAAAAAATTGGGCTCCTTTTTCAAAGCTGAAATTGTCAATGAAAGCAAATCCAGCAATATTCAATTCCTCATTTATTGGTAGGATATGATTATCACCAAAAATTTTTACCTGATTAAGAATATTCTTTAAAGCGTCATTATTATTCATTTCATTATTTTTTTATTGTTCAGACATTTCTTTTTTAATTTCATTTAAAAGGCGTTCTGCTTCACTTCTTAAATGATGATTATTTGGCGACAAATCAAGAAATCGTTGTAAGAAAGTAATTGCATCATTATATTTTTTTTCTATTCTGTGAATAATTCCAATTCCATATATTGCTCTTAAATCGTCTGGATTTATCTTAAGTACTGAATTATAATTGTTAATAGCATCTGCATAGTTTTCGCAGTAATAATGAGTCAGTGCAAGAAGATAGTAATAATCAATATTTTTTGAAGATAGTCCTATTGCTAAATTTAGATGAGAGATAGCATCTTTATAATAACCTAAATAGCACTCCGATAAAGCACAGCTGTAGTAATAATCAGGAATAAGATTTTTTAATTTAATTGCATTTTTAAAATCTGCTATTGCTTTTTTATATTCTTTTAATTCAGAATAACAAAGTCCCCTGTTATAATAAACATCACTGTTATTTTTTAAAAGCTCTAGAGTTTTAGTAAAATTTTCGATAGCAAGTGAATAATTTTTTTTATTCATTTCCTCTAAAGCTACTTGATAAACGCTTTCTGTTTGAGCAGTTACAAAGTTACCTAAAAAAAATACTATTAAAAAAAGGAAGTAAAATTTTCTCATAATTACAACTAAAAAAATTAAAAAATGGAAATATCCTGAATCTTAATCACATAATTTCCGTTTAATATTATAACGATTATATTTAACTATAATTGCTAATAAACTTTTATAAAATTTTTTTTATGTAGTTCTTTGTAAGTTGTCAAATTTTTGTTATCTTTAATTTCATAAAAAAGTTATGTTTAATAAAATAAAAAAAATTATGAAAAATCAAAATTTAATTCAAATCATATTATTATCAATAATATTATTAATACCATTAAAAGCATGCAATATGAAAGAAGAAAATCCTTTTTTTACGGAGTATAAGACTCCATTTCAGGTGCCGCCTTTTGAAAAAATAAAGATAGAGCATTATGTTCCGGCTTTTAAAGAAGGAATGAACCAGCAGAAAGAAGAAATTGATGCTATAGTAAGCAAAAAGGAAGCTCCCAACTTCAACAATACAATTGAAGCATTAGAGTATAGTGGCGAATTATTAAACAAAGTTTCTGAAGTGTTTTACAATATGAATTCTGCTTATACTAATCCCGAAATTCAAGCCATCGCAAAAGATGTTGCTCCTATGCTTTCAAAGCATAGTGATGATATAATGCTTAATCCAGAACTTTTTGCCAGAGTCAAAGAAGTATATCAGAAAAAAAATGAATTCCAACTAAACTCTGAACAAATGAGATTACTCGAAGAAACATATAAAAGTTTCATTCGTTCAGGAGCAAATTTATCTTTAGAGCAACAGGATGAACTGAGAAAAATTAATCAGGAGCTTTCTGTTTTAACTCTGAAATTTGGTGAAAACATCTTAGCAGAAACTAATAAATTCAAATTAGAATTAAATACTGAAGATGAACTTGCAGGGCTTCCAGAAGCTATTGTTGGTGCTGCAAAACAAGCTTCCAAAGATAATGGTGGTCAAGGTTATTTATTTACTTTGCATAACCCAAGTGTTATGCCTTTCCTGCAATATTCGATGGTTCGCGAAAACAGAGAAAAAATGTTTAATGCATATTCAATGAGAGGAAATAATGGCGATGAATTTGATAATAAAGAAATAATCAACAAAATTGTAAATCTTCGGATTAGAAAAGCTAATTTGCTCGGATATTCCAGCCATTCAGATTTCGTTCTCGAAGAAAGTATGGCTAAAAAGCCATTAAATGTATATAAACTTTTGAATGAAATTTGGGAAGCAGCTTTGCCGGTTACTCATCAGGAATTAGCTGAACTCAATAATATTGCTTCTAGAGAGAATAAAAATTTTGATTTCAAACCTTACGACTGGAGATTTTATGCCGAAAAATTAAGAAAAGAAAAATACAATCTTGACGAAGAGGAGTTAAGACCTTATTTTGAACTCAGTAATGTCAGAGAAGGTATTTTTTATTTAGCTAATAAACTATATGGAATTAGTTTTGTTGAGCGAAAAGACATACCAAAATATCATCCTGATGTTGTTGTTTTTGAAGTTTTAGACGAGGACAAAAGCCATTTAGGTATTTTATATATGGATTTCTTCCCAAGAGAAAGCAAACGTGGTGGTGCCTGGATGAGCGATTTTAGACCTCAATACATTAAAGAAGGGAAAATGATTAACCCTGTTATTTCTATTGTTTGTAATTTTTCTAAACCAACCGCAGACCAGCCATCTTTGCTTACTTTCGACGAAGTAACTACTTTCTTCCATGAATTCGGACATGCACTTCATGGATTGCTTTCAAAATGCACCTATCGCAGTTTATCCGGCACTAATGTCCCTAGAGATTTCGTTGAATTACCATCTCAAATTATGGAAAATTGGGCTGCCGAACCCGAATTGCTAAAAGTTTATGCTAAACATTATCAAACAAATCAGATTATCCCTGATGATTTGATTAATAAAATAATTAATAGTCAGCATTTCAATCAGGGATTTGCAACTACAGAATATCTTGCTGCGTCTTTCTTAGATATGGCTTACCATACATTGATTAAAACTCAGGAAATTGAAATTGATGCTTTTGAAAATAAAATATTAGACAGCTTGGGATTAATTCCTCAGATTATTTCACGCTACCGTAGCACTTATTTCAATCATATTTTCAGTGGTGGTTATTCGTCAGGATATTATAGCTATATCTGGTCTGAAGTTCTTGATTCTGATGCTTTCCAAGCTTTTAAAGAAAATGGGATTTTCGACAAGCAAACCGGTGAATCTTTCAGAAAAAATATTTTAGAAAAAGGTTATACCGATGACCCAATGACTCTTTATATTAATTTTAGAGGTAAAGAGCCAAGCATTGAACCTTTACTTATTAAACGGGGATTGAGATAAATTTTTCCTTTCTTAAGTTGAAAAAACTTTCCATAAATCTGAAATTTATGGAAAGTTTTTTTTAATTTACCTGAACAAAACACCAGAACTCATACTCCCTCGTAGTTTCTTATATCGTAGTTTTGTCATTTCGAACCCCACGATAAAGGAAGACCTTTATTGAAATGGAGATGACATCAATTAACACAGTCATTCTGAAC
>CAZCHH010000067.1:0-17445 GCA_964498585.1 uncultured Hyphomicrobiales bacterium
TTTCGCCACAATCGGTTGTAGTGAGCAAAGTATCGTTTTTGCCACGAGCAAATCCAATATTTTCATTTACAAATTGTATATCTAAAATTCCATGAGATGTATGATGAATCTTATACCACCATTTTTCACCGCCATTTGTAGTTTTGTATATAATTCCAATGCTTGTTAAAAATCCAACAGAATCATTAACAAAGTAAAGAGAATATATATTGCTATTAAGTTCCGTATTTGTATTTATCCAGCTATTACCACTATCAGTTGTTTTCATAACAGTTCCGTCAGTAGCCCCTATAAAACCAGTCAAAGAATCAATAAAATGCACACAATTTAAGGTAGCAATTATTCCAGCATCTTGAGCAAACCAATTTTTACCGCTATCTGTAGTTTTTAACAATTTCCCATATTGTCCAACTACCCAGCCAGTATTTTCATTAATAAATTGAACTGCATTATTATCATGATTTTCTTTTTTAGTTTGTAATACCCAACTGAAGCCACCGTTAGTTGTTTTTCTAATATCGCCTGATAAGCCAACAATAATCCCATTATTTATATCATACATATCAATACCATAAGCTCCATAAAAAAAAGACATTCCGCTTGTTTGTTCGTTCCATTCATTTCCTCCATCTGTTGTTTTTAAGATTACTCCACCAACAGCCCAGCCGGTATTTTCATCGAAAAATTTTATATATGTGAGGGTGCTAAAATTTTCTTCAGTTGTTTGTTTTATCCAGCTTTCTCCAGCATCTGTAGTTTTTAAGATTAAATCATTGAAACCAGAAAGCCATCCAATATTTTCATTATAAAAGAATACTGAATGTAAGTTTTGATTTGTAACACTATCTTGTTTTACCCAGTTTTCACCACCATCTGTAGTTTTGAGTAAAGTACCTTCAAAACCAACAGCATAACCTAAATTTTCATTTAGAAAATAAATGTCATTTAAAGTATTTGTTACATTTGAAATTTGCTCAAACCAGCTATTACCAGCATCAGTTGTTTTAATAATATTTCCTTTCTGGCTTGTAATCCAGCCAGTAGTTGAATTTATAAAAAAGATTTTGCTTAAAGTAGTATCAATGCCGCTGTTAACACTATACCAATTTTTTCCACCATTTGTTGTTTTAAATATATTACTATCGTTTCCGACAGCAAAACAGTGATTTTCATCAATAGGAAAAATATTAAACAAATCAACTTTAAATATAGTTTTTAATAACATCCAGTTTTCACCACCATCTGTAGTTTTGAGTATTGTTCCAACATCACCGCAAGCATAAGCTATATTTTTACTTGCATATTTTACTGATGTTAAAAAATTCCCCTGTGGTTGTGGGCTTTGCCATTCCCAGCCGCATTCTTTCGAATAAAGAATATTTGAAATTAAAAAACAGAAAAGAATTAATTTTTTCATAAATACTCCGTGTTTTAGTTATTAGGTTATTGAATTAATGAGTTATTAAAACTTTCGCAAAGTTAGGGAAACATGTGCGAAAGTGATAAAAGTGTCATTCTGACGAATGTCAGAATCCATCTTTTTAAGTCGCACTATTAGCTTGCTGTTCGTATGACTTTTACTTTATATCATCACACCATTTCTTTATCCCGATAGGGATTAAATATTTGTAATATACGAGCACCTTTTATTATGTTATCCCGATAGGGATTAAATAGTAATATTCTATATATAATCCCTACGGGATAAACACAGGAAACGCTTACACTTATTAAAATATATAATCCCAACTGAATAATTACTTTTCTTATGTTTTTTGGACAGGAGTTCTACATCTCGGAGATGTAGGACTCCTTTGTCCATTTCATACAAATTTTGTGGTAACAACGACTTGTGAGATTCCTCACTTCGTATCGGAATGACAGATAAAGATAAATTCTGAAATCCTTCAGAATGACTGGCTTATCACTTTCGCACAAGTTTGTCAGGCTTTGCGAAAGTTTAAAATCAATATCCCACCATTAGCATCCAAAATTTATGGCTTCTGCCTGCTTTAACTGAAACAATATGCCCGCCTCTTGGAATACCTGCAACTGAAAACTTAAGAGTTGCTTTCATATTGTAACTATCGTAATCGAAATCTTCCTTAATATTTTTAACTTCCATACCCATTACATTAAACAATCTTGCATCAAGTTGTTCAACAACGGAATTGTCTAAAAAGAATTCAACAGTAACATTTTGAGTGGCTGGATTGGGATAAAGATTAAAAAGCCAGACATCTGGCAAGCCGTTGATTGAAAAATCTCCTTGTTCGACTACTCCAGTAGTTGTATCAGGATTAAAAATATAAATTCCATAATTGTTTACTCCAAAACCATAATAATTGCTTTGAGCAGAAATCCAGATATTATTATAATTGTCACATTGAATAAGAGATTTATAGCACCAATCGTCAACTGCTGTTGAAAATTTAGGTATTTCAATTAATGACCAGTTCGCTGAAGATGCTAATTTGTATAAATTGCAGGTCATTGAGCCAATTAGCCAGATATTGTCTGAACTATCAACGCTTAACCAACTTGAACTTAAATCTTCATGTGTGCCAGAATACCATTCAATATCGTGCATATATTTATCCGATTTAAAATTTTCTCCATCATAAATATATAAATATGAATTTGTATTTAAGGCATACATTGTATTTTTTGAATCGAAAACAACATCCTTTAAATATCCATAACCATTTGGAAAATCATAAGTTGAAAATTGATTGATTTGTATATCATTTTCATATATAAAAACTGAATCACCAAAACAACACCATATTTTATTCATTCTGTCAATATAAAATCTATTTATTTGCCTGTCAAACATTGTTTCAAGACGATTATTTTTAAATTTACATAAGGCATAATAGTTAAAATAGGTTGTATCATTATATAAAACAAAGAATTGAGCCAATAGCCAAATATCTCCGTTTATATCAACCTTAATATCAAAAGTCTTTTGGCTTGTTCTGTCTATTTTATAATATTTTTTGCGAATATTATCAAAGTATTGAGTAAAATTAACGATAGTATCTGATTTTATTTGCAAAATACTATTTCCTATGCTGAGCCAAATATTTTTTTCATTGTCTATAGCAATATAATATACATTTGATTTTTTATGCTCTTTGTAAATAGAATCTTTATTTGTATTATTTACTAATAAATCTCTTCTTGATTTATAAAACCACTTTTTTTTACTTTGGTCATAAATCATTAGTAAGGTGTCAGAGTTTACTCTAAAAATGTATGTTGAATCTCCTCTTATAAACATTTGTTTGCAATTCATTTTTCCATAGCTTTCAAAGGTCTCATTATAAACAAGAAAATCTTCTTTATAAAGAAAGTCCCATGTTTGAGGGAAAAGTTCTGTAGTAAATGTGATTAGAAAAAGAATAATTAATTTTTTCATAATGTTAGAATTTAGAATATCCGATATTTAAAATATCGGATATTTATAAAATAAAAACAAATTATCGACAACTTGATTTACATGGGTATGGGCATGGTGGACCAAACTGAACACCATTTCTGATTAATCTATATACTTTATGTCCATTAATAATTTCAAAACAATAATATATAGTTTCATTGCATGCTCTTGGTTGTCCATCATTGCAAGTTCTCATATGATACTGTCCTTTGTGGAAATACCAACCACTGTAACAGACATTATCGCTGATATTTAATAAACACATTCCTCCTGGGCAAGGTGGGATTGAATCTTCAAAAAAATTCTGATTATCAAGATAAGCCCCAATTTGTAATAAAACCAAATCAGTTACTTCTTGTGAATTATTTTCGAAATCCACACTATCACATGGTGAAACAACAGTAAAATCTGTCATCTTTATACAATGGTAGCCATTTGAAATGCCGTAACAATACATATAAGAATACCTGCAGCCATTATAAGTTACTATTCCTGCTCCAGATGTCCACCCCTCAGGGCAAGCCACCACCAAATTAGCAAACACTATTGCTAAAGCCGCAAATAGAAGAAAAATTTTCTTTTTTATAAAATTTTCCGTAATTTAGTTTAACAATTGTTGATTGTTGCATCCTCCGCAAAAAAGGTATCGGAATTCCTAGCGGAGGATGTTTTTTTATTATTTATCTTGTGTTTCCGCCTAACTTTGCAAGTTTTTGTTTTCATTTAGGGAAACAAACTAAACAAAAGCCAAAACTTACTCAATTAAGCCAAGATTTTTTTTCCATATTTTTTCCTCTTTTTTTTAATCAAAAGCAAATTAAAACATTTTTCAATAAAAAACAAACAAAATTTTTATTTTATTTTTTTTTGATAAAAATGTTTTTGAACATATATCTGAAGAGGAATATATTCAAACTTTTTTATTAGCAGCTAAAACAGATTGGCAGTATTTTTTTAAGTATGTGTAAAACAAAAAATTTGCAAAAAAGTTGATTTTTTCGGTCATTCGAACAACAAGTTGTTAGCATGACTTTACATTATGTATCAATTTTCATTTCTTTATCCCGATAGGGATTGAATATTTGTAACATACAAGCTACTTTTCTGCTGTTATCCCGTAGGGATTAAATAGTAATATTGTATATATAATCCCTACGTGATAAACACAGGAAACGCTTACACTTATTACAAATATATAATCCCAACTGAATAATTACTTTTCTTATGTTTTTTGGACAGGAGTACTACATCTTCGAGATGTAGGACATCTGTAAAACAACTAAATCACTTCTCATTCAAATCAATATCCCTAACGCGGCTCTTTAGTTCGAGGAGTAAAGATGGCGGAACGCTTAGCTTGTCAATTCCAATATCGATTAAGGTTTTGGTTGCAGCGGAATGGCCAGCCAGTTCACCACAAATGCTAACGCTTATGTTGTTTTTATGGGCGGATTCTACAATCATTTCCATTAAACGAATAACTGCTGGGTTGAAAGCATCGAAATATTCTGAAACAAGCTCGTTATCCCTATCTACAGCGAGAGAGTATTGAGTAAGGTCGTTGGTGCCTATACTGAAAAAGCTGCAATGCTTAGCGAGTTCGTCAGACATAATTGCAGCGGCAGGTGTTTCAATCATTAGTCCTATAGGAATATTTGGGTCAAAATCAATATTTTTTTCAGCAAGTTCTTTTTTACATTTTTCTATAATTTCTTTAACCTGAATTACTTCGTTGATTGTTGTAACCATAGGTAGCATAAAACTGACATTTTTATTTTTTGAAGCACGCAAAATCGCTTTGATTTGTGTTTCGAGCAAATCCAACCGGTGCAAAAGAAAGCGCATACCACGCAGACCGAGTGCAGGATTGGTTTCTCTTTTGGGAAGCCCTTCTGCATATTTATCGCTGCCAAGGTCAAAAATACGCAGATTAACAGGTTTGGGATATGCACGCTCTGCTATTTCATTATAAAAACGGAATTGCTCATCTTCATCTGGAATTTTGTCGTTGGAAATAACTAAATGCTCTGTGCGGACAAGCCCAATTCCTTCAGCACCGACAAGAATGGCTGCTTCCACATCTTTCGGAAAATCCACATTTGCCAGCAATGTGATTTTCTTACCGTCTTTCGTTTCAGAATCCAATTTAATTAAATCGCCTAATTTTTTCTTGTGTTCTTCTTCGGCTGTTTTTCTGGTGCGGTAACGTTCCAAATAGTTCTGGTCTGGATTAACTACAACAAAACCATTATAGCCATCAATTATTAAATTGTCATTGTTCTTTATTAAGCTTAAAGCGTTTTTCACATCAATAATTTCTGGAATACCAAAGGTTCGTGCTAAAATAGAGCTGTGCGAAGTAATTCCACCAACTTCAGTAATTATACCACCGATTTTTAACTCATTAAATCTCAAAACCTCGGCTGGAAGAACAGATTGAGCAATAATTATTGTTCCTTCCGGAAAATTATATACTAAGCATTTATTTTTCAAAGCAGAAAGCAGTCGCTCTTTGATTTGGTCAAGTTCAGTAGCACGTTCACGAAGTAGTGCATCTTTTGTGGATTTGAAAAAGATTCTTTGGTTATCAAATTCCTGAATAACAGCACTTTCCGCAGAATATCGGTCTTTTATTCTGTTGATAATTCCGTCTTGAATGTATGGGTCTTGAAGATATAAAATATTTGTTTCAATAATCGCCGAAACATTGGTTTTATCGTCTTTCATTCGGTTTAAAATATCAGTGAATTCATCAACCAAACTTTTGACAGCAAATTCAAAGCGATTTATTTCTTCATCTATTCTCTCTTGTTCGATTTTAATGCTTGGTATTACAATCGGTTCAGGTATGATTAAAGCAGCTTTACCCTGCTCTATGCCGGGTGAGGAGGCAATTCCTTTTAAGATTATATTGTTTTCCGCCATATATACGTTTTTTAAATTAATAAAACAATGCAAATTAAAAAATTTTTGGAAATATGTATATTGAATTTTATTATTTTTGCAATATTATAATTATTTGAGATGTTATGTTAAGTCAAATCGCAATTCCGTTTAAAATTGAAGAAGTTTTTCAAGGTCTGGCAGAAACTACCGGTATGTTGAGATATGCTGAAGATTTTATTTTAGTTGAATTTCAAACGAAAGACAGCATTTTTGGTGTGATTCAAAGTGATGTCAAATGTATTAAAATTCCTTTAGAATCGCTGCTTCTCATTGAACTAAAGAAAAAAATGTTTTCCACCCGAATTATTATCAAAACTAATTCCCTTCATACCCTAAAGAAACTGAAAGGTTATAACAAACCAGAATTAATTTTGGATATAAAAAAGGAATATCGCGACGAAGCCCAGCAATTCATCTCTCATATAAATTTGCTTAAAGCAGAAAACCTTTTGAAGAATGTGGAGGGGGAGATATAGGAAGAAAGAGAAACTCTGTAGGAGTTTTATATTGGTAGAAAGAATAAATAAAAAGAGAAAAACTCCGTAGGAGTTTTATATTGGTAGAAAGAATAGATTAAAAAAGAGAAACTCCGTAGGAGTTTTATATTGGAAGAAATTATTTTTAATTAAAACATACAAGAAAATGGCTAATACATATTCACAAATTACAATTCATCTTATATTCGCTGTTAAAAACCGCGACTATTTGCTGCAATCTGATTTTCGAGATGAAATCTTTATGTATATTTCCAGTATTTTTAAAAATTTGAATCAAAAACTAATTTGTATCAATGGGATACCAAACCATATTCATATTTTATTTGGTTTAAATCCTGATTCCTCTATTTCAAATGTTGTTAGAGACGTAAAACGTTTTTCAACAAAATTTATAAATGAGAAGAGATATTTAAAAGGAAAGTTTGCCTGGCAGGAAGGATATGCTGCTTTTTCTTATTCTCGTTCTCAACGTGATAAAGTGATTAATTATATAAATAATCAGGAAAAAAATCATAAAGTAAAAACATTTAAAGAGGAATACATAGAATTATTAGAAAAATTTGAAATTGAATATAAAAGTGAATATTTGTTTAATTGGTTAGAAAGCAAATAATATATAACTCTTACGGAGTTAAATACTTTTAGGATTGCAATTTTCTTCCAATATATAACTCCTATGGAGTTGATTATTTATTTTGTAACAATAAACCAATAATTAGCATTTAAAATTTGATTTATGAATTAACGTCAAATATGTAGAATTTATTATAATTGAAACAGGAGAAAATGTGGAAAATGTTTTAACGGCAACTAAAAAAAATAAAACTTTGATGTTAGCTCAAGAATTACCATTGCAGCAACATTCAAAAATTAAAATTGATTTACGTAAAAGTGATATTCAATACTCATTTCTTGAAAAAGCAATAGAACTTGATTTTGAAGCTCCTCCGGATTGGTCGGTAAAAGTTGATGAATATTTAAATGAGTGAAGTTTATGAAAGAAAAGTATTTTATAGATACATCTTTTATCATAGCTTTATCTTCAAAAAAAGATAATTTACATCAAAAAGCTTTAGATTTAGCTAAGTTAATAAAATCAAATAGAATTTCCTTAATTACTTCTGAATTTATAATTCTTGAACTCGGCAACTCTTTTTTAAAGATGAGTTTAAAGAATAAATGAATTATACTAATAAATTCTTTGTATGATGATAAGAGCATTGAAATTGTTAAACTATCTGATAAATATTATAAATTAGGTTTGTCATTATTTTGCCGGATGCTTGATAAAAACTGGAGTTTAACAGACTGTATTTCAATAGAAATTTTAAAAGAGTTTAATATTAAAAATGTTTTAACTGCTGATAATCATTTCAATCAAGCAGGTTTTAATACATTGCTTCGATGATATTTTTAATGTTATTTCTTTTAGAATTTGAGAAACCTATGACTTATAAAATTCTTCTCTGCACTTCAGTATATCACTAAATTAAATACAAACTGCTCTGTATTACCAACATTTCCCTCTAATAAATTTAAAATTTATCATTAATTTGTATTTCTAATTGTGTCAGATTTGAATTTTCAGAAATAATATAAAAATATGAAAAATAAATATAATCCATTTATCCAAACACTTTTAGATTCACTTCCTCAACGCATCCTCATTCTCGACGGTGCAATGGGAACTATGGTGCAGCAATATAAGCTAAACGAAGAAGATTTTCGCGGCAGCTTGTTTCAGGAAAGCAAAGTAAATCTAAAAGGAAATAATGATGTGCTGGTGCTTACGCAACCTCATATCATTAAAGAAATTCATAGCAAATACCTTGGAGCCGGTGCGGATATAATAGAGACCTGCTCTTTCAACTCAAACCGAATTTCACAATCAGATTATGGATTAGAAAGCTATACTTACAAATTGAACTATGAAGCTGCCCGAGTTGCAAAAGAAGCAGCAAACGAATGGACGAGCAGAACACCAGATAAGCCAAGATACGTTGCCGGCTCTATTGGTCCTACAAACCAAACTGCTTCAATATCGTCAGATGTAGCAAATCCGGGTTACCGCAAATTTTATTTCGATGACTTTGTTACGGCATACCGCGAGCAGGCATTGGGCTTGATTGATGGCGGTGTGAATCTTCTTTTAGTTGAAACAATTTTCGATACATTAAACTGTAAAGCTGCCATTTTCGCAATTAATCAGGTATTGAAAGAAAAGAATTTATCAATACCAATAATGCTTTCCGTTACAATCAACGATAACAGCGGAAGAACACTGACAGGGCAAACACTTGAAGCATTTTGCATTTCTGTTAAAAATACCCCTAATTTGCTTTCTATTGGCTTAAATTGTTCATTTGGTTCAGCTGAAATGCGTCCCTTTATTAAAGAATTATCTCAAATTTCACATACTTTCACATCGCTTTACCCAAATGCTGGTCTTCCAAACTCATTTGGCGGCTATGATGAAACAACAGATTTTTTTGCAAAAACTATAAAAGAATATGCTGACGATGGACTTTTAAATATTGTTGGTGGCTGCTGTGGAACTACACCGGCTCATATAAAAGCAGTTGCTCAAATACTCGAAAATGCAAAACCGAGACAAATTCCTACTGATAAAAGTAAATACTTAAAACTATGTGGACTAGAACCGCTGATTATTCGCCCTGAATCTAACTTTATAAATATTGGAGAAAGAACAAACGTCGCTGGCTCAAGAAAGTTTGCTCAAATAATTAAAGAGCAAAACTGGGAAGAAGCTGCCCGTATTGCTCGTCTCCAAATTGAAGCTGGTGCGCAGGCAATTGATGTCAATATGGATGAACCGCTGCTTGATGCAGTTAAAGCTGTCAGCGATTTTTTAAATTATATTGGCTCTGACCCCGATATTTCACGTGTTCCCGTTATGCTTGATTCATCGAACTTTGATGTTATTGAAGCAGGTTTAAAGTGCTTGCAGGGAAAAGGAATAGTTAATTCAATTTCTTTAAAAGAAGGTGAAGAAAAGTTTATTGAGCTTGCAAAGAAATTAATGGAATATGGTGCAGCAGTCATTGTTATGGCATTCGACGAACAAGGACAGGCGGTTACCTTTGAAAGAAAAATTGAAATACTTGAGCGTTCATACAACATTTTAACTGAAAAAGTTGGTTTTCCGCCGCAGGATATTATTCTTGATGCAAATGTTTTGACAATCGGAACTGGAATAGATGAACATTCAAATTACGCAAAGGATTTCATTGAAGCAGTTCGTTGGGTAAAGTCAAATTTACCTTACGCATCTACAAGTGGTGGAATTTCAAATGTTTCATTTGCCTTTCGTGGTAATGAAAATGTTAGACGAGCAATGCACTCCGTTTTCCTTTACCATTCAATTAAAGCTGGTTTGGATATGGGAATTGTAAATCCAGCCCAACTTGATGTATATGATGAAATTGACCCGATTTTACGTGAATTAATCGAAGATGTTGTTTTCAATAGAAAAAGCGATGCCACTGAAAAGTTAATAAATTTTGCAAATGAGAATAAATCAGACATTCATAAAGAAGAAAAAAAGGAAGAATGGAGGCAGCTTCCGGTTATTGAACGGATTACCTATTCTCTTGTTCACTCCAATACTGACTTTTTAGAAATTGATTTGCTTGAAGCTGTTAAGGAAACTGAACCATTAAAAATAATTGAAGGTCCGTTAATGAACGGAATGAATAGGGTGGGGGAGTTGTTCGGTTCAGGGAAAATGTTTCTTCCTCAAGTTGTGAAAAGTGCAAGAGTTATGAAGCAAGCGGTTTCAGTTTTAGAACCATTTATTTCAAAATCAAGAGAAGACAAACAGCACAGATATAACGGAAAAATCTTGCTTGCAACAGTTAAAGGCGATGTCCACGACATTGGGAAAAATATCGTTGGTTTGGTGCTTTCCTGCAATAATTATCAAATAATTGACCTCGGCGTTATGGTCCCGACTGAACATATTGTTCAAAAGGCAATTGAAGAAAACGTAGATATAATAGGACTAAGCGGTCTTATTACTCCTTCGCTTGAAGAAATGCTCCACGTCGCAGAAGAGCTCGAAAAGCACAACTTAAAAATTCCTTTGCTTATTGGTGGAGCTACTACTTCAAGAATTCACACAGCCGTGAAAATTGTTCCAGCTTATTCTGCTCCTGTAATCCACGTTTTAGATGCTTCGAAAAGCGTAGCAGTTGTAAGCAATTTGCTTAATTCCAAAACTAAAGATGATTTTGTAAATGAAATAAAGCAAGAATATAAGTTACTTAGAGAAAATTATTTACAAAAAAATAGTGAGAAAAATCTAATTTCAATTAATGAGGCAAGAGAAAACAGGAAGCAGTTTAATTGGACTGAACAAATTATAAATAAGCCCAAAAAACCTGGAATTACAATTTTAGAAAACTATTCACTTGACGAAATAAGGAAATTCATTAATTGGACTGAATTTTTCTTAGCATGGGAAATGAAAGGACGCTTTCCTAAAATATTTGAAAATGAAAAATATGGCGAAGAAGCAAAAAAGCTGTTTAAAGAGGCAAATGAGTTGCTTGATTTAATTATTGAAAAAGGACTTTTAAAGGCAAATGCAGTATTGGGATTATTTCCGGCAAATACCGTTGGCTTCGATGATGTTGAGGTTTATTCTGAAAATAACAAAATTTTAGAAACATTCCATTTCCTGCGCCAGCAATGGAAAAAACAATATGGAATTCCGAATTATTCTCTTGCTGATTTTATTGCACCAAATACAAGTGGAATTACTGATTATATCGGCTGTTTTGCTTTAACTGCCGGAATTGGAGCTAAAGAACTTACAAGTGAATTTTCAAAGAATAACGATGAATATTCCTCAATACTTGTTAAAATCATTGCCGACAGATTAGCAGAAGCTTATGCAGAACTCTTGCATTACAAGGTAAGAACGGAATATTGGGGATATTCTGAAAATGAGGAATTGAAATTTGTTTGTCATTCTGAACGCAGTGAAGAATCTATTACAGAATGTCATTCTGAACGCAGTGAAGAATCTCACAACTCCTTGTTACCACAGCCCTCTGGATTCTTCGCTCCGCTCAGAATGACAGAAGAAAACGAACAAATCAACATCATTACGACCATTGATTTGTCATTTAGCTATCCCGGTATTCGTCCAGCTCACGGTTACCCTGCGTTGCCAGACCACACAGAAAAGAAAATCATATTCGATTTATTAGAAGTAGAAAAGAATATTGGCACCCAACTCACAGAAAGTTTAATGATGGTGCCAGCTGCATCAATTTGCGGTTTATATTTTGCGCATAAAGAAGCTAAATATGAGCCAGTCGGGAAAATTGCAAAGGACCAGATATTAGATTACAAAAAGCGAAAGGGAATGAGTACAGAAGAAATAGAAAAGTGGCTTGCACAGAATTTAGCTTATTGATACTAATAATAATATTTATATAATATAAAATAAAAACTACATCTAATTAGATGTAGTTTTAAATTATATATATATTTGTTCTATATGACAAAGAATATTAGTTAATAGTGCCTTGAATTTTTGTATTAAAAACAAATTTTCCTGCAATAGCGTAACTTCCAAATATAACAAGAGAATATCCCATATCACTTAACAAAGTATTTCTAAAAAACGGGATTGCCATTTCATAGCAGAGTATAAGACCACTAAAATCTCTTGAATAATCATTAAACATAAGCCAATAAGCAAAATTAGTAATGATAAAAAATAGAATAGAGCCAGCAAGAGAGCTAAAGAAGACCTTAATAAAAGTAACTTTTTTACTAATTAGGTATCCGATAAAAACAGCAATGACAAAACTAAGATATACAGCCCAAATCATCGAATGAAAACCGATAAAAGCATCTGTTATTAGCATTGCAGTTATGGGGATTAATATAGCAAATTTTTTATCTAAAAAGTAAGCACCGGCAAAAAGTGAAATTGCCATTATTGGACTAAAATTTGGAATATTGATTACTAGTCTCGAAAAAGCAGCAATTATTACTAAAATTGTTGCTATAATTAAATTTTGATTGTTTTTTAAATTCATTTTATTGCCTTTCAATTTTTTACGATTAATAGGGGATATGTAATATTTGATGATTAATTATGTTGTTTCTATTATTCATTGTTTTAGTTTACATAATGCAAATTATATTACATTGTTTATTTTCTTTTATGATTTAAATATCTCAAATTTGTCTGTTTTGTCTGTTATTCTAATTTATTTTAATAATTATACTAATTTAAAATTATGTAATTTACATAACTGATTTAACAATTAAATTATTGTTAATAGCGTATTTTGGTTTTCCTTTAAACTTATATCCAATATATGGAGAATTTTTCGATTTTGATTTAATATTTGATTTTTCAAAAATCCATTCTTCATTTGGTCTGAAAATTGTTAAATTTGCTTTTTCACCAACTTTTATATTAACTATTGGCAAATTGAGAATCTTTCTTGGATTTATTGACATAAGTTCTATAATCCTTTCTAATCCGATATGTCCTTCATTGAATAGATAAGTTAGAGCAATGGCTATAGATGTTTCTAAACCAATAATGCCGTTTGGCGCCCTTTCAAATTCAACTTCTTTTTCGTTTAATGTGTGTGGTGCGTGGTCTGAAGCTATACAATCAATTGTACCGTCTTTAATTCCTTCAATTAGTGCTATAACATCTTCTTTACTTCTAAGTGGTGGATTCATTTTAAAATTTGTATCGTAAGTCAATAAATTATCTTCAGTTAGAGAAAAATGATGAGGAGTAACTTCACAACTTACTTTTATTCCTTTTTTCTTAGCATTTCTAATCAACTCAACAGAAGCTTTTGTACTTATATGGCTTGCATGATAGCGATGATTTCCACAATATTCAGCTAACATAATATCGCGACTTAACATAATTTCTTCTGCAACTGTTGGATAACCTTTTAAACCAAGTTTGAAAGAAACCTTACTCTCATTCATAGCAAAATGATTAGTTAAAGAATGGTCTTCGCAATGCTGTGAAATTAATAGATTATCAATTGAAGTGTAATCAAAAGCAAGCTTCATTGTTGTAGAATCAGTAACGCAAACTCCATCATCAGTAAACATTACTGCTCCGTATTCATTTAGCTCTTTAATTGGTGCAAGCTGTTTACCTTCTCTTCCCTGAGTTATAGCAGCTGCAATATGAACATTTGGTAATAATCCTTTTGACTTATTCTTAATAAATTCAATCACTGAAGCATTATCAATCGTAGGGTCAGTATTTGGCATACAGCAAATTTCAGTAAAACCACCATTTGCTGCGGCTTCGCATCCTGTTTTGATTGTTTCCTTTTGCTCAAATCCCGGCTCTCTTAAATGCACATGCATATCGAAGAAGCCAGGCGCTGCAACTAATTCTTTTGCTTCAATTATTTCAGTCTCTGAATCAATTGTTGCGTCTTCCGGTGAGCAATGCTTTATAATGCCATCTTTTACCCAAAGGTTTACCACAGTGTTTAATTGTTCCTCTGGGTCTATTATTCTGATATTTTTAAAAAAATGATTCAAATTTCTCTCCACATTTATTTAATAATTTAATAAATTCAAGTTAAAAATAAAAATTTTTATTGCATAAAATTGCTTAAAACATTATACGCTTTTACTAATTCGTCTTTCGTTGTTTTTAAAACATTTTTTATTTCAAATACTTCTGGCTGAACTTTACCAATCATTACACAACTCATTGAATATTGATTGCATAAATCATTCAATTTAATAATATTTTTTTCAGAAGTTGTAACTACAATTTTTGTTTGAAATTCACCGAATAATAATAAGTTATTGTATTTATTATTATTTAAATCTACTTCATTAATATCAATGAAAGCAGCTAAGTTATTGTTAGATAATATAGTTTTCTCTGCTAAGTTAATAGCCAAACCACCCTCACTAATATCGTGAGCAGAGTTGATAAAACCATTTGTTATTAAATCTAACATAAGTTCTTGTAATTTAAGTTCTTTTGATATATCAACTGATGGTAACTTACCGATATTATCTTTATGAATTAATTTGAGATATTGCGAACCACCTAATTTAAATTGTGTTAAATCATCTTCGTAAGTATAACCAATTAAATATATTAAGTCATCTTCGTTAACAAAACCGGTTGGAATAATTTTGTCTAAATCGTCAATAAAACCGAGCATTCCAATTGTTGGTGTTGGATAAATTGCTCTGTTTTGAGATTCATTATGAAAACTAACATTTCCACCGGTTACTGGTGTATCGAATAAACGGCAGGTCTCCCCCATTCCTTTAATTGCTTCTTTAAACGTCCAATAAACTTCAGGGTCATAAGGGTTGCCGAAGTTTAAGCAGTTTGTTATTGCTAATGGTTTTGCTCCAACGCATATTAAATTTCGTGCTGCTTCAGCTACAGCTATTTTTGTTCCTTTATATGGGTCTAAATAAACATATCTGCTGTTGCAATCAGTAGTTAAAGCAATTCCTTTACCCGGCAATTCCTTTATTCTTAAAATAGCAGCATCGGATTTAATTGCAATAGTGTTTGTTCGGACCTGAGAATCGTATTGTTCAAAAACCCACCTTTTCGAAGCAATTGTTGGTGTTTGTAAAAGTTTCCAAAAGATTTCTTCTGTTGTTAATTTTGTTTCAATTTTTGAAACATCAAATTCATTTGCTTCCTTTATATAAGCTGGTTCTTTTGCTTCTCTGTCGTATTGAGGTGCGCCACCACCGAGAGCTAAAGAATCAGCCGGCATAAAGCACACTTGCTTGCAATTTTTCGAAATATCAAGCATACCGCCACCAGTAACTACACCAATTTGGGTAACCGGCACATCCCATTTATTGCAAATTTCTATTGCCTTATCCACTTTATTTTTGTCAAAAACAAAAAGCATTCGTTCCTGAGATTCAGACAGCATAATTTCATAAGCACTCATATCTTTTTCGCGTAAAGGCACTTTGTCTAAATCTACTTTCATTCCTACACCGGTTCTTTGGCTCATTTCAGAAGTAGAACAGGAAATACCTGCTGCCCCCATATCCTGAACTCCGACAACAACACCAGATTTGATTAATTCTAATGTTGCCTCAACTAAAAGTTTTTCTGCAAAGGGGTCGCCGACTTGGACAGTAGGACGCATTCCTTCTGTTTTTTCATCAAATTCGCGTGAAGCAAGAAGCGAAGCTCCATGAATGCCGTCGCGCCCGGTGCTGCTTCCAACAATGAAAACCGGATTGCCTATTCCACTTGCAGCAGCAGTTGCAATTCTATCTGTTCTCACAATGCCGGCAGCCATAACATTTATTAAAGGATTATCGAAATAGCAGTCATCGAAATATATTTCACCACCAACTGTTGGTACACCAAAACAATTACCATAATGGGAAATACCATTAATGACACCATTTAATAAAAATTTAGTCCTGGCAGAATCTAATTCTCCGAAGCGAAGTGAATTGAAGGAAGCAATAGGACGCGCTCCCATCGAAAATATATCTCTTAAAATTCCACCGACACCAGTTGCTGCACCTTGGAATGGCTCAATAGCAGATGGATGATTATGACTTTCTACTTTAAAGCAAACAGCATAACGATTACCTTTTGAATCAGTTCCAATATCAACTAAACCAGCATTTTCCTCGCCGGCTTCTACAAGGAGACGACCGCCAGAACGAGGCAAGGTCTTAAGTTGTTTTATTGAATTTTTGTAAGAGCAATGCTCGCTCCACATAACTCCATAAACACCAATTTCAGTGTATGTAGGAGTTCTTCCCAGAAATTCGCATACTTTATAGTATTCATCTTCGGTTAAACCTACTGATATTGCCGTATCTAAATTGACTTCTATTTCTGAATATAAGCTATTTGAATCATTCATTTTCAAAGTATTTTTATAAATTAATAAAAATTAACTAACAAAATTAATGCTTTTTCGTCATAATTCATTAACTAAAAATTTTTATATAGATTTTTTTTGGGTTTATTTGTTAATGATTATTAATTTTGGCTATGATTGAAAAGATTTCTCAGAAAATTCAAGACCTGTTCTTAAATAACAAAGAGTATTATGAAATATTAGAAATTAAAGAAGATATATTTGAGGTTCTTTTAGAAAGGTTAGAGGGCTATTGTATGCTCTTTCTTTCAAGAATAAATGATAATCAAAAAAGAAAATTCATATTTCTTAACTATTGTTAATTTTTTTTATAAAATTTCAATGTAATTTTGAATAATTATCTCCATAATAAATTATGGAGTTACAGTAAGAATTAGAATAATTCTTAAATTTATTTGGGAGTTATATGTTTTCAGTTTTATAAATTTTTTTTTTAATATGTAACTCAACTTTCCTAGTTGTTGTAAGTGTATCTAATATAAGAATAATATAAAAAATGTATTTAAGTGTTTAAAAAAGTAAAAATACACCTCCCCTGCCCCTCCTTTTTAGGAGGGGAACGCTAAAACATAGAACTGTTCTTATTCCCCTCCTAATAAGGAGGGGCAGGGGAGGTGTTAAAAGGTTTTAT
>CAZCHH010000068.1:0-17173 GCA_964498585.1 uncultured Hyphomicrobiales bacterium
ACTTGCAATTTAATAAAATAATTCACCTTATCCTATTTTTACTTCAGAAATTTAGGTTATATTAAAATATTACGGAAATGGTATGTTAAAGCTACTATTATTATTGTTTTTACAACATTTATGGAAATTTTGCAGTTTTTTGGAAATTATGCTTTAGTAACAACTTTTGATCCATTTGACATTTTAGCATATGTTATAGGAGTTGGAATTGCTGTATTTTTTGACAGATTTGTATTTAGAAAAATTATTCCAAATTGGAATTTGAAAAGCTAATAATAGAATGCAGTGAATAGTTATGAAAAGCATTAATGAATTATACTGAAAATAGTGACAATAAAATAAACAACTTGTTCATAACAGCGTGTATAACCAATAGCTGGCTGTAGGTTGCGTTTTTATGCACCATCTCTTGGTTCAGCTGTGATAACTCGATAATAAATCTCATAGAAGACGCAACTGGTCATACACGCAAACGTTGTGCGCCATGTAAAATGATACCTCGCTATTAGACAAGATTTGTTTTGAAATAAACCAATTATGAAAAAAGAAAAAATCATAAATAAATTTGGTAAAAATTATGACGCTGATGATTATTCTTTCATTATGGGGATTGATGTTCGATTTGCAAACCATTTGGCTCAAAGATTTATAAATCATATAGTAATGGAGACATGCACAGGAGCTGGATTCACAACAATAGCTTTAGCAAAATATGCTAAACATGTATACAGTATAGAGGTAGACGGATTTCGTTTTGAATTAGCAAAGAAAAATTCACAAATAGCTGGATTAGAAAATAAAATAACATTTATAAATGGAGATGTGACTGAAAAAAAAATATTGGAATTATTACCAAATATTGATTCAGCTTTTATCGACCCTGACTGGGCAATTACAGGAGAAAATCATGTTTTCAGATTTTTAAACTCGAATACACAACCTCCATCTGATAAATTACTTGAATTAGTAAATACAGTGACTCCGAATATCACTTTAGTTCAACCACCCAATATTAACAAAAAAGAATTTGAGAAACTTTTACCACATGAGTGCGAATATTTGTATTTAAATAATCAACATGAGTTATATTGTTTGCACTTTGGAGAATTGAAAAGAATAATTGGTGAAAGTAAATTTGAAATAATAGATAATTAGTAAATTATGCACGAACGCACAACAACAGGTATAAACCATTGCTGTCAAAGGGTTTTCGTAGGTTAGTGCTATTGGGTACAATGTGCTATTTAGACCGCTAAGCACCCTAATCACTCAACAGTTCATACCTTCGACAGTTATAAGGCATTTAAAAAAACGACACAGACAATGGGAATATTAGAAGGTCCAGAAAGAATTTTTGACTTAACGACAGTAACTAATGTGTTGGTTCATACTTGACAAAGTCAGACATAAAAGAAATATTCATTTCTATTTCTACTTCCCGAAATGCTTTTGAGAAGTTTTTCTCTCTCTCCTTCCTAAGTTGTATTTGGAAAGGAGATTTTTTCAAGCAAAAGATGGACTCCACCTGAGAAAGTGGAGTCCATCTATAAAAGAAAGTCCTTCCCAAGTTACACTTTGATAATAAGAAAAACATTGAATAGTAGCATTTTTTAAAGAT
Source organism: uncultured Hyphomicrobiales bacterium (assembly GCA_964498585.1). Lineage (GTDB taxonomy): Bacteria > Bacteroidota > Ignavibacteria > Kapaibacteriales > UBA2268 > JAAYJM01. Next base: position 1,619 of record CAZCHH010000068.1, read on the forward strand.
TTGGGCAATAAATAGCTTGATAGATAAGTAACAAAATGAATCAATAATTACATAAGATATTTAATTTTTAGTTTTAAGTATTTAGAGTAAAAAATAATAATATCAAGAAAATTTTTAAAATATTTTAAAAAAAAAAAATTAAAAATCAAAAATTTCATTTTTTTATCATTTATTTTTTTTAATTTCTAAAATAAATATGATTAAATCTTTAAAAAGGATTTAAATTTTTTAAAAATTATATGAAACTTTATAAATTAGAAGATAAAACATTAATTAATACTTCGATGGAGCATTGTTGGGATTTTTTTTCAAATCCAAAAAATCTTCCGATAATAACTCCAGAATATTTAAGTTTTAATATAAAGAATGAATTACCAGAACGAATGTATGAGGGTTTAATCATAGAATATACTGTAAATCCAATAATGAAAGTACCACTAACATGGATTTCAGAGATAACTTTTATGAAAAAACCATTTTATTTTGTTGATGAACAACGTTTTGGTCCCTATAAATTTTGGCATCACCAGCATTATTTTGAGAATAGTAGCAATGGAATAATAATGAAAGATATTGTGTATTATTCCTTACACTTTTCATTTATTGGTAAATTAGTTCATTCATTGATAGTTAGAAAGAAATTAGAACATATATTTCAGTATAGAAAAAATATAATAGATAATCTTTTTAATGAAGAATCATAAAAAAGAATTGTAAAAGAATTGTAAAAGAATAAAAAAAAAAAAATTTTATTTTTTTTGTAAAAAATATTAAGTAATTTCATATTTTATAAAAATATCAATTTATAAATAAGTTGTATTTTTATAAACAATAGTAATTGAATAAGAAAAAAAGATTTCGAATAAAAAATAACTAAAGGAATAATAACAATGGCAAAATCACCAATTAATCCAGAATCAAAAAGAAATACTAAGATTCAATTTCAACACATCTTTTTATTTGCTGTATTAGTGATAGCGTTTTTCTTTTTACTATTATACACATTTATTCCCTGGGGAGTAGCTCAATTCGTCGTTCCTCTTTTCCAACCCAGTGGAGAAAAATTAGAGAAAATGGCTTTCGTCAAATTGCCCGGTTTAGTATGGGTGTCCACTACTCAAGATAAGGCAGCTGAATTGAGTAGCGTTAAAAGTCTTGATGGTATTCAGTTAAAGGAATATATCAATCGTGAATATATTTTTGATTTTACTTACCAGGAAAGAAATATGGAAACTCATGGTTATGTAAAAAAAGCTAATGAGTTTTATGCGAAATCAGAAGTATTAGGTGAAAATCCTATTTACCTTGAGCCGTGGGTTGGCTTCTGGATTTTAGCTTTAGTTCTTGCTATAGTGCTGGCAATGTTGGTAACCTTAATTTTGCCGCCCGGTATCGGCTTAATAGCAATGCTATTTGATAGGCAAATCGAAAACACCAAAACTAAAATTCGTCTTCAAACCGGCTTTACTGACGAAATAGTCGATTTACTAACTATGCCAGACCATTTGTTTTCAGACAAAGAAGCTGGAGATGTCGAAAGGGCTTTCCGTATTGTTTGGGATAGAACAACAACAGAAGAACTATCTTCATCAAAGAATGCTCTTAATTTCGATGATATTTTTGATGAAAATGTTGATATAGTTAAATTCAGAAACAATGTTATTTATGGTAGAATTAAAGAATTCTTCTCAGATTTTCTTGTGAAAGAAATTGAAGATACAAAAGACGGCTTACTTTGGCGAAGAAATCATTTCCAAATTCTCAAAGGTATGACTCTTTATATGACTCATCACTTTACAGAAAAGTATTCGAACAACGTTACTGGTCTTGCTTATGGTGGTGCTGCGTTCCTTATCGTTGCTGTCGGTATCCGTGGTCTAAAATTTATCCCGGCTACCCGTCCATCATTCATCTTACTGGCTATTTTCCTTGAATTTTCAATGCTTGCATTGCTTGCTATAACTCTTATCTTTACTGAAGAAGAAGAGCGTATGGACAGAATGTTAAAGAAGATGGAAGATGCTAATCGAAGCCAGCTTGAAGCTCTTCGTGTTCAACAGCACGATATTAGAATACTTGCTAATGCTCTTGTCGGAAAAACTGAAGAAATGGTTAAAGCAAGAGTCGAACATGCTATTGCTGATTATATGAAGAGTGAAGATAATATCAAACGTATTGTCGGCGAGGAAATTGGTCAAAAGATTACTACAGCACTAAAAGGTGCTTTCATGGATGAAAAACCAAGAAGATAATATATTCTTAATATTAAATAAGCCGTTGAATGTTAATCAACGGCTTTTTTTTTACACGTTATTATTATAACATCATAATTAATAGAATATTTCTTAATTTAATTCGTTTTATATTTTCTTTTTTTATAATAAGTTTGTAATTTGAATTGTAAGTAAAAGAAGAATTCCCATTTCTAAAATAATTATTAGAATTAAGATAAGCTAACAAATAAAAAAAGAGAAAAGTTATAATTTTATTAATAATTAATAGTGAGAATTATGAAAAGAACAAATTTATATGCTTTAATTCTTGGAGCATCAAGTGGCTTTGGAAAAGCCACCAGTTTGGAATTAGCAAAAAAGGGATACAATATTTTTGGCGTTCATCTTGATATTGGTGCAGCAAAAGAACAGGCAAATGAATTGAAAAAAGAAATTGAAAGCTATGGTGTTGAAGTAGTCTTCTACAATGTAAATGCTGCTGATGACCAAAAGAGAAAAGAGATTATAGAATATATTAAAGAAATATTCAAAACAAAAGAAGACCCGAAACTAAGAGTATTGCTTCATTCATTAGCTTTTGGTGCAATTAAACCTTTTTTCTCTGTAGACCATAAAGAAATGGTCAGCAAAAAGCAAATTGAGATGACAATGGATGTAATGGCAAATTCGTTGGTTTATTGGGTTCAGGATTTGTTTAAAGAAAAACTACTTGCAGAAAATTCCAGAATATTTGCATTGTCTAGCATTGGTTCAGAAAGGGCAATGCTAAATTACGGCTCAATTTCAGCTGCAAAGGCAGCAATAGAATCTTATATTCGTCAGATAGCTGTTGAGCTTGCACCATACAAAATCACTGCAAATGCGATTATGGCTGGCTTGACAGATACACCAGCCGCTCAAAAAATTCCCGGATTTGAAAAAATGCTTGAATTTGCCCGCGCTCATAATCCTTTCCAAAGAAATACCGTCCCTGAAGATGTTGCTCAGGCAATTTCATTACTCGTAGACGAAAAGTTCTATTGGATTAACGGTCAGGTAATTGGAGTTGACGGTGGAGAGAGTATTTTGAATTTTATTAAATAATTAGTATATTTACATTTAAAATAATTGAAATTTTAATTTTTATTTATATCAAGGAGTAGAAATGATTGAATTTGCTTTTTCTGAAGAGCAGAATATGTTAAGAGATATGGTGAAAGACTTTGTTACAAATGAACTAAAGCCAATTGCCGCAAAAATTGATGAAGATGAAGCTATACCAGACGAAATAATTAAGAAAATTGGTGAACTTGGCTTGCTTGGAACACCATTTCCGATGGAATACGGCGGTAGTGGATTCGGTGAAGTAGGATATTGCATTGCTCAGGAAGAAGTGGGACGCGCTTGCCTATCTACAGCAACTTTTATTGGAGCACATGTTTCTATTGGAACAAATGCTATGTTTATAGGTGGGTCTGAAGAAATCCGTCAAAAATATGTTATTCCTTGCGCTCAGGGTGAAAAAATCGCTAGCTTTGCTTTAACTGAACAAGGAGCTGGCTCTGATTCTTTTAACCTTCGAACTAAAGCAGAATTTGATGGAAACAACTGGATTATTAATGGCGAAAAACTATGGATTACTAATGCCCCTTTTGCCGATGTTTTTTCTGTTTTTGCAAGAACTAACAAAGGCATTACCGCATTTGTTGTTGAAAAAGGCACCCCCGGACTTACTCCCGGTGCACCAGAGAAGAAAATGGGAATTAGAGGAAGCAAGACTTCTTCTATTACTTTCGATAATGTAGTCGTTCCTAAAGAAAATATGATTGGCGATGATGGTAGAGGTTTTTTAATTGCTATGAAAACTCTTGATGCCGGTCGTCTTGGGCTGGGTGCTGCCTGTCTAGGTGCCTGCAAGGAACTTTTAGAACTATCCGTCCGATATGCCAAAGAACGTAAGCAATTCGATGAGCCAATTGCTAATTTTCAAGCTGTCCAGTTTATGCTTGCAGAAATAGCTACCCAGATTTATACTTCCGAATCCTTAATTTATAGAACTGCTGCAAAATACGATGAAGGTAAGATGCTTTCCCGTGAATCTGCAATAGTTAAACTTTTCGTTTCCGAAGCTTTAGACAAAGTGGTTGACCTTGCTATGCAAATTCACGGCGGTATGGGCTATTCCAAAGAAATGCCTATCGAAAGATTCTACAGAGATGCTCGTATTAACAGAATTTTTGAAGGAACTACTGAAATTCAAAAAATTGTTATTGCCCGTGATATTTTAAAAAGAAATGGAAGAATGTAAATCTATCTTAATTAATTCATCCGATGAATATACGTCATCGGATGAATATACTCAGTAACAGTTTTTGAAATTTTAAAAAATTTGTTTTATAGATTTTAATTAATTCCTTTATTATCAATCACTACTGAATACTTTTCTTCGAAATAAAAATAGTAAGAAATTTTAAATATAGTATTTATAAAAAAAGTAAATATGAATCCACGAATAAATTCGAAATTATTATTTACGATGCAAATATTATAATTCTTTAATTTCATTATTGTGCCAAAAGTTCTGAATTTATTAGGAAATTGAATAAGCAATAAAAAAAGCAGAAAACAAAAATGTTTTCTGCTTTTATCTCTTTTCGCCTAATTCTACTGCTCTTATAACTTAGCTATTTGATTTTTTCCATGGCTTGTTTACTTTTTTCTTTTTTCCAAACTATTATTATATACCTTACTTTGCTTTTTTATTATATGTGTCTTTTTGTTCTTAAAGCCGGGCGAGCAACGGGATTCGAACCCGTGACAGCCAGAGCCACAATCTGGTACTCTACCTACTGAGCTATGCCCGCCATAATTTACAAAATTAAGCATTTTTTTACTTTTTTACAAGTAGTTTTTAATAAAGGTGTAAACTTTCCATTTTGATAAAATAAAATGAATATAAAGCAAAAGTTCTTAACAATTAAATTATTATATTCTTGTCGTTCCGAATATTTAAAGTGCAGTTAATCAGTATTTGGTAAAAGCATTTCCAAATTCATAAGTTCCAAAACTTCCTGAACAAGTTTTGTATTGTTTTGATTAGTAGCCAGAATTTCAACCAGGAATCTATGATCAATACCACAATAAACCGAAGCTTCTTTTGAAAGTTTATCGAAACTTTTATAGCAGATAGTATTTTTTAAATTTGATTTGATTATTTCATTAGAATTTTCTTCATTGTTGGGATAATATCCCATTGCCCAAAGTCCAACAGATGAAGTATAAGTATTGATAGCTTTGTTTAAGTCCATAATCTTCAAATCTATGCAATCTTCCTGACCATTTTTAACAAAATGAATAGCAGCAGATGAATACATTTCACCGGCAAAGTCAACCATCTCGCCGGTTGGTTCTTCTGAAATATAGCCGACTATACTTTCAGGGAAGCATTTTTGCAAAACAGAATAATGAATGATTGAATTTTCCCCAATCTGCTTTCTTAAAGAATCCATTTCTATGGCTTCTTTAACGTTTTGCTGAACCATTAGAGTGAAATCACTCTCCTTTTCAATCAGCTCAATGCTCTCGTCCACATTTTCTTTATTTTTACTACAAGCTGTTAGAAATAAAAGTACTATGATAAGAGATAAAATGGTAAAATTTCTCATAAGAATCCTTAAATATTTTTTACCCAATACTTATTTAAAATTACAAATTATAAAAAATAATTATTAAATGCAAATTTTTTCTATTAATTAGAAACTATGAAAAAAAATGATTAATTTTGTCATAATTTAGCAAAACAAAAGAGGAAAAAAAATGAAAACATATATAATATCAATAATTATTTTAATAACTTCATTTCCTGTTTTAGTGAATAGCCAAACGGATAAAGTTAAACAATACCTTAAGATGATTGGTATTGGTAAAATAAATGATGTAAAAAGTAAAATGCCAGATATGCTTGCAATATATCCGAATGACCCCGGAGTTATGCTTCTGCATGGTATAGTTATTGAAGATATGAATAAATCTATTGAAATCTTCGAAAAAATTATTAAAAATTTCCCTGAATCTGAATTTGCTGACGATGCAAATTACAGAATAATCCAATATTATGTTCTAATGAGCAATACAGCAAGAGCTAATCGCGAATTGGAAACATTTCGCATCCAATACAAAGACTCAGAATTACTTGTTTTAGCATCAGATTTAGTAAATACTGCAACCAAAGCAGCAGAATCAAAAAATCTAAGTCCAATCAAAGATGAAAAGAAAACTATTACCGAAAAAAAAGAAATTATTACTCAAAAGCCAAATGAAGAAAAAGCAAAGGAATTAAAACCTGTTTACAAAAGCACTAATGATGAAACTAAACCCGCAGAAGTAACTAAAACCGAAAAAATTACTTATGGATTACAGGTCGGACTCTATAGCACTTATGATGCTGCAAAATCTGAAATGGAAAAATTCAAAAAGCAAAGAATGTTTGCCGAAATTAAAAATAAAAAAGTAGATAATACAAATTATTACGCTGTAATTATTGGTAATTATTCTTCAAAAGAATCGGCTGAAGAAGCAAAAATTATGGTTAAAAGTATTTGCAAATGCGACCCTATTATTTTTGAAAAAGGTAAATAGATTCTAAATCATAGCAAAAAATAAAAAAAATTTTCTAATACTATGAAAAATAAATTATTTTTATTAATTCAATATGTCATAATAATCAGCATATTTCCGTTTATGCTTAATAGCTGCAGTGAAAAGCAAGATACGAGCAGCTTCGATAAAAAATTCGATTTTACTGAAGAGCATAGTAATAATAAAAATGCTACAAATAACGAACAGGAAAAAAAAGAAAATAATTCTATCGCAAAGCAATACAAAGTAAATGTAGTTCGAACTTTTCCTCATGACACTTCTGCATTTACTCAAGGGTTTATATATCACAATGATGCTCTTTACGAAAGCACTGGATTAAAATTCTTTTCTACTTTAAAGAAGATTGATTTGGAAAAGAATAAAACATTGAAAACTATAAAGATACCGGGTAGCTATTTTGCTGAAGGTATAGCAATAGTTAACAATAAAATTTTTATGCTTACTTGGGAAACTAATATTTGTCTTATATACGACTTACATTCATTTGAGCAGATCGGCTCTTTTGACTACTACGGTGAAGGTTGGGGGCTTGCTTACGATGGTATTGCTTTAATTATGAGCGATGGGACAAACAATTTACGCTTTCTCAATCCGGAAGATTTTCAAATTTTAAGAACCTTGAGCGTTCAAGACAATAATAAACCAATACAAAATCTTAATGAGCTTGAATATATCAATGGTGAAATCTGGGCAAATATCTGGATGACCAACAAAATAATTAAAATTGACCCAAACAACGGAAATGTAACTGCATGGATAGACCTTTCTGATTTGCTTAATTATTTCGATAAAGACAAAAAAATTGATGTTCTAAATGGTATAGCATTCGATAAAAAAAATAACAGATTATTTGTAACGGGCAAGCTATGGCCACTTATTTTTGAAATAACTCTTGAAGAAATAAAATAAAATGGAAACAACAAAAAAATTAAAAGTATTGGTTGCTGCTGGCGGAACTGGTGGCCATCTTTTCCCTGCACTTGCAGTTATTGAAGAATTGCAAACTCTGCTGAAAGGGCAGCTTATTCCTATTTTTGTTGGTAACGGTGAAAAAATTGAATCTCGCGTTGTCCCTGAACTCGGCTATCAATTCCATAAAATTCCTGTTAAGGGTTTTACCGGATTAATGCAGCTAAATACTTTAACTTTACCAATAAAAATTTTCAATTCAATTCTCAAGTGCCGTTCTTTAATTCGCAAACATAAAATTGACGTTTGTATCTGTGCTGGAGCATATATTAGCTATCCAGCAGGAGTTGCTGCCTCTCAAGAGCATATTCCTTTAATCCTAATGGAATCTAATGTTTTCCCGGGTAAAACAAATCGCCTTCTTTCTCAAAAAGCTACTGCGATTTTTACTGCTTTTGATGAAAGTGAACGCTATTTCCCCCAGCCAATTAAAAGAAAAATCAGATGTATCGGAAATCCAATAAGAAGACAACTTATTACATTACCAAACCAGCGGGAATCCCGCTTAAAATTTAATCTGGACCCAAATAAAAAAACAATCCTAGTGTTTGGTGGAAGCTTAGGTGCAAGAAGTATTAATCAGGCAATAGAAAAAATTCTACCTAATTTTGCAAACACTGATATTCAGTTTCTCTGGCAAACAGGTACTAACTATGTCCCACAACAGATACTTCCTAATAATGTAAAAGTGCTTACTTTTATTAACGATATGGCTTCTGCTTATGCTACTGCCGATTTGGTGATTTCACGTTCCGGAGCTACTACTGTAACCGAACTATGTGTTGTCGGGAAACCTTCTATTCTTGTTCCTCTTCCAACTGCTGCAAATAATGAACAGGAGCTTAATGCATCAATTTTAGAAGAAAAAAAAGCAGCGGTTATGCTTCCAGACGAGCATTTAAATGATGAACTGGAAGCTGTGATTAATAATGTAATCAGAGATAACAAATTGCTTAGCTGGATGGGAAAAATTGCAAAATCAATTGCAAAACCAGAAGCTGCAAAAAAATCAGCAGAAGAAGTGCTTAATATTGTTTGGAGCGAGAAATGATTTTTAATCTTTTTCCTTATTATTTGTCTTGTAAAATAATGAATAAAATTCATTTGTGCTGCATTGGTTCTTAATATTTTTAAAATAATCAAATCCAATTTTTTTTAAATCAATATCAAAATATAATGCAAAAATAAGACAATCAATATATTCTTTCACCTGCTTTTGTTCTTTCTTATCAATTGCTTCAATATACTTTATTTCCGATAAAGAGATTTCATTTTTATGGCATAAAGCACCATCATAATTTCTTTCAATTAATTTTTTTACAAAATCTGCTTTTGATTTAATTCTCTGTTTTGTTTCTAATCCCTCGTTATCAACTAAAATTAAATCATTATCCTGAATTATTATATTACTGAATTTTTGTTTGGCAGTTGTGAATTCAATGAAATCCTTTAAAAGTAAATCTTCAAGTTCAAGCAGATATCCAGTTTGTTTAATTATTTCTTCTTTTATATGCTGATTCTTATCAGTTATTTTTGGTATTCGGATTAGCTCTTTGATACTACTCAAAGCAACAATATATTTTGATTCGTTAGGCAATTGAGTAAACATTGACAAAACTTTTAAAGATATGTCTGAGTTTAAAATTGAGAACAAAAAGTATATTTCCTGTTTATTATTAGAGCTAATTAGTAACGATTGATTTCCATTTAAAATTAAATCATCAATATCAGAAAATTGAAAAATATTATTGAATCTTGTTTTCCAGATTATTTTGTATTTATTTTTAAACGCTTTCATTCCCTGTCCACCCGGAATAAATTCAATTTCATTATTTTTGCTATAATAAAGATTTGTTTTAGTTAATTTATATTTTTTATAATCATTTATTTTTGGATTGAATATTTTGAAAGAATTATCAATAATCTTATTTGTAAATAAATCTTTATTTAGTTTTAATCCTCCGTCAATACATATTTCGTCATAATTACTTAATTGAAATCGTCTGTATTCATCAATAGAATATGAATATTTTTTATAGTACTTATAACTCTTTAAAAATTTTTCATTCTGCTTAATAAAATTCCAGTTTGTTATATTTTCACATAACTCTTTTTGCGAAATAAATTTTGTATCTTTATTGTTACTTCTGAAATATTTATAAAAATCAATTCCATTTTTATCATAATACTGATGATAATTAATTATTTTAACCTGATTTTGTGGCTCAGGTTCTTTCTTTTCAGCAACAAAAACAAGCGAAGAAGTGGCAATTGGTTTATTCTGCTTCAATCCTCTGCCAATAAACAGATTCCCACTGAAAATAATAATTTCTTTAATAGTAGTATTTTTTGAAAGATAAAATCTAATTACATCTAAATCTTTTGCAGTTAAAATAGTTTGAGGAATAATCAGGCATAGCATTCCGTTTTTTTTCAAAAGTGCAAGCCCTAATGCGATGAAGAAAGCATATAGATTTGGTTTCGGAGAATATGGCTTCTTTCTTCCCTGAACAGTATTGAGATTAATACCATAAACATCATTCATAGAAATTGAATTGTCTTCTTTATCTTTGATTTTAATAGTAAAATCAATATTTTGTTTGCAACATTCATTATAACCTATATAAGGTGGATTCCCGATTACATAATCAAATCTCTCACGTTTGCCACTTTTTTCCTGCATTGATTTAAGCATATCTTCCAAATCCTTTTCATCACGCATAAAAGATGGATAATCAAGTGCAGTTTTTTCAAGATGACTAAACAAATCAACATCATCATCTTTAGGATTTGAACTGATTCCGGTGTCTAAAAATTCAGCTATGCTGTCTTTTGTTTTGAATATTTTTAATTTATTATCTATTGGATTTTCATATCTGTCATTTACAATAAGTGGAAGCATTCTCATTAAAATATTCATTTCTGCAAGGTAAAGTGGGAACTCTTCGATGTCTAATCCGAAAATATTTTTATCAACCATATTCTCAATGAATTTAGATTGGCTTTCTGTTCCATCGTCGAAAGCATCAATAATTCTATCAACGGCGCTATAAAGAAAAGTGCCTGCGCCGCAGCTAGGGTCAATTATAGAAATCTCGTTTTTCTCAATTCTATCTTTTAGCTTCTTTTTGTTATAACCAATAGCATCAAGCATAAAATCAACAACAGCAGGGTCAGTAAAATACTGACCTTTGTTTTTGTCCTGATATAAATCTTTTAAATAATTCTCATAAATAAAACCAAAAATTTCATTTTTTAATCCGGCAAAATTATATCGGTTAATAAATGAAATAATGTCGAGCCATGGTGCTATGTCATCAATTGTTAAATCCTGCTTTAAGTTCTCAATTAATTTTCGGTTTATTGATTTTTGTTCTAATTCAAATGGTTTGTAAATATTTGTTGATATATATTCAGAAATATTTTTAATTTCATTAATAATTATGGAATAGAAATCACTGTCTTTAATTGCCTTCTGAATTTTAAGGAGCATTTTATCATATTCATTTTTAAATACTTTATATTCATTATCAACGAGGACTTTGTATAAAATAAACTGAATAAGATATGCATAAGATGTTTCGACTGCAATTTTTTCATTTTCTTTTTGATTGAAAAGATTATCGAATGCACCTATAGCACGCATTTTCCCTTTGAAATTTTCAATTAGCTGTGTTACTTCATCAAAAAATATTGCTCTGTTTCCCTGTAGATTTAAATCTAATTTATCATTAAATAGCTCCTTCTGTTCGCTAGGATTAAAAAGTTCAATGTAATAATTTTCTGGTTTAATATAGAACTGCCAGTAAGAAATAAATTCTTTAGGATTACTGAAAAAATCTTCAATATAAAATGTTCTGTATTGACTTGATTTATAGAATCGCCACTGGTTACCGTCAGTTAAAATTCCATATTTTTTCTTCCAGTCTTTTTGATATTGAAAAAGCTGCTGGACTCCGTTTTGAATATTGTTGTGTCCCTCTACTTCAACAGGAATAACAATATCAGCGCCATTAATATAAATTACAAAGTCGGCACGGCGACCTTCTTTTTGTGTTTCAATAGTAAATTCATATTTTCTTTTATCAATTTTTGTGCTTTCATTTCCATGCTTTAAACTGAACAATTCGGCACATTCTAACATATCTTTCACAAATGCCTGCAATCCACCAATTTCTTTTTGTATGAATGCTCCCTTATCGCTTTCCCAAATATTTTTTAATTGAATTAATGGTTTCATTTAAAAACTAATAAAAAATCAAATAATTGCAAATTTAAAGAAAAATTCTTTAATAAAACGTGATTTATTGATTAGAGCTATTTGAAAAAAAATGAAGTTTTTTGTAATCTATCGTAAAGCTCATTTAATCTTTAATAAAATTAAAAGTCAAAATACAAATTTTGATAGTAAAAATGGAATTAAAATATACTACATAACCTTTTGAAACTAAATTTTTCATACAAAAACTTCTTCACAAAAATATTTTTTTAAATTATTAATTTCTTTGTATATTAGAAAAAAATTACTTGAAGAGTAATTATTTTATTTATTAATTTATGAGGTTAAAATGGGTTTTTTAAAAGAATTCAAAGAATTTGCTGTAAAAGGCAATGTAGTAGATATGGCTATCGGAGTAATCATAGGTATAGCATTTGGTAAAATAGTTAGTTCTGTGGTTGCCGATGTAATTATGCCACCGATAGGCCTTATGCTGGGAGGAATGGACTTTGCATCATTAGCAATAGTGCTAAAAGAAGGAGCTGAGCCAGTATTATTAAAATATGGCGTATTTATCAACACAATAATTGATTTTATAATTATTGCGTTTGTATTGTTTTTGGCAGTTAAAGGTATAAACAGATTAAAAAAGAAGGAAGAAGCAGCACCACCAGCACCTGAGCCTAGTAACGAAGAAAAGTTATTAACAGAAATTAGGGATATTTTAAAATTAAAATAATGATATATAATTTATCATTTGCTAATACGTTTATATCATAAAAATAAATATAAAAAGAGTTTATGGATTTCATTACATATTTTTATGATAATATAAATGCCTTATTACTTGTTCCATTGTTAATTTTTATAGCAAGAATAATTGATGTTAGCTTTGGAACAATAAGAATCATTATGGTTAGCAAAGGATATCGTGCTGTAGCTTCACTGTTTGGTTTCTTTGAGGCATTTATTTGGGTTACTGCTGCTTCACAAGTGATGCAAAATCTCAATAATTTTTATTATTACATAGTTTGGGGACTTGGGTATGCAACAGGAACTTATGTCGGCATTCTATTTGAACAGAAACTCTCGCTTGGGCAGATAATTATTCGTGTGATAACTAATAAAGATGCTACTGAACTTGTGGCTGACCTCAAGAAGAGAAAGTATCATTTGACTACTGTAGATGCCGAAGGAGTTCATGGTTCTGTTAAACTGATTTTCATGATTCTTAAGAGAATAGATATGAAAGAGGTGGTTAGTATAATAAAAACATTTAATCCCAATGCATTCTATTCTGTTGAAGATGTTCGTTTTGTTAGTGGAAGTTATTTTAAAAAAAATGACTTATTAGAAACACCAAGGCGTTTCTTAAATATGAAAAAATATACTTTAAACAGAAAATAGTTATTTTTAATTGATTTTTTTTCTTATTTTAGTACTAAAAATAAGATGAAGTTATTAACTTTCTTATGTTTTATGAATTTCATAGATAAAAACTGAATTTTTAAACAATTTATTTATTTATACATTAAAAAAGGAGATATTATGAAATATCTAAAATCAAATTTATTAGCATTATTGCTTATATCAGCATTAATTTTTGCAAGCTGTGAAGACAGCAATGACCCTGTAGTGCCAGATGTTAAGGATGTAAATCCTCCAACAAATTTAATGGCTAATGCAAAAGATGACTCAACAATAGTTATCAAATTTACTCCTTCAATATCCAGAGATAGTTCTAACTTCAAAGATTATGTCCTTTATATTTCACCCGGAACCGATAAAAAAGTTATTGATAAATCAAGTAATATGGTTACAATTACTGGTTTACAATCCGGTACAATATATACTTTTTCAGTTGCAGCAAGAAATACAAATGAAAAAGAAAGTGCAAAAGCAAATGTTTCCTGGGCAACAGCAACCCGATTCAATAATATAAGATTATATGAAACTAATTCAGATTTTGGAAGCGGCTTAGAGCTATTTAATTCAGAAACACAAAAGCCGGCAAATTATAAAATTGCTGATAGCGATAAATGGGATTTAGCTTTAGATACAAGAAATGAATCTTTTGACTTCGGGTCACCATTTCTCACTTCGTATGATATTCCATCTCCACGTAGAACTAATATAAAAATTCCAAAAGACAGCTGGACTGGTGTTAATTCTTTAGATGATGTATTCGATACCGAAGTGCTAAATCCTAATGAAGAACAATTGATTAATTTTAACGGTGTTACTAAAGGTTTCGTTATTGCTGTAAAAACAGAAGATAACCATTTTGCAAAAATATTTGTAAAAGCAGTTGACGGCAAAATCCTTCAAGGAACAGCCAATAACAGATATATCGAAGTTGATATTTCTTATCAGAAAACTGCTAATATCCCTTATGCAAAAGTAAAACCATTTGAAGAAAATGATAATCATCCAAATTCACTTAATTCTAATTTAAAAGTTTCAAAAACTAAAAAGGTTTTTACTGAATAAGCAATAAAGGTCATAAAAAATGAAAAGAAATGTTGTAATTTTCTTTTTAATCTTTTGCTTTAGTTTTACTTTTGTTTTTGCTCAAACTGCAGCAGAAAGCAAAAAAACTAAAACATCGACAACTAAAAACGTTCAGGAAACAAAAAAGATTTCTGAACCAGCTCAGCAATCTGCAAAAAAATCCAAAACTTCTAATAAAAAAGAAGCTTTAAAAACTCCGGCAAAAAAGACTAAACCTACTGTCGGAGTAGTTATTTCATTACTTGATTTTGCTACAGGCGCTAGTGGTGAAGTAAATAAAGAAAAAGCTCTAGAATTAGTAAATAATGGACAACCATTAGCTATAAAGGTAGGAACTAAAAAAAAACCAGTAATTTATTTAGTTGTCAATCCTGATGGTACAATTGCTAATAAAAAATTAGCTGAACTTGCTGATGCTAAAGTTGGAATTATAGGCAAAATTAAAAAACGTAATGGAATTAATGTTATTATTAGTGATATTATTGAACAATATAAATAGTATCATTTATTAATAATTTACAATTAAAAAGCAACTCACTCTTTGTGGGTTGCTTTTTTTATTTTATTTATATTTCAGAACTTCAGAAATAGTGTTTTTACCACATAATTTTATATATGCTTATTAAAAATCTATTTCGAATATAAGCGAAGTAAGATTTTTGTCAATGCGAAAAACCTCACAAGTCATTGATAGTGTAGTAATTCGTTGAAAAGCTTATTATAGCTTCTTGTCATTCCGACCCCCCCGATAAAGGAAGACCTTTATTTAAATAGAGATGAAATAATTACACACTGTCATTCTGAGCGGAGCGAAGAATCCAGAAAAAAAACCTTTTAACCACAATTCTCTGGATTCTTCACTTCGTTCAGAATGACCGACAAATGTAAAGATGTCATTCTGACGAATGCCAGAATGACAACACCCATATAACGGAAGTTCCGTAAAAATTTCAAAAAAAAACAACACTAACCTGTTGCAATAAA
>CAZCHH010000069.1:0-16319 GCA_964498585.1 uncultured Hyphomicrobiales bacterium
AGAATTACTTCTTGTTTCCAGATTCATTATTGGAAAAAGGAAAAAGAACACACCCATAACCCCAGGGCTGATACGTTCTTTATAATTAATATTTTTTATAACATTCAGAAACAATTTTCATTTTTAAGAAAATTCCGTTAGGAATTTAATATTGGTAGAAAAATAACGAATTGATTGTTGTAACTCCGTAGGAGTTAAATATTTAATACATCTTGATTAATATTCAACTCCTACGGAGTTGTAAAACAAAAATAGATGCAATTTCTACCAATATTTTACTCCTACGGAGTAAAAAGAATAAAATCATTATGAATTCTAACACTTTTTAAAGAACGTATCAGCCTTGCCCCTAACCCTATCAAGAGGTGAATGTGTAAGGTGAGTTATTTATCGATTCTAACGGATTGAAATAAAATATTAAGAAATTATGACAGATTTAAAATAATTAAAAAATCAGTCAATTAAATTATTTTGTAAAAATTTTTTTATTAAATTTGCAATTGAAAATATTTTCAAGCTATTCAATACAAATAATAAGGTCTTTTATATGAAAAGAATAAATTTACTTCTTTTACTATTTATTGTTGCATGTAGCGATATACCAAACGATTTTTCAATACCTAAATGGGATGCAGATTTTAATTTGCCAGTTTGTTCCCGTTTTTACTATATTGATGATATGGTTAAGTTAGATGAAGATGTTTCGGTTGACCCAAATAATCATTTATATGTTTATCAAACAAAAAAAGTTGATGACAGAACTAATGTAATTAAATTTGTCGATAACAGGATTGATACGACATATCAGAACGTAGAAATGGAAATTATAAATGGGCATGGTCGGGTGAGCTTTGCTTTTCCAGAAGGTATCGAAATTGATAGCTGTCTTTTCTTTGATGGAATAATCAAATTCAATATGAAAAGTAATTCAAATGAAGAATACACTGCAAAAATTACTTTTCCAACTATTTTTGATACACAGCAAAAAAGATATAACTTCCAAAAATCAATTTCTCCTTTTTCAGTAACAGAGCAAAATCAGGATATTTCTGGATTTGCTCATTCTGCCGGAATTTATCCAAAAGATTCTATATTTATTGAAGTTGATGTTTTAAGTGGAAATGCCGGAAATAATGCATTTATAAATCTCGAAATTAAAGATGTAAGATTTGTTTACTTAAAAGGATTTGTTCCTACTAAAGTTATTTCTCAGGTAAATTCTTCAAAATATTTACCTTTAGAAGACAAAATTAAAGAAATGAATAATAATATTACTTTTTGGGAACCTGAAGTAATAATTGAAGCTAATTACAAAACAGAGCTTGATTTGGAAAATATTTTTGGTGCAGAAGTTCAGAATTTACAAATTATTGGGAAAAGTATTGACGGAAGAGATAAATTCCTTGAAACTATTAATGGCTCGAGCAACTTAGGAAATTTTAAACTTAATAATGGCTACTTTTATGAAAAATTGGATAATCAGAATACTAAACTTTCTGATTTCCTGAAATTTCTTCCAGATTCTATTGTATTAATTGGAGATATATTAATTAATCCAGAAAACAAAAGAGGAGAAGTACTAAAAAGTGATAGTATAATTGTTTCATTCCAACTTAATCTTAGCAGTTATATTACTCTCGAAAATGTTGTGTTATACGATACTATTCCTTTGGAATTCAATCAAGAATCAATTAATCATATAAATAAAGGAAAAGCAGCAATACTAACTATGAAATTAGAAAATTATACTCCTGTTTCTACTGATATAAACGCAATGTTTGCTGATTCTTCAAAAAATGTTTTATTTTCAAGACAATATCAGGGAAATGCTGGATTAGTTGATAATAATGGCTTTACTTATAATTCAACTTTATCGTTAACTGAATTTACTTTTGACGAAAAAGATATGCAATTTTTAGCAAAATCATATTACTTAATTATTGAAACAAAATTCAATTCTGCTAATAATCCACAAAAAGTTGCAATTCGTAATAATGATTGGCTAAAGGTTACAAGCTTCGTTAAATTAAAGTATATGGTTGATTTTGAGGACTAAATATATGAAAAGAATAGTAATAATTTTTGTATTAGTTTTTGCTTCATTAAACTTAAATGCTCAGAATGGCTCTTTCGGAATTTTAGATGCTAAAAGCAATGGTATGGGAGGTTGTGCAAATGCAAGTGCTTCTGGTTTGCTCTCTATAGGAAAAAATCCTGCTATGATAAGTGCTGCTGCCGACAGCGTTGCAAATATTATTTTTATGTTACCTGATTTTTCTTTCCAATTGTATAACAATTCGCTTTCAATGAAAGATTTCACACATTATTTCGGGAACAAAGAATCAAAATATTTGACAGATAAAGAAAGAGATGACTTATTGAGCTTTTTTGAAGATGATGGAAAAATGTATTACAGTATTTCTGCAATTCCTTTTGCTATTTCTTTTACTACTTCTCAAAAAGCTGGTACATTTTCATTTGCAATAACAGATGTAGTAGCTGGAAATCTTGTTATTTCAAGAGATTTAATAGATTTAACACTAAGAGGAAACGACAGCGGCAGAGCATATTCTTTTAATGACTCTGACCTTAAATCCTGGTGGCTTCGTTCCTATAATTTATCTTATGCCAGAAATTTATTTAATAAAGAAAATAACTGGTTGAAATCTCTAAATGCCGGAATTTCAGTGAAATTAGTTACCGGAATTGAATATGCTTCATTAGAAAATGTCAACTCAAGTTTTCATACAGGAGAAAACAACACTTTGACTGGTCATTTAGTCGCAAATTCTCTTTCTTCATTTTCACCTGCTTTAGGAGTTGAATATGATTTCGATAAAAGCTCTAAATCGAGCAATTTCAATTTTTTATTTATGGAGCCGGCTGGGATTGGCTATGGAATTGATTTGGGTTTGTATTCTGAATTTGATATTGGAATTAGCTTAGGGCTGTCTGTTACTGACATTGGCTCAATCAATTGGACCAAGGAAACTGTAGGTTACGATTTAAACTCCAACTTTTTTGTTGACGATATTTTAAACAAGGAAAAAAGGGACTCACTGCTAAATAGCACAAATACAAAAGGTGGGTATATCGAAAGCTTTTCTACTTCAATGCCAACTGCACTCAGATTTGGTGCTTCTTTTGATTTATCACAACACATCGAAGCTATACCGGGTATCTTGAAATTAGCATTAGATTATAATCAGGGATTTAATAAAATGCCGGGAAATTCTACCATACCGCACCTTGCTTTCGGAGCTTTTTGGTATCCCGATTTCAATTATCCTTATATTATGACTGGCGTTTCACATTCTCAAACAGGGAAAATTAATCTCTCGCTCGGTGCTGGCTATATTTATAAATTCTTTAAAGTAAATTTATCTACTTATGATGTTATTTCATTATTAGCTAATAAGAATCGTTCACCAAATTATTCGTTCGGAATAAATTTTTTATGGGAAATAATGTAAGATAGTTTTATTAAAATGGAGATGACATAAGGTTTTGAAAGATTAGAAGGTTTAGATAGTTTAGAATTTAAACTTTTGCAAAGCTCAGGAAACCTTCCGAAAGTATCAAACCTTCGGAAGGTTTTGTAGTATAAAAGTAGCGATGTCATTGGTAACACCGCGATAAATATCTTCTATTATCGTGGAGTTCAAAATGAAATTAAAATCATAATAATAAAAACAAATTAATCATTAAAAACTCATTCCTTCTTTCTTTAAAATAAGATTTGAAGAAATTCTACCAGATTCATAGATTGTTGGTAATCCACTACCTGGGTGAGTTCCTCCACCAACAAGATAGCAATTGTCAAACTCTTCAAATTCGTTATGTGGGCGGAAATAAAGCATCTGTCCCAAATTATGTCCAAGATTGAAAGTTGCTCCGTTAAATACATCCATTTCGTTTTGCCAGTCATCTGGAGTAAAAATCTTTATTTCTTTGATGTGAGATCGAATATCTGTCATTTTAGATTTTGTTTCAAGCATACCAATTATTTTCTCTTTATATGCTTCTTTGTGTTTATTCCAGTCAATACCACCTGTAGTATTGCCTATAGGAACAAGAATATAAATGGAAGAATGTCCTTCAGGAGCTAAATTTTTGTCAATAACGCTTGGATTATGCAAGTAAAATGAAGGGTCTTCGGGTATAATAGAATTTGCGACTATATCTGCTACATTTTTCTTATAGTCGTTTGCAAAAAATATGTTATGATGATAAATATCTTCATATAGCTTGTCAAGTCCGATATAAAGCATAAAAGTAGAACAGGAATACATCATTTTATTAAGTTTTTTATCGGTATATTTATTCCTGTATTTTTTATCAACCAACTTTGTCATTGCATTGGCAAAATCAGAGTTAATAATAACATAGTCTCCTTTTATTTCTTCTCCGTTTTCTAATTTCACGCCAATAGCTGTTCCGGATTCAATAATTAACTCTTTAACAGGAGAGTTCAAATGAATAGAAGCACCATTTTCATTAACAACTTTTGCCATAGCTTGAGAAAGCTGATGTAATCCACCTTCAATATGAAATACACCGCCACCATGCTCAATATATGATAAAATACTAAACAGCCCGGGCGCATCCCAAGGCGACATACCAATATATTTTGCCTGAAAAGTAAAGCATATTTTTAATGCATCATTATCAAAATATTTTCCAAGCACGTCGAACAAGCTATTATTAATATCAAGATAAGGTAATGCTTTTATTAAACGCAGAGAAAGATAATCAGTAAGTTTTCCATAAGGCACTTCAAGGCATGGAATCAGTTTTTCATATTTCTTTTGTTCTCTTTCAATATATTTTCTGTAACCATCAGAAGAACCGGGAAATACTCTTTCGATTTCATCAGAAATTTTTTTAAAATCCGTTGATGGAACAAAAGTTTTATCTTTAAAAATCAATTTATACATCGGTTCTAATTCAATAACTTTAACGTAATCATTTAAGCACCTGTCGCATTGTTTAAAAGTTCTTTCTAAAACATCTTTCATTAAAAAGAATGTGGGACCTATATCAAATTTATAATCACCAACTTGAAAAAAGCCATTTCTTCCACCAACAATGTTCCTTTTTTCGTAGATTTGAACATCAAAGCCCTTTTGCGAAAGCAACATTCCAGCAGTTAATCCGCCCGGCCCAGCTCCAACTATTATTACTTTCTTTTTTTTCATAATCACCTTGTATTATTTATTCATATTTATTTTTATAGTTAATTGACTTTTATTTATTTGAAATTTTGCATCTTCGTAATCAGGCGGGCCGAAGCTCCCTTTAGCATCATTAGAAGCACCAAAGCTCTCTTTCGGAATACCAAGCCAGTTTGTATTTATTTCATTATCCTCGTTTGAGTCGTGATGGACAACTACTGCATACTCTCCGTAAGGAATATTTTCAATAGTATGAATTACCTTGTTGTCTTTGATTGGAAGAATATATTTATATGTTGCTTTGGTGTATTTATCTGGAAAAGATTTTTTATTTTCTTTTGAAAAAACAGAAATTCTTGCTTTTCCTTTATTATTTGGAAATCCTAAAACTTCTATTTTCAGGTTACTGGTCGCTTCCTGATTATTTGAATTGAATGAAAATAAAAATATTATAAAAACAAAAGCAATTAAAAATTTCATAACAAACTCTTTAATAATTAATTTTATAATCTACGAATTTTTATTTTAAAAAAAAATAATAAATTAAAAATATTTTCGAATAGTTTGAAACAATTTACTAAAATGAAGTATATTATAACGGGGAAATAGTAATTGTTTTTAAATAATCAAGCGTTTGATGAAAGAACTACTATTCAATAATAATTGAGATATTTTCACATTTTCAAAAAAAAAATTTGAATTTAATAAGCTAAAATAGTAACTTTGAAGTTTGTAAAACGTTAAATAGTAAATTAGTTTAATTATTATAAATTATATTGGAGATAAATTATGAAAAACTTTTTTGCAATATTGTTAGTGATTGCAATACTACCTATTAGCTTAATTTCACAGACGGATAAACAGCTAATTGACATAAGCAATAAAAAGATGCTGAATTCGGCACCATCTACATTTATTTTAAAAAATATTGAACCTATCAATATTTATAAATCTGGTGATTTTATACAAAGTATTCCTTATAAGCAAATTGGCTATGTCAATGATGCTATATTTACTTTATATTATGATGCTACTCCTTTTGTATATGACCCTATTTCAAATTCTTTGATTGTTGTTGTAAGTTATAGATATAGACCTTCAGATTCAGATAAAATGTCTGACTCATTGTATTTGCTATATTCTAATGATTATGGTGATAATTGGAATAGAAAACACATACTTTTTAACTCAAATGATGTATACACAAATCCATCATTAGCTACAGTTAATCCAGGTAATAATACTACTGATTTTAATGGATTAAGTCATTATATTGTATCAAGATATTTCCCCGGTAGTGATGATTACAAATTTAAAGGTTGTTTTTATTTATATACTTACGATGGAATTCAAAGTTGGGTTGATGATAAAAAACCTACATTGGAACAACGATGGGGTAATAGCAAATTAACTACATTTTCTTCACTAAATAGCCAAATGGTTTATCGTTACTCAATGCTTCAACCATCAAGTGAAATTTATCAATATGGCAATTATGGTTTTGGTAGCTTTGATTTTTTAACAGAAAATACAGTTGATAGTATTCCTTTTAGTTGGAAACTTACCAATTTTAAACCATCTGAATCATTACAATTAACATATAATAATAGGATGTATATGGATGTTGACGACGATGGAATTCTTTATGCTGCTGTAAATAATCATTTTGCTGATGACCCAGATAATAGAACACTAGGAATTTCACGTTCAACTGATAATGGATTGACTTGGTTAAATTTTGAAAAATTGCCTGTTTCAGTTCTAAATAATTACTATGTAAACGAAACTGAAGCAGGTGCCTTTGGTGTTCTTATTCCTTATGAAGAAGATGGTTTTGTTGTTACTGGTGAAGACGAATTCAGTTATGTTTGCAAGGCAAGAATTTTAAATTCAAGCAGAGATGTTATTATTGCTCAACATTTTATTGAAATTTACAAGAAAAACGGTGCCTGGGGTGTAAGAAAAGTTGCTGATTACGGTTGGTTTAATGAAGAAGGTTTTAGTTATTCACCATTAGTAATTTACAACCATAATCCAGACCCAGAAAGTGCTGTTTATATGGATTCATTATCAGAAAATTACAAAGGTAATGAAATACAGTTAAGCAAAACTGCTGATGGAGAATATATTATTGCCAAGTGGGTTGATTGGAATACTGACAGGTTGATTGATGTAAATTTTCAATTAATTAATGGTGTTAATATTACTTCTATCTATACAACTGATGTTTATATGTCATACAGAAGAGTTGATGGCGGCTCCTGGTCAGAACCAAAAAATATTACTGACGATGATTTGTATAATAAAATAACATATATTCCTGAAGTTGTCCCAAGCATTAATGATGTTCCTTTTATTTCTCTCATATCTTCTGAAAATTATGTAAATACTTATGTAAGATATAATTACCCACAATTTTTAAAGCAAATGCTTGTTGATGATGTTAATCAATTTCTTATGTTTTCAAATGTGAAAAATCTTGTTGGTATTGAAAATGAAAGCCCTGTTAAAAACTTCGCATTATACGATGTTTATCCAAACCCAGTAACCAGCAATGCTGAAATTAGTTTCAGTTTAGATAAGCCGGCAGTATCCAAACTTGAACTCTTCAATTCACTAGGCGAAAGAGTTATGTTGCTTCTGGAAGGTTTCTTAGGAACTGGCACTCACGGAGTTAATGTTAATACTTCAAATTTAACTTCAGGTGTTTATTACTATACCTTGACAGTAGAAGGCAAAACTGCTACTAAAATTCTATGCTTAACCAAATAATTTAAAGTTTTTTCTTTTATTAGCCATACGAATAGCTCGTTGTTCGTATGGCTTTTTTTATTTATAAAATTTAGTTAAATTGAAAAATGAGATATTGTGAATTAAATAAGGAAATATACAGGTGAATTATGAAAAAATATATACTTTTTTTCTTTTTATTTCTTTTTTCAGTTGATTGTTTTTCAGAAATTATTGAAATAAAGCGAGATAACGGAGAGCCGGCTGGCAATTGCTTCATAGCGAAAAGATATTTCTGGGATGAATCAGTTGCTTTCAAAATAAATGCTCCCTGTTTCATAAAAACAATAAGCATTTATCTTTCCGGAGAAACTCCCGGATTAGATACGATTTGGGTGTGTGGCGACCCTGCTGCAGGTAATCTGAATCCAACACTCTATGTCTGGAAATTCAATTCCCTAATTCCTCCGATTATTTTCAATTACGATGGAATTTCGGGCTGGAAAGAATTTGATATTTCAAGTTATAATTTAAGATTAAACGGTTATGAATCTATTGCAATTCAGCACCGAATAAAACAAGACGGACCTTGGTTTACTTACGACAGTGACGGCAGAACTACAGACAAAGCAAGCGGTAAAACATCCTGGCTCACCGACCCTTTTACTCCAAATGCAAATTTTTATAATATTAAAGGGACAATTTATGAATATCCAGACGGCGATTTCCTTGTCCGTCTTTTCATTGAATATCAATATTTAGATGGCGATGGATACCAGGCAGCGCCACCACCAACACTTGTAAATATAAATTCTGAAACAAACATTTCAATTTCTGGCAATCCTGCAATAGTTGATTGGAATAATGACGGCTGGGACGATATTTCCTGCAATGGAAAGTTTTATGAAAACAATCAGGATGGCACTTTTACTGAAAAAAGCAGTCAATTCGGAATTTTAAGTGGTAGCTATTCCTGGGCTGATATTGATAATAATGGCTTTCTTGATGCTTTTGTTGTTCGTGGCTGGAATAATGATAAAATCTATGCTAATCAGGGAAACGGTGTTTTTAATGATATTACTTCAACTACAGAAATTACAAATAATTATCCAACTGAAACTCCAGTATGGTTCGATAGCGATAATGACGGAACTTTAGACCTTTTCATTGCTAACCGAAGAAAAGAAGAAAGCGGACAGGAAACTTATTACCCAAATCAATTATGGGTTAATATGGGAAATGGAACGTTTATGAATGCAACTGATGAAGCAGGCATTTCAGCAGCAGAGCCGTCGCCATATTACGATTTATACGGAGCAACTGCAGTAGATTTCAACAAAGACAACTCTGCCGATATTTTCGTTGCTACATATCGTTTAGCACCGGATTTACTTTATAAAAATGATAAAAATGGATTTTTTAATGATGTTGCCCGTCAAACTGGAGTGATTGGTCTTGAAACCGCACTACCACAATATTTCGGTCATGGAATGGGCTGTCATTGGGGCGATTTTAATAACGACGGCTATATAGATTTATGCGTTGGTAATCTTGCCCATCTTGACGAACGAGGTCGCTATTCAAATCCATCGCTTATTTTCAGAAATGACGGACCACCTGATTTTCATTTTACAGAATTAGGCAATGAAATGGGATTGCGTTTTCACGAAGGTAATGCAGGCGCCTTATGGCTAGATTTGGATTTAGATGGATATCTCGACCTTTGGCACGGAAAATATGCGGGCGGAATCGGCTCCTTATATATTAATCAAGGTCCGCCCGATTTCAAATTACAGGATGTTACATGGGAAGTTAATTCTGTTATTCAAAATCCCTGGACTGCTGTTTATTTGGATATCGATAACGATGGCGATTTGGATATGATTATTAATAACAACGTATTACGTAACGATATGGAAAGAAAAGGCAACTGGGCAGCTTTTAGAATTCAGGGCAATCCTGAAGATAATGTTAATTTAGATGCTTATGGAACGAAAATTACTGCTTATATTGGAGATAGATTATTTTTCAGAGAATTAAGCAGTAGTGCTGCCGGAAGTCGTGCTACTCAAAATTCTAATGAGTTGCATTTTGGTTTGGGTAATAATGAAATAATTGATAGCATAGTCCTATCCTATCCAAATGGAAAAAGCATAACTCACTCAAATATTAAAACAAACGCTCACTATTTTATTCCTTATTTGCAGCAACCTGAAATGAGAATTCTTTCTACTCCTGCACTTGTTCAGCCAAAGAATTTTTACAACAGAATCGGTATTGATTACCCAGTTTTCAAGTGGACGAAAGTTGAAGCAGCTATTAGATATCAAGTACAAATTAGTATCAATCAGGATTTTTCAACGTTGAATATAAATGAAACAATAGAAGAAAATGCCTATTATTTAGCAAAATTAAAGGACCAGACTCAGTATTTTTGGCGGGTTCGTGCTTTCAGTCAAAATGATTCAAGCCGCTGGTCATCTGTTTGGGAGTTTTTTACCGGAACGCCCAATCCATCAAGTCCAAATCTTATTCTGCCTGCAAATAATGAAGTAAATGTAAATTTTCAACCTAAATTTGTTTGGTCAACTGTCTCTTATCCTACTAAATATATGAATAAAACATTCTATACTCTTGAGCTTTCTTTTGACACACTATTTAGTAATCCTTTTAAAGTTATTGAGAGTTTAAAAGATACATTCTATATTTTTGAAGATGATTTGGATATAAACACAGAATATTTCTGGCGAGTTATACCAATAAATATTGATTTTAAAGGGAATGCTTCTGAAATCTATAAGTTTAAAACAATTAGCTTGCCAGCAACACCTGTTTTGGAATCTCCTGCAAATAACGAAACAGATGTTATAATACGTCCCTATTTTAATTGGTCTGATGTAGATTTTGCCGATTACTATTGTTTACAAATAAGTGAATATGAGGATTTCAACACAATAATTTATGAAAATACTGATATCAATTCAAATGTTTTTAAATTACTAAAAAGTTTAGATGGTTCTACTACTTATTACTGGCGTTTAAAAGCTTCTAATTTAGCAGGGGAGAGCGAGTGGTCTGAAATCTGGTCTTTTACTACAATTTTAATTCCTAAAATGCTTTCTCTTGTTTATCCAACTAACGAAATGCAGGAAGCATCTACTATAATTAATTTCGAATGGAATGAATCTCAAAATTCAATTTACTATCAGTTACAGGTAGCTGATAATCTCAGTTTTACTAAATGTAAAATTGATGCTGATAGTTTAACTATAACTGAATATTCAAACACTGGCTCAGCTCTTGATAAAGGAACTATATATTACTGGCGGGTAAGAGGAAAAAACGATGTCGGAAGCGGTCTTTGGAGCCAAACCTGGTCTTTTAAAACAGAAGGAGGTTCAGATGTTTTTGATGAAAATTTTACAAATGATATTTTTGTTTTGAATATTTTCCCTAATCCATTTAAAGACAATTTGTTAGTCAGTTTTAACTTGTTTAATCAGTCTTACGTAAATATCAGTATTGTCAATGTATTCGGTGAAACACTTCATACTTTTACATCAGAAAAATTAAGTCAAGGCACTTATTCTTATAATTGGCAACCATTTAGCATTTCTGAAGGTATTTATTTTCTGAAAATTATTACTAATGAAAAGCAGAGTATTTATAAAATAATGTATTTAAAATAATGGATTGTATTTATTATCCTTCGTTCAATAATAATAATAATTACATTAACATTGAACATACTTTTACAAATCATCTGAAAGCGTTACGCATTCGCTTAGGAGATTCTTTGCTCATAACAAACGGGCAGGGATTGCTTGTTAAAACTACTTTGATGAATGAAGACAAACAGAGCTATGTTTTTAAAATTATTGATAAAATAGAAAATTTTGATTGTTTTCCAAATAGATTTGCTCTTGCTTTAGGTATTATTGATTCAAGAGATAGATTTGAATTTGCTTTTGAAAAAGCTGTCGAACTCGGAATAACGGATTTTTTCCCATTGATAACTCAAAACACTCAGAAGGACACTATTAAAATTGAGCGACTGACTGCAAAAGCTATTGCAGCAATATCTCAATCTCAAAGAGCAATGCTGCCAGTTATTCATCATCCAATTAAAATTAGTGATTTAGCAGAACAATTTTCTCAGTTTAAAAAAATCTTTATTGCTGATATTAGCGGGAAGCAGCTAGGAAAAGGCAAAAAACCTGAATCATTTATTATTGTGATTGGTCCTGAAGGCGGTTTTACTGATGAAGAATTAGATTTATTAAAAAGTATAAAGAACTCCGTTCTGTTTTCTCTCGGAGACAAAAGATTGAGGACTGAAACCGCAGCTATTGTATCATTAGGATTGTTGTGTACTTAATAAATTTCTTTGTTACTTCTATGAAAAAAAAATAAAATTCTAAATATAAAAAACATAATAAATAAAAAAATTATGATTAAATCAAGCATTTTCCCGTCAAAATATCTGCAAGGTGCTGGGGCAATAAACCAACTTGCAGAATTTACTGCAGATTTCGGCAAAAAACCACTGGTAATCTGCTCTCCTTCTATGTTTAATAATTTAATTCCAAAAATCACAGAAAATTCTAATAGTTATAATGATTATCATTTTGAAAAGTTCAATGGACAATGTTCTTATAACGAAATTAATCGTTTAATAGAGATAGCAAGCAATAATAAAAATGACTTTATAATTGGATTTGGCGGAGGAAAAACTCTTGATACCTCGCGTGTAATCGCAAATAACCTGTCGCTTCAATTAGTAATAGTTCCGAGTATCGCTTCAACAGATGCTCCGACAGCTTCCGTTTCAGTTGTTTATAACGAAAAGGGAGAAGTTCAGGATATTTTAACATTTAAGCGAAATCCAGATTTAATTTTAATTGACACAGAAATTATAGTGCAAGCTCCTGAACGCTTTCTTGTTTCTGGAATGGGTGATGCTCTTTCAACTTGGGTCGAAGCACAAGCTTGCAAGAAAAATCATCGGAATAATGTTGAAGGACATCTTGGCACTTTAACCGCCTATTCGATTGCTGAACTTTGCTATAGCACTATTCTTGAGTATGGCTACCCTGCTAAACTATCCAATGAAGCAAAAGTAGCAACACCAGCTTTTGAGAATGTTGTTGAAGCAAATACTTTAATGAGTGGAATCGGTTTTGAAAGTGGTGGATTAGCTGGCTCTCATGCTATTCATAATGGTTTTTGCGTGCTTCCAGAAACATCAGCATATTATCACGGCGAAAAAGTTGCTTTCGGTATGCTTGCTTCACTTTTTCTTACAGACAAGCCACAGTATATTGTTGAAGAGTTATATTCTTTCTGCGAAAAAGTTGGATTGCCAACCACAATGAAAGAAATCGGAGTAACTGACACATCAAAAGAAACACTTATGAAAGTAGCCAGACGCTCTTGTCGTGAAGATGAGTGTATTTTTAATGATTTATTAAATGTTACTTCAGAGCAGGTCTATTCTGCTATCGTTTTAGCTGATAAATTTGGCAAAGAAAGAAAAAAGTAAAGAAATACAAAACATCAAGCAAATACTTGATATGAGTAAGGATTACAGTAAGTTTAGAAGGTTTAGAAGGGTTTAGATAGTTTAGTTTTTTAAATTTCGTAAATTTATAGAAAAAAGGAATGATGTTAATAGCTATGAAGAAGGGAAAATTTATTATAATTTCCATTTAAAACATAAGTGAATTTATCATAAATACTATTTTTTCAGTTTAATTTACTATTTTTGCTGATAGTATAATTAATAAATTTTAGATTTTAATTTATCAAATTTCAAATTATGAATAAAGAACGTTTTGCAGGATTAGACATAGGTTCAAATACCGTTTTGATGTTAATTGCCGAAAAAGAAGGAAAAAACTTAAAAATAATAAGAGATGAACATTCTATTGCCCGGCTCGGTGAAAATGTATGGAAAACCAATGAAATAAATAATATAGCTATAGAAAGGGCTAAAGCAGTTTTAGAAAAATATAAAAACATTTGCAAAGAAGAACAGGTTACGCAAATATATGCAAATGCAACATCTGCTATACGTGATGCCAAAAATGGAAAAGAAGTAGCAAAAATTTTAGCTGAAACATTAGGAACAGAAATAAAAATCATTTCCGGAGACAAAGAAGCTGAACTAACTTTTATTGGAACAGTAGAAAGTGAAAAACCATCTGTCGTTGTTGATATTGGTGGTGGAAGCACAGAAATTATTTTTGGTAAAAATAGTAAAATTGATTTCAAGAAAAGCATAAAAATAGGTGCAGTCAAGCTAACTGATAAATTTTTTCCTAAACACCCACCTAAAGATACTGAAATTGATGATATGCGTCATTTTATTAGAAAAACATTATCAGCAATACCCAAAATTGATAATGATTCAATTCTATATTCTGTTGCAGGCACTCCAACTACTCTTGCTGCTGTTGACTTAAGGATTAAAGATTATCAATCAAGTATAATAAACCAACATAAACTAAAAATAAATAGAATTGAAAAGATAACAAACATATTTTTAAATCTTTCAGTTCAGGAAATCATAGAAAATTATGGTATCGAGCCGATGAGAGCAGATATTATTACAGCCGGAAGTATTATTTTAGAGGAATGTTTGTCTCATTTTCAAAGAGATTTCTGCTTTGTTAGTATTTATGGATTAAGGTTAGGGATATTAAAAGAGCATTTAAAATAAAAATGATTTATTTATAATTAATTAGTAATTTTGTAAAAAATATATTAACAAAAATTTAATTATTTAATTAGGTGATTTATGATTAAAATAACTAAAACAAGTTTATTCTTTATTGGATTAATGGCTTACATTTTTACATCAGCTTGTTCCCAGCAAAGCCAGTCAAAAGTGTTGAATGAAGTATTAACAAAAGAAAATATTTCTACAATCGTTGAAAAAATTCAAAATGATAAAGCGGTTAGCAAAGAACAAATTGATTTGCTTACAAATGGCATCGCCCGTTTAATTGATACTCCAGATTCTTTATATAACAAATCACTGGCTCAAATTATAGAAGAACAAAAAGTATTTTTTAGAAATTCAAGTGTTAATGCTCTTTCTCAAAGTATTGCCCGTTTAGAATTAAAAAACTCACTGAACGTTGAGTTTGCTGAAAAATTAAAGATTGATAACGATACACTTCAAGCTGATGGGGTTCGATTCAATATGATTAATATTTCTAATAAAGAAATAAATTATATAAAAGGCGAAATCAGAATAGTTAATACTATGAACCAACTGATTAAAGTGCGTCCAATTGTTTATGAAAAAATTTCATTTAAAGCCGGTGATAAAGTAACTCAGCAAGAACTTTGGCCCCACGATAAATCAAATCAATATGATGTGGCTCTGAGAAATATCAAAGAATTAATTGCTTTTTGGGTACCTGAAACTATTGGCTTTACCGATGGTACTAAGATTACATTAGAAACCCAAAAATAAGTGTTATCAATAAAAAAATATTGCCTCACTTTTCGTGGGGCTTTTTTATTATATCATTTCCTATTTGAAATAATACATATAAATGTATTTTATATTAATATTTTTCTGTCATTCCGAACCCCAAGATAAAGCAAGTGCTTTATTTAACTAGTCAAATCTGAAAAAGTCATTAAACGATTTTTTTAAGCTGCTCTATGATAAACATCGAAAAATTTTTGCACTTTTTTCGGCGTTTTTATGTTTTTTGTTAATAAAAATCCTAAGTTTATTCGGACAAAAAATAAAGCTATCTTGATTAATAGCTTCCGGAAGTTATATCCTGCTGCTGATAACAATAAATTCATACTATCTCCTTGTGTCCCTTTGAGATAGTTCCTACATAATCTATGATTGTTCTTCAAATGACCTATGACTGCTTCTACTGATGACCTGCGTTTAAACCAATTCTTCCATTTGTATTTACTATACTTTATTTTATTTGCTTGATGCACTCGTAATATTTCCGTTCCATTGATTTCTGATTTTCCGCGATAACCCTCATCTACTAATGCTTTATCTGCTTTTATTCCACGCAAACGTTCTGATTGCTCTAACGTCGACTCTAATGTATTGCCATCATAAGGATTGCCTTTAAAATTCTTCGCTGCTACTACTACTCCAGATTTCTTTGTTATCAGGACTGACGCTTTGCTCCCAAATTCATATTTCTTATGCTCCTTACCCTTTGCTATACAACTTACTTCCGGCTCATGCAAACTGTAAATCTTATTCTTGCTCGTTCTTTGCTGCTCTAATACTTTTTGCATTATTGCTAATTGTGACTGCTGTTGATTCTTTACATCTGTCGGTAATTTCCTGTTCAAATCCCGTAATAATCTTCCTGCTATTGTTTTTATTTTTAATATTGCTTTTCTGGCTTCTTGCTTACGCTT
>CAZCHH010000070.1:0-15701 GCA_964498585.1 uncultured Hyphomicrobiales bacterium
ATAATATCACCAATTCTGACGCCATTTTTTTCAGCAGAAAATCCCTCATATATTTCTGAAACAGTAAGCATTCCGTCAAGGACAAAAACGCTTACACCAAAGCCGGTATAAATACCAGTAGCAACAACTTCAATATCTTCAGATTCAGTGCTATCGAAATAAACAGTATAAGGGTCAAGCAGCGAAAGCATTCCGTAAATACTAGTTTCTGCGAGGTCTTCTGGTTCTATTTCTACCACATAATTCAAAGCAATTTCACGGAAAAAAGCACCCCAGATTTCGAATGCTCTGTTTATTTTTTCGTAATAATCCTGAGAAAATAAATTAATAGACAAAAGTATAAACAGAATAGAACTATACTTTAGGAGCCGTGAATATGATTTCATTTATTTGGCACCAGCATTTTTTAATAAAGTTATAAGTTGTTGATTTTTTGTCTCTTCTGCTAATTTTAATGCAGTTTTCCCTTCTTCGCTTATATCGTTAATATTAGCACCTTTTTTAAGCAGAACACGAACAAAATCCTCATTGTTTGTAGCAGAAGCAAGCATTAATGCAGTTAAACCACTTTGAGTTTTTACATTTACTTCTGCTCCCTTTTCCAAAAGCAGATTAAATAATTCTTTGCTTTTGCTTTGGGCAGCAATCATAAGCGGTGTAAAGCCATCAGCAGATTGTTGATTCACAACAGCACCATTTTCAATGAGAAAACGTGCAATATCTGCTCCGCCAAACTCACATGCAATTATAAGCGGAGTAGCTCCGTCATTATCTTTAGCATTTATATCTGGACTATACTGCATTAACATTTTAACTAATTCAAGGTTTCCGCTGGCAGCAGCAAGAAGAAAAGCAGTAGCGTTTGTTTCACTCTTTTGATTAACCGATGCACCTTTCTCAATCAACTGCTTTGCTATATTTATATGTCCGCGGAAACAGGCATACATTAACGGAGTTAATCCCATATTGCTGACTATATTTAAGTCGGGGCCGTGAGAAATCAGATATTGGGCTGTAGAATCTTTTTCACGGGTAAGTGAAAGCATAAAGGGGGTCATATCCTCAACCGTTCGGGCGTTAATGTCAACACCTGCTTTTATAAATACATCAAGAATCGGAAGACGTCCATTTACTACCGCTATATCGAATGCAGAAAGTCCTTCCTGATTCCTTAAATTAATATCTACTTTCTTATCTAAAAGCATTTTGACAACAGAGCTATCAGCATATTGAGCAGCAAGATGGAGCGGAGTTTCGCCATTGCTTTTTTTGATATTTACATCTGCTTTGTTCTCAATAAGCATCTTTGCTATTTCATTATAGCCGGATTGAAGTGCAAGCATTAGAGCAGAAGTACCGTCATCAAGCTTTGCATTTGGATTTGCTCCTTTTTCCAAAGCATTTTGGACTTTATCTTTTTCATTTTTAGATACATATTCTAAAAAATCTTTTTCAGAAACTGAACAACCCGAAAGCAAAACTATGATTAAAAGAAAAGGGGTAATTTTTTTTAACATTTTATCCTCATTATTTATTCATTTCATTATATTAAAAAATAATATAACGTTTTACTAATGGCAAATAGTGTATTTATTTTGTTGATTCGGCGATTTGGTAGTTTGTTGATTGGTGATTTTTCTCCTACAGTCAGAAGTTCTTTCTGACTGCAAATTAATAAATTCAGAAAAAAATTCTGACTTTAGGGAAATTCTAAAATAAAGTACTCCTACAGTCAGAAGTTCTTTCTGACTGCAAATTAATAAAGTCAGAAGGAGCTTCTGATTGTAGGGGAAAAATGAACAACAAATTAATTTTTATTCATAATTGAAAAAAGGGAAAAAAATATTTGGTTTTTATATTTAAATTTGTTATATTACTTTTAACAATATAGATAATTAATTAATGCGGCGAAAAACTAAAGAGAAAAGTAAAAAACTAATAATATACACAAAAATAGCATCATTGATGCATTTATTACATTAATTAATTTTTAAACTTTATCGGAGGTTATATGTTAAAAACACCTTTAAGATTAGTCTTAATTGCTATTGTGCTGTGTCTGCAAACAGGTATTACTTATTCGCAGACGCCAAGTTTTGATTGCCCACCAGGTTTTAATGCTGGTGAATGGACATATGCAAACTATGGCAATGGTGCAGTTCTTGAACCTTGGCCTTATAGATTTTGGGGTTCAGTTAAATATTATTACCAAGATGACGGTAGTAAACGCTCAATAATAGTGGATTGGAGTACTTTATCTAATCCATCGGATTTTAGTGATAACACTGTGAAAGAATTGTTGACTTTTATTATGTGCAGAGAGGAAGGATTCTTAAATAGCGATGGAGTTAAAGAAATTGCTTTTAATTATAAGAGTGATTGTAAAGTTGATTTATCCTGTAAATTGAAAGTAGATGAAAATCAGGATGTAGTCTGTTGCGACGCTGGTTTTGAAGGCGACCCGGGAATATATGAAATTAACGGTATAAAATACTTTGAAGTAACTCACCCTTTAAATTGTGGTTTTAAATGCTGTGAAAAAATTTATAGCTATACTTGCATGTATAATGATATTACTCACGAATATGATGTTATTTTTAATGGAACTACTAACAATACTATATCTGATTGCGACAATTCTCAGACATATTACGATTGTAAAACAGGTTTGCCTAAACCATGCAATGCTTCTTGTCCATAAAATATAAAGGTGAAAAAATGAAATATAAATTAATTGTGGTTTTTCTGCTTTTAACTTCTTTTGCATATTCTTATGATTTGCGTATTTCTGATAATGCTTTTAGAAGTATAAGCCGAATTTACAGCATTTCAACAAAAGATAATATGGTGGCAGTTTTAGGCCCTGTTGGTTTTTATGATGCAGTTGTGTATTTGTATAATGGTATTGAGTGGAAAGAGCTAAATAATGTTATAAAAACTGATACCGGAAACTGTATATTAACTATAGATGGCTATTCCAAAATAGTATTTGATTCAAATAATGATTTATGGATTAATGGAATGGGTTCTATTTATCATTACTCTAATAATGAATGGAATGAATTTAAAATTAAAGACAGTTTAGAAAGCATTAGAAAATATCGTCTTATGTGTATTGACAATGATGATAATGTTTGGGTAGCAACAAGTGCTCATATTAATACTCCAAGATTTATGAAATCTGAAATTTTTAAATTTGATGGCCAATCCTTTAATGAAATATATAATGTAAATAACTCTGTTGCTTTTATTACTTCAAATGAAATGCAAAGTTCCCCAAATGGATCTATATTTTTAGCAAAAAACCTAACAACTGATGATACTGCTGTTCAAGATAAGAATTTATATATAATCAAACCAGATTTAACTATAGAAAAAGTATTATTAGTTTCACCAGACAGCGTTTTTTACAATAAAGCTGTTAGTCAGATTTATGTTGAAAATGACAATAAGATTTGGTTCTGCTTTGATGAAAAAGAGTATTATTTAAATGGTTTAGATAATCCACCATCATATTCAAGCTCTGGTTTAAGTTTATATGAGAATCAAAGCTGGTATCTATTCAATGAGAAAAATGGTTTTGAAAAAACATCAAGAGGGAATTATCCACCAATACTTGGTATAGTAAAAACAGATTTTGGAAAATACTGGGCTTTTGGAAAGAATTATATGTACACTTTTGATGATAGCTATAATGTGGATAGAATCAGTTGGAAAGATATTATTGAAAATTCAGAATTTATTTGTGTATATAATTATGATTATGACAAAGCATACACTTATTTAGAAGAAACTGTAAATGAAACTAATACCGGAACTCCGGAATATAGAAGAATGGTAAAAACAAGCGATGGAACAATTTGGATTTCTTTTGTAAGAGGTCTTTTAAAAGTAAATCCAAGTTTTCGTTCAGTCCAGAACTTTCAGGAAAACAATGAAAGTTTAATCATTTACCCAAACCCGGCAAGTTCAGAACTCAATATTTCAGTTGAAAATTATAAAAAAGTAGAAATATATGATATGATGGGTAAATTAGTGTTTTCTCAAAATACAGCAATTTCTCAAATTGATGTGTCTTCTCTTTCCCAAGGTACATATTACTTAAAATTATATTTCCAAAATAATTCTATAAAAAATTTAATGTTTATTAAAAAGTAAAAAGGTGAGTTATGTTAAATATATTAAAGAAAAAATTGGTTATAATAACTTTAATTAGTATATTTTTTATTTCTTATAATCTATTTTCAGCCCCGCCAGAAAATCCATGTGATGAAGATTGGGGAAATCCTATAACATTTGATTTTGCTTCACTTGGAACACAATATCCAAATTTAGGTTCTGTAATTTATTACCAAAGAACTAATAGTTCAGGTGAAATTGAGCTAACTTTTGATTGGAGTTCACTTGTTAATAATTTTCCAGGTGAACTTTCAGATGACGCTTTAAAAGATATATTTCTAATAAGTGAAGTTAAAGATAATGCAAATTCAACGACACCAACTAATATACATGTTCTTTACAAAACAAAATGCACAGTCCCTTTAAAATGTATTGTTCATCTTGATGCAACTATGTCAATTGAGTGCTGCGATGAGGGTTTCGTTGGTAACACTGCTATCTATGAAAAAAATCAAGAAAAATATATAAATAAAGTAGTACCAAAAGAGTGTGGTGAAAAATGCTGTGAAACTGTATATACTGTTCAGTTATATTATGATACTATAAGCGGTCAGTGGAATCCAGTAATTTTAGGTTCATACAAAAATCAACTAACAGATTGCAATTCAACAACTACTTATTATGATTGTGAAACAAATCAACCGCTGCCTTGCACTGGCGGCTGTGAATAAAATTTTTTTCAGATGAACTCCACCTACAAGGTGGAGTTCATCTGTTTACTCTCAAAATCATACTTTCTCTCCAAAAATATTTCCTGCTTTTTAATAAATCTACTGATAATATTTTAAAATTTAATAACTTTTGATTTTATTCGTTATTAAAAAGAAATATAAATAAAATATTATTTTTATGAAAAAAACTCTAAAAATCTTTTCATTCAGAAAGTTATTGTGAATTTTACTCTGTATTTCTTTGCAAATTTCAAACAAAGAGCTTTCTGCACAATCAATTCTAAAAGTTCCATTAACAAAAGAAACAATAAACCAGTGGGATGATTATATAATGAAATATGCTCCGAGCGATAGCAGCTTAAGAGTAGCGCAGGAACTCGCAAACCGTCATTTTATTTCAGGACGGGCTGCTGTCTCTTACGAAATATTTAAACATTACCACCAGTTCTTCAAAAACTATGACGAATATTTTAAAAGGCAGTTAAATTTATACGAAGAGTATATGCTAATCCAATCTCCTGCTGATGATATGAGAAGGATTTATATTCAATATATAATTGACAACAAGGATACCCAAAATGCATATATTGCACTTAAGCGACTTGCTGAAAAATATATTAAAAATAAAAGCTGGGATTCTGCAGTGGCTATTTTCCAAGAATATAAAAAGTATTTTAAAGAGAAAAATAAAGACATCGATGAAATAATTAAAATTCTTGAAAAAGCTGAACAAACAATAATAATTAGGGATATTGGAAGCGGAATAAATACTAACGGAGAAGAATGGGACCCCTGCCCTACTCCAGATGGAAAATATATTTTCTTTTCAGGTAGAAACCGACCAAATAGCTATATAGGTTCAGATGTTTTCTTCTCAAAACTGGAAAATGGATTATGGCAAAATGCACAAATTCTTGGTCCTGCCGTTAATGGAGCTAATGATGAAACGATAGATAATATTTCACCGGACAATACGACACTTTTACTTTCAGGGACGTTTGAAGGAACTTTCGGACATTTTGATATATATACAATAGAAGCTACAGAAAATGGCTGGGATGCTATTAAACATTTACCTTTCCCGGTCAATACAATTTATACAGATGAAGGTGCTTGTCTGAGTTCTGACGGAAAAGCATTAATTTTCACCAGTGACAGGCCCGGTGCTGTTGGAGATTTCGTTCAGTATAGCACTCCTAAAAATGGCTCTGCAATGGGAAATATGGATTTTTATGTTTGTTTAAAAACAGAAAATGGCTGGAGCGAACCTGTAAATTTAGGAGATCTAATAAATACACCTTATGCTGAACGCTCTCCATACTTGCATCCAGATGGTAAAACACTTTATTTCTCTTCAGATGGGCATCCCGGTTTAGGACGTTTAGACGTTTTCAAATCAATTCGATTAAACGATTCATCTTGGACGGAATGGAGCAAACCTATTAACCTTGGCAAAGAAATTAATACTGCGAAAGATGACTGGGGCTATAAAGTTATGCTTTCTGGCGATAGTGCTATTTTTGCTTCACAATTCAGAAATGACGGGATTGGAGGTTGGGACATTTATTCTGTTTCTCTTACCAAAGAGTTGAAACCAGCTAAAGTTGTTACAATTAAAGGAAAAGTAACTGACCAACTTGGAAAACCACTTTCGGCTGAATTAATTTGGGAAAATCTGAATACCGGCGAAAATGAAGGAATACTTAAAAGCGACCCCAAAGATGGTTCTTATATCATTTTTTGTAAACCCGGTGCTGTTTATGGCTATTATGCTTCAAAAAAAGGTTACTATCCTACTTCAAACAATATTGATTTAACAGAAATTGAGAATACCGATACTTTTATTAAAAATATAGTTTTATACTCATTTAGAGAACTAATTGATAGCAATAAACCAGTCATCGTCAACAACATTTTTTTCGATTTTGATAAATATGAACTAAAAGAAACTTCATTTAACGAACTGGAAAGAATAGTTCAGATTCTTAACGAAAATATTGATTTTAAAATTGAAATCTCCGGCTATACTGATTCGATTGGAACTAATGATTACAACAAAGTTTTGTCACAAAAAAGAGCTGATGCTGTTAAAAATTATCTCCTTATGAAGGGAATACAAAACGATAGAATTTCTTCAAAAGGATACGGAAATGATTTTCCGGTAGATTCGAACAACACAGAAGAAGGAAGAGCAAAAAACAGAAGAGTGGAAATTCAGTTTATATCAGGTTCACTAAGAAATTAAAACATTGAAGAAGTCATCTGATGACTTTGAGTCATCAGATGACATAAATTCTATTTTTTTACTTCACTACCTCAAACACGATTTTCTCTTTATCAGCATTTTTTACATCTGCAAAAAACTTTTTCAAATCTCCGTATCTTTCCTTACTTATTAAGGTAGAATAGCTTGCAAATGATTGTTTACATTCAAGCTGGCTATCGCTTTTTTGGAAATTAATTCTTTTATAATTATAGTCTTCATCAGGAATTGTGATATTTGAAGGTAATGACTTTACTTTCAGTTTCTGATTATTATAATTAATAGTTATATTAAAATAATCTTCGTAAGGATAGCTATTCCAAATATCAAATTTTCTTTCCTTTTCAGAGAGCCATCTTGCACTAGGAGTGGACAGAAAATCGCTTAAATCAATAATATAATCTTCTCCAATTTTTTGCAGTAATTCAGAAGTAGTATAATTGAAATTAAATTCAAAAGGAATATTTAAGCTGTCCGGGTCTGAGTATTTAACATCTTCAATAGTGATATCCTTCAATTCACCACCGAAATTACTTTTTACAACATCGAGAATATCTTTTTCTTTCCTATCATAAAAACCATATCTGGAATTATTTTCCTGAACACCAGTAGACGAAACCTTAAAATCAACATTAACTTTCATATCATCATTGATATTAAGCACAACATCAACATTCATAATATTGTCGATACTATTTGAACTGGGAGTTTTTTCAATTTTTGCTGGACCGGTTGGTTTTATAATAAAAGCAAAAACATCTTCATCGCTCCAGGGTAATTCTTTAATTTTTGTAAATCTGGAGGTTGGGTCAATAAAAAAGCTATTGTTATCAACAACTACTTTTACAATCATGTGATTAAAAGTTGGAGAAGGGAATTTAGGGTCAACATCGCCACCATCTCTTGTTAAAACGAGAACTGGCTCTGCTTTTATATTTGCTGCACTAAGAAGTGCAATGAGCAAAATTGATTTATCTTTACAATCACCATAACTTTTATCGATTATTTCGTCTGGAGTATGTGGCCGATATCCGCCAACACCTAAATTAATAGCTAAATATCTGATTTTTCTAACATAGTTATGAATACTAATCAATTTTTCCATTTCACTTGTTTTTCCTTTTGTTAACTCTTCAGAAAGAGCTTTCACTTTTTCAGAAATAATTAACTGGGGAAAAAAGTAACTACTATAAATTTCAGACAATTCATTCCAGTCTTTTATGTCATTACGCATAAATCTGACATGAGAGATACAGGAACGAATAGGCGGCATTTTAGCTTCCTGTTTGAACTCTGGAATATCAGTAATCACCCATTCAGTGTAGGTCTTATCTCCGGCAGTCATAACTGGAACCGGCTTTGCATCGAAATTATAATTGTAAGGTTTTGCATTCCAGTTTAGTTCTAAACCACCATATACTCTGTTTGAGGAAAGAATCTTCGGAACCATCAATAAGTATTGATTCTTTAAAGTAGGCATCTCATAGTTCTGGATTTGCCAAAAGTCACCGGAAAAAATTGTATGTACTATTTTTTTGTATTTATATTCCAAAATGCAATTTTTTGAAATATTGGGAAAACTAAACTTTACAAGCTTTGAGCC
This sequence comes from uncultured Hyphomicrobiales bacterium, assembly GCA_964498585.1. Taxonomy (GTDB): domain Bacteria; phylum Bacteroidota; class Ignavibacteria; order Kapaibacteriales; family UBA2268; genus JAAYJM01. The sequence continues at coordinate 8,717 of CAZCHH010000070.1, forward strand.
AGTTATTGTAGCGCCACTTGCATAGTCTGGCAATATAGTATAAAACTCTTCCGGCTTGATTTCACTTATTGTCCCGTCTGGTTTAATAGTCCTTGCGGCAATTTCCACAAGTTTTTCATCATCATCGAAGTAAATGGATACCTCTCCGTAATCATCAACATTCTTGAATATTTTTCTTACATTATGGAATGTTTGGTGTGAAACAAGTCCGTATTTTGAGTCAAATTCTAATTCAGTTTCATTGCTTTCAAAAAGCACCACTCCATCATTTTCAGGATAATCACTTTCATCTGGAATTACAACTCCCATTTCTTCTTGCAAATCTTTAAATGAACCAGATAAGAACTGAGAGCAAGATTGATTAAAAAATGAAAAAGTAATAATATAAGCAAAAATAAAAAACTTGGCTATGAGTAGTTTACGTTTCATTTTACTCCCTTATTTTTATTAAAAAAAATTTTACTGCTTGAAAAACACTATTACTCAAATTTAATATAATGTTTCTTTTTTTCCAAAAAATTTTAAAATTATTTCAAATATTTTTTTTTATTCTCTGAATTCCATCCATTTGGAAATTTCCGGTTTCATATTTCAATTATTTTAATCGATATGAAATCTTAAAGCAAAGATTTCATTAGTAAAGAATTAGGAATCACTTGTTTGGAGAATGGCAAAAAACATTGATTACGAACAGTAGTGTTTATTCTTTATTTATGAATAATAAAGTTAAGACCAATTTTCTCCTTGTTTATGTTGTTACTTATTTATATTTTAGAAGAAAATTATTTAAGATTTGAGCAAAAATTGAAAAAAATAAATTATACAATATTAATATCGCTAATTCTTACAGCTTGTTCTGTTGATTCTACAAAACAAAATGATTTTAAATATTTTGACGCATCGAAATTGTATTATGTTAAGGATTCTTTAATGAATGAAGTAATTGCACAATATCATTTTATTAATGGATTAACTAATTATAATACAAATAATTATTCAATGGCAATATTAGATTTTTTAGAATCATCTAAACTAAAAGAAACTCCTGTAACATATCTCTCAATTGCGAAGAGTTATAAGGAATTAGATAAACTCACTCCTTCTCTTGAATATATTGACAAAGCATTGAAATTAGATAATAATTATCTGCCGGCTATTACATTTTTAAATAGAATTTATTTTGAACTTTTAAATATGGACGGGATAAAGAATACATTAGAGTGGAAAGCTGAAATAATGCCTTCAATACAGAATTTAACTGAACTTGCTCTTTTTTATTCTTATTTTGATTTGGAAAAAGCTGAAAAGATATATTTAGAAATAATTAAAAAAAGTGATGATATATATTTATATTTAGGTTTATTAGAAATTTATTCAAAATTAGATGAAGATGAAAGAAGTATAGAAATAACTAATATTCTAAAAAATAAAAGAACTTTAAGCCAATATAAATTGGATATTTATAATAGTTTATTAAGTTTCTACTTGAAAAAATCCCAATCTGATGATTTCAGAAAACTATTAAATGAATTAGATACAAATTTTGAAAAATGGGAAATTGAAGAAATTTTTGATTCACTTTTTGAAAGTATTTTTTTTAATATTTCTTCAAAAAAAGATAATTCGAATGAAATAATTGAAGCTATATTGGAATATGCTGAAAACAAAACTTACTATATCCCAGCGTATTACTTTTATTTAGGTTTTATTGCTTCTTCAATTGATAGTAATAAATTAGCAGAAAAATACTATAACTATTACCTATCCTTAAATGAAAATAACCATGCAATTTATCAGGAGATTTACAGATATTATTATGTAAACAATAAGCAATTAGAGTTATTATCTCATTTATTAAGTTATTCTTCTAAATATCCTGAAGAACTTTTGTATCCATATTTTTCTGGAATTATATATTACGAAATGGATAGTTTAGAAAAATCAAAAGAATGTTTATTAAAAGCTACAAAAATTGATAGTAATAATGTTGAAATTATTATTCAGTTAGGATTAGTCAATCATATTTTAAAAAAATATGAAGAATCCGATTTTTATTATGAGAAAGCATTAATTTTAGAACCGGAAAACCCATTATTAAATAATAACTATGCCTACTCTTTATCTGAACGGAATTTAGAATTAGAAAGAGCTTTGGAAATGATAAAAATAGCTATTGATAGCGATTCTCTAAATGCAAATTATTTAGATACTTATGGCTGGGTTTATTTCCAAATGGGTGATAATGAAAAAGCTTTGGAATTTTTGGAAAAATCAAAAGCAATCAATAATGCAAATCCTGAAGTTTGGTTGCACATTGGCGATGTTTTAAAAAAACAGGGAAAAGAACAGGAAGCAATAGATGCTTGGGAAAAAGGACTAAATTGTGCCCCCAGTAACTCTGATTTATTAGAAAGAATAAAAAAGAATAAAAGTTAATTTTTTGAAATTATTGGAAAAATATAATTTTTAAATTTTTGTAGGATGAAGCAATCAGTTTCTGAATGTCATTTTTTTGAAGGAATGCCTTGTCTCTACATTTTTTCTTCTTTCCAGTCCCCAGCCGCTAATCCCCAGCCCCAAAAAACCTATTCTGCTGCTTTCATTATCTGGATTTGGTCGCGGATTTCGGCAGCTCGTTCAAAATCAAGATTTCGCGCAGCTTCTTTCATATCAATAAACATCTGCTCAATCAGTTCTTCTCGCTGCTCCTTTGTAAGGAATTTAGTAATAGGACCAGCAGCCCGCTTAAGCTTCTTCGTCTCCTGTTCTTCGTGACGCTTTATTTTTTGCTGAGAAATATCTGCAACGGAGGTGGAACTCAAAATATCATCAAGTGATTTGAAAACAGTTTTCGGGTCAATATTATGCTCAATGTTGTATTCCTGTTGTAATTTTCGGCGTCTGTTCGTCTCATTTAAAAAGTTGTTCATCGAATTTGTTATTCTGTTTGCGTAAAGAATAACAAGCCCTTCAACATTACGGGCAGTCCTCCCAGCTATTTGAAGCAGCGAGCGTTCACTACGTAAAAAACCCTCCTTGTCGGCATCAAGAATTGCAACAAGCGACACCTCCGGCAAATCCAATCCCTCACGTAAAAGGTTTACTCCAACAAGAACATCGTAATCTCCCACACGCAAAGAGCGGATAATATCGACACGTTCAAGCGTTACGACGTCAGAATGAATATAAGCAACTTTTATTTGAAGGTTTTGCAGATAATCGGCTAAATCTTCAGCCATTCGCTTGGTCAGTGTTGTAACAAGCACCCTTTCTTTCTTTTCAGTTCGCTTTCGTATTTCATTTATTAAATCATCAATCTGGTTATCAACAGGACGCACACTGACTTCCGGGTCAATAAGTCCGGTTGGGCGGATTACCTGCTCAACGAACACGCCACCGCACTGCTCAAGCTCGTAATTAGCAGGAGTAGCACTTACGTAAATCACCTGATTGATTAAAGTTTCAAATTCTTCAAAACGCAAAGGGCGGTTTTCAAGAGCAGATGGAAGGCGGAAACCATGCTCAACTAATGAAAATTTACGCGACCTGTCCCCTGCATACATTGCCCTTACCTGTGGAACAGAAACGTGGCTTTCATCTATAACTAAAAGGTAATCTTCCGGAAAGAAATCGAAAAGACAAGCCGGACGCTCGCCAAACTGCCTGCCAGCCAAGTGCATTGAATAGTTCTCAATTCCTGAGCAATAGCCGACTTCCTTCATCATTTCAATATCATACATAGTGCGCTGCTCCAAACGTTGTGCTTCAAGCTCTTTGCCCAATTCACGCAGCTCTTTCAAACGGTGATAGAGTTCATCTTTTATTTTAATAATTGCAGAAGCAAGCTGGGATTGCGATGTAACGAAAAGTTTTGCCGGAAAAATCGTTATGGATTCTAATTTTTGTAGCAAGCGTCCGCTTCTGAAATCAATATAGCTGATTGTCTCAATTTCATCGCCCAAAAGTTCAATCCGCACTGCTTCAGTATCCTCGTAACCCGGCACAACGTCAATAACGTCTCCCCTAACTCTGAAAGTTCCGCGTGTAAAATCGAAATCATTCCTTGAGTAATGCAGTTCAGACAGGCGATAAAGCAATTTTTGACGAGAAATTCGCTGTCCTTCGTGCAAGCACATTAAATGCTCAAGGAAATCCTCTTTTCTGCCAATACTATATATGCAGCTAACTGAAGCCACTACAATCACATCTCGCCTGCCCTCAACCAATGCGCTCGTAGCGTGAAGCCGCATCCTATCAATTTCGTCATTAATAGAAAAGTCCTTTTCAATGTATGTATCAGTAGGTGCGATATATGCTTCGGGCTGATAGTAATCGTAATAAGAAATGAAGTATTCTACTGCATTATTTGGGAAGAAATTCTTAAATTCGCTGTATAGTTGTGCAGCAAGCGTTTTATTCGGTGAAATTACAAGAGTAGGACGCTGAACTTCCTGAATTACATTAGAAACTGTAAAAGTTTTTCCGGAGCCAGTTACTCCGAGCAATGTCTGATGTTTATCTCCACGCTGCAAACCTTCCGTCAGTTCCTTAATGGCTTTTGGCTGGTCTCCGGCAGGTTTGTAACTTGATATTAATTCAAAATTTTTCATAAGTAATAAAAAATAATTCAAAAATATCAATTTTTTTCTAAAATATTTTATTTTTAATTGCATTATCAATTTCAGTTTTGTATTTTGGGTTTTTATATAGTAGAAATAAAAAACTTAATTTTAAAATATGATATTTATTAATTAAACAAATAAAGTTATGTTAGATTTAGTATATTTAATACCATTAGTACCATTGCTTGGTTTTCTAATTCTTGGATTATTTGGAAAAGCAATTAAAAAAGAGGCGATTATCGGAATAATTGGAAGCGGCGCTGTAGGTGTGAGTTTGGTCTTGGCTATTCTTATTTTTATTGAAATGCTCTCAAATCCAATAAGTGCGCCTCACATTGTTACAATTTTCAAGTGGTTTGAAGCAGGTGGATTAAACATTTCTATTTCATACCAGATTGACCAGCTTTCGATGCTGTTTACTCTTGTTGTAACAGGAGTTGGATTCTTAATTCATATATATTCAATAGGTTATATGCACGGCGACAGAAGTTTTTACCGCTTCTTTTCATATATGAACCTTTTTATATTTATGATGCTGAACCTTGTGCTGTCAAGTAATTTCCTTCTTACTTTTCTCGGCTGGGAGGGAGTTGGACTTTGCTCATACCTGCTAATCGGCTTTTGGTATGACAGGAAATTTGAAGGAGTGCGGATTAAATGGACTGGGGATGCCGGCAACAAGGCATTTATAGTAAATCGAATTGGAGATTTCGGATTTTTAATTGCTATGTTTTTGATTTACGTTACGTTCAACTCGCTTGACTATGAGCAAGTGATGAGTGCAGCATCAGAAAGTTCAAAAATGCTTTATAGCACCGGAATTATTACAGCAATAACTTTGCTTTTATTGCTCGGCTGCACAGGAAAATCTGCTCAACTTCCACTTGCAGTGTGGCTTCCGGACGCTATGGCAGGTCCAACGCCAGTTTCTGCATTAATTCACGCTGCTACTATGGTTACTGCTGGTATTTTTCTGGTTGCAAGGTCGTCAATTCTTTTTGCTCTGTCGCCAACTGCAATGGCAGTAGTTGCGGTAGTTGGAGTCGCAACTGCATTTTTTGCCGCTACAATCGGTGTTGTCCAAAATGATATAAAGAAAGTGCTGGCTTACTCTACCGTGAGCCAGTTGGGATTTATGTTTGCTGCTCTTGGAGTTGGTGCTTTCACTGCCGGCGTTTTCCACGTTATGACCCACGCATTTTTCAAAGGATTGCTTTTCCTTGGAGCTGGTGCTGTAATCCACGGTTTGCACGAAGAGCAAAACATTAAGCGAATGGGAAATCTCCGCAAATATATGCCAAAAACATATCTTACATTTTTCATTGCAACGCTTGCTATATCTGGCATTCCACTTTTCAGTGGCTTTTTCTCGAAAGATGAAATCCTTTGGTACAGCTTCTCAAATGGCAATACTTTGATGTGGTTAATCCTTGCTGTATCTGCTTTTTTTACAGCATTTTATATGTTTCGTTTGGTCTATCTTGTATTTTTTGGAAAAGAGCGATTTGATGCTCATCACATTCACCCACACGAAGCACCTGCAACGATGACTATTCCTTTAGTTATACTTGCTGTTTTATCTGCTTTGGGTGGTTTTCTCGGAATACCAGAAGTTCTTGGCGGCTGGTTTAGTGAGCATCCAAATTTGGTTCATAACTGGCTTGCGCCCGTTTTCCAAAATTCTGAAGAAATTATAAAACAATCCAATACACACGCTTACCACTCAACTATTATGGAATATTTGCTTATGCTGATTTCCATTGCCATAGCAGTTGGTGGAATTTTGCTTGCAAGAAAATATTATTCTGATGAAAAGTGGACAAAACCACGTCAATTGGCAAATACTTTCAAACCGGTTTATAATGCTTTATTGCATAAATACAGATTAGATGAGATTTACGCTTATTTGATTATTGACCCGATTTTCAATACTTCCCAAAAATTCCTCTGGCGAATTTTCGATATGAAATTCATTGACGGAATTGTAAACGGCACTGCTAAAGTAACTGTTCAGTTAGGAGAATATGTAAGACGCTTCCAGTTTGGTTTTGTGCAGAATTATGCTTTGATTATGCTTGCCGGTATTATTATTATTTTGTTCTGGCTGCTGTTTTAATTGTTAATTGTTATTGGGTTATTAGTTGCTGGGGATTAGGGACTGGGGGCTGATTTGTAGTATGGGTTATTAGGTTAGTAAGTTATTAGGTTATTAGGTTATTGGGTTAGTAAGTTATTAGGTTATTAGGTTATTGGGTTAGTAAGTTATTAGTTTATTAGGTTATTAGGTTAGTAAGTCGTTAAATGAATATTACATTATGTCATTTAGAACACCAAAATGAAGTAAGTGCTTTATTTAAATAGAG
>CAZCHH010000071.1:0-15557 GCA_964498585.1 uncultured Hyphomicrobiales bacterium
ATTTATCTGATTTTTATGATTAAGAGATGATTTCCTTTCTTCATCATCTTCATCAAATAAATCACAAAAATCACAGTTCAAAGACAAAAGAAAAAAATTCATTTCGTTCTTGAAAATGTGTAAAACGAAAAAGATGTGCCACACTTTCTTAAGTGTGGCACTTCTATGCAAAAATTTCTTCATCATCTTCATCAAATAAATCACAAAAATCACAGTTCAAAGACAAAAGAAAAAAATTCATTTCGTTCTTGAAAATGTGTAAAACGAAAAAGATGTGCCACACTTTCTTAAGTGTGGCACTTCTATGCAAAAATTTCTTCATCATCTTCATCAAATAAATCACAAAAATCACAGTTCAAAGACAAAAAATTTCCTAAAAAAGAAAATTTCTCTTGCTTTGTATTGTAAAATTTCTTAATTTTTAATTGAGATTTTTACATAGTTGTTATATATAGATGAAAATAAAGGGCTTATTCCCTTTGCGAGTTGCTGTAATAGTGTGTTTAAAGTCAAAATACTTGCTTTTCAACTTGATAAATGAGCAATAAGAAGAGGAAAATGAGTAATAAGAAGAGGAAAATGTGCAATAAGAAGAGGAAAATGAATAATAAGATGAGGAATACGAGTAATAAGAATAGTTGAATGAGTAATAAGATAAGGAAAACGTATAATAAAAAGCGGAAAATGAGCAATAAGAAAAGGAAAATGAATAATAAGATGAGGAATACGAGTAATAAGAATAGTTGAATGAGTAATAAGATAAGGAAAACGTATAATAAGAAGAGGAAAATGTATAATAAGAAGAGGAAAATGTATAATAAGAATGTTTATTAATCATTTTCCTGCTATTGATAATATTTTCTTTTGTGTTTTTATTGAATATTTTGAGTTTGATATTAATAATTCTAATTTGTTTAAATAAATAATGGAGTTTATTATTATGTCTTCTATTCAAGAACAAAGAATTTATAATCTTACTGATGCAGAACTTTGTATGGCTGTATCAAATCTTTGCAATACTTTAACCAGAGATGTTGTTGATTTAGGTCCTTTTGGTATTTCTGAAGCCAAAATCACCTCACTTAAAGCTCTTGGCGATGCGTTTGAGATATTTCCTTCTGATGTTGTTCTTACTGCTTATGTTACTGGCGCCGTTGAAGCTAAAAATCAAAAAGCAGAAGAAGTGAAAGAAACTATACGCAATATGATAATACGTTGTGAAACAAAGTGGGGAAGCGGACATTGGAAAATAAATTCACTCGGCACTTCAGGATTTAACAAAATGACTGACGAAACGCTTTTGGTTTTGTCTCGCAGGGTGCAAACACAGATGAACGAGTTCCTTTCAGACCTTGCCGATACTGGACTTACTGAACAAATGCTTGACGATTTCAGGGATTTGAACGAAGATTATGAGGTAGCATTAAACGATGTAAAAAATAAAATTGCTGACAGAGACAGGAAAACCCGCGAGCGTATTATGAAAGGCAACGAACTCTACAAACTTTATGCAGCTTACAGCGATATTGGAAAACGCGCATTTACAAAAACCGATTCAGCACGCTACAACGATTATATAATCTATCAAAAGGAGGCAGGCGGCTTGTCTGTCCCAGCCAATTTCAGATATGATTTTATCGGCAAAACATTTTGGTGGGACGTGGTGAGTCACGCCACAAGTTACCAGTTAGAAAAGAAAGAAGGCGAGAGCTATGTGGAAATTTATTCTGGAAGCGAAACGAGTTTCCATTATATCCCGGCAGATGGGCAGGGATTTTATCGCGTAAGGGCTAGAAATATGAATGGCTTCGGTCCAGCAACCGAAGACCTTGAGCAATGGTATTTTGCAGTTTTACCACCTGCAAGCAATCTGCAAATAAGCGATACCGAAATTGAGCCGGGTAAATACAATTTAACATGGACAGCCGTTCCCACAGCTACAGAATACAGCGTTTACCGTTCAGTAGTGAATAACGGACAGCCATTTGCCGATTTTTCTCTTCAGGGCAAAACCGCAGAAGCAAATTTCGTTATAAGTTTAGAAAGTGGCAAGCGCAATTACTTTCGTGTGAACACGAAAAACCAAAGCCAATATGCTGTTCCCAGCGAGCCGGTGTGGATTGAGGTGTAAATAATTAATTGATAATGGTTTTTTCTTGTCATTCTGACGGATGTCAGAATCCATCTTTGTCTGTAATTTCGAACCCCAAATAAAGCAAGTGCTTTATATAAATGGCGATGACATAACTTAACACAGTCATTCTGAAGCGTAGCGAAGAATCCAGAAAAATTTCTTTTAACAACTATTCTCTGGATTCTTCGCTGGCGCTCAGAATGACGTGGAAATTCCCCTCTTGAGAGGGGCGGGGGTGTGTTCTTGTTTGAACTATGATTTATCTGATTTTTATGATTAAGAGATGATTTCCTTTCTTCATCATCTTCATCATATAAATCACAAAAATCACAGTTCAAAGACAAAAGAATAATATAATCCCTTTTCAAGTCTTCCGATGACTAGCAGTCATCGGATGACTGTTTCTTTCAATTCGGGATAAATCGGTATCGTTGTTTGATTTTTCTACAATAATCAAATCCCTGTCGGGATAGAAGAAAAGATTTGAAAAGAAAAGATGGACTCCACTTGGGAAAGTGGAGTTCATCTGAAGAAATAGCAACGTAGTTGAGTTATGCTTTTTGAACTATGATTTATCTGATTTTTATGATTAAGAGATGATTTCCTTTCTTCATCATCTTCATCATATAAATCACAAAAATCACAGTTCAAAGACAAAAGAATAATATAATCCCTTTTCAAGTCTTCCGATGACTAGCAGTCATCGGATGACTGTTTCTTTCAATTCGGGATAAATCGGTATCGTTGTTTGATTTTTCTACAATAATCAAATCCTTGCGGGATAGAAGAAAAGATTTGAAAAGAAAAGATGGACTCCACCTGGGAAAGTGGAGTTCATCTGTAAAAGAATATTTATAAAAAACATATAATATAGTTTCTATCGGTATTAATCAATTCCATCATTTAATTTTTCAACTTTATAAGTGAATATTTTTCTTGTTTTTTTCAGAAATTTTTATTAGTTTAATATTCAATTTAGAGATAAGTAATTTAATTTAAGTCAAAGGAGGATAATATTCAATAGTTATTTAAATCTCGGAATAAAACATACTTCACGGATTTTTCCCGCTAAGCCAACAACCCGTAAGTATAATGGTTCTTTAACAAATAGCAGAGTTTTAGTTCTTAATCAAGGTTATGAGCCGGTAACTATTTGTAGCACCAAAAAAGCAGTATTGCTTCTTTTTCTTACAAAAGCAGAATTAGTCGAAGAAAGGGAAGATAAGTATATATGCTCTGTTTCTAATTATTACCCTTTCCCAAGCGTAATTCGTTTGTCTAATTACATAAAAGTACCTTATAAAAAAATAGAGCTTTCCCGTAAAAATGTGCTTCGCCGCGATGAATATTGCTGTCAGTATTGTGGCAAAAAAGAAACTGATTTGACTATTGACCATATTATACCTAAATCCCGCGGCGGTGTTGACTCCTGGGAAAATCTTGTTGCAGCTTGCAAAAAATGCAATAATAAAAAAGGAAATCGCACTCCAGAGGAAGCTAATATGAAACTTATTAAAATTCCAAGAAGACCAAACCATATCTTGTTTATTAGACAAAATGTTAGTAAAATTGAGGATAAATGGAAACCATTCCTTTTTATGGAATAAATATAATAATTTTTTTTGTGAATTCAAATAAATCAATTTTTTAAATTTATTGCTCTTTACTCTTAGTAATTTTTTCACCTGAAGTCAGAAGTTCTTTCTGACTCTGATATTTGCTGGAAAGAAAGATTTCTGAGTGAAAGAAAATAAACTCCTATTGAGTTATTATAGCTAAACTTTAATTTATTCTCGTAGATGTGCCACACTTAAAAAGTGTGGCACATCTTTTTGATTATTCTTTTCTTTATTAATCAAGAAACCAAATAATCCTTATAATCAAGGTTCTGACTTTTTAACTAAAAGAAATCAACTTAATCAAAAGAATTAGATAAAATATAGTTCAAAAATCATTCCCTCTCCTTTCCAAATTAGAGCTTGAGAAGAAAAAACATCAAAGAAGTGTTATCTTAGTAGCAAAAAATCAAAAAAAATGAAAAACTCCGTAGAAGTAAAATCATTTCTACGAGATTTTCTATGTGTGTTTTCATATCTTTTACAATAACGCAACTACGTTTCTTTATTTTTTTCATTTCAAATACAATTTAGGATAGAGAAAAATCCAATGATAAATGATAGAAGATAAATGATAAATTGTCTTGTCCTAAAAATTCGTTATTTTTGCATTTATTTAAGTTAAATGGAGATAAAATGAAAAAAATATTTATATTAATATTAACTATTATCATATCTTATACTTGTTTTGCACAAAAAGAAATTGCTGGTTCCTGGATTGGAAACGTAGAAATAATGGGCAGCCAGCTAATTATAAAGGCAAAATTTTTTGAAGAAAATAATACAATTAGCGGGAAATTGGATATTCCTCAGCAAATGGCATTCGATTTAAAATTGAACAATTTTTCTTTTGAAAATGAAAAACTTTCATTTGAGCTTTTTTTAAATCAAACCAATGTGGCAAGATTTTCCGGAAAATATTCACAGGATTCTATCATAGGAAATTTTATACAATCAGGAGTAAAGGGAACTTTTTTCCTTGCAAGAAATGAAAATGAAGAATCTGGAACAATTTTTTTACCTGTAAATTATAACGAAGAGGAAGTAGCTTTTTATAATGATACAATCAAACTTGCCGGAACATTAAGCTTTCCAAAAGGAAAAGGACCTTTCCCAGCTGTAATTCTTGTTACTGGCAGTGGTCAGCAAAACAGAGATGAGGAGGTTGCCGGATTTAAAGTATTTGCTCTAATTGCAAATTACTTGTCAAATACCGGATTTGCTGTCCTTCGTTATGATGACAGAGGTATGGGCGGCTCAGACGCAGGCGATTTGGAAAATTCTACTACCCGCACTTTCGCTGACGATGCTTTTGCTGCTTTCCAATTTCTACAAAAAAGAAAAGAAATAAATACGCAAAAAATCGGTTTTTTAGGGCATAGCGAAGGTGGCGCTATTGGAACAATGCTCGCTGCTCAACATTCAGAAGTTGCATTTTTAATCCTTATGGCTGCTCCCGGATTATCTGGCGAGCAGGTGATTTTATCTCAACTTGAAGCTATAATAAGAGCAAGCGGTTCAAGCGAAGAAGATATTGCAAATACGATGGAAACACAAAAAAAAGTAATGCAAACTGTGAAAACTGGCACCGGTTGGGAAGAAATAAAAGAATTAATAATTAGCGATATGAAGAAAAGCATCGATGCTCTACCAGAAGAAACCAGAAAACAAGTTAATCTTTCCGAAAAAGAACTTTCAGAAAGAGCTGAATTGCAAATTAAAGGAGCCAAAACTAAGTGGTATAAGTATTTTATTGGATATAATCCTGCTAATGATTTAGAAAAAATCAAATGTCCAGTCCTTGCTATATTTGGTGAAAAAGATTTGCAAATAGTTCCAGAAGCAAATAAAAATGCTGTTGATGCTGCTTTAAAATTAGGTGGAAATGACAATTATCAAATTCACGTATTCAAAGATGCAAACCATCTGTTCCAAAAAGCCGGAACTGGTTTGATGGATGAATATGCTTTGTTAGATAAAAATTTTGTTGATGGTTTCCTTGAATTTGTTATATCTTGGTTACAGAAAAATACCAGATAATGTAGTTTCTGAATTGTATTTATTCGGTTTTGAACCGTCTATGATTATTATTTCTTTAGAATTTAAAATTCTATGGTTTTGTAACTTTAGACAAGTTATTTTTGTTATTATTAAAAGTAAAATGAAAACAAAAAAGTATTAAAAAAGGATATAAAAATGAAGAAAATATTATTTATTGTTCTGCTTTTATTATTTAGTCAAGATTTATATTCTAATCTTGAAAATCTTGAACAGATAAACAGCAAGAATGTAAAAGGTTTGAAACTCCTTTCGAAAGTCTGCCGGATTAGATTAAAAGATGGAGTTGGTTTTATTAAACAAAACAATCTTTTTTCTGAAATAAAAGCAATACAAATAACTCCATTACTAAAAAGACATAACAGCTCTTCATTGAATTTCCATAAAAATACTGATAATTCAATCCAATTAGCTGAGGAGCCACTATGCAGAACTTACATTATTGAATATAATGACAGCCGACATCCTGAAGATTATTGCAAATACATAAAAGAGAATTTCCCCAAAATAGAAATAGCAGAGCCATACTACATAGATGAAATACAAGATATTCCTAATGACCCGTATGCCACTTCTCAGGCAATGCTTGGTAGAATTTCTGCTTTTAACGCCTGGGATTATTCTAAAGGAGATAGTTCAGTTATAATTGGAATTAGCGATAATGGTATTTATCAGGAGCATCAGGATTTAATCAATTCTATAGCACCAAATTGGAATGAAATACCATATAATGGAATAGATGATGATGGAAATGGCTATATTGATGACTTTTTCGGATATAATTTTTCTTATATAAAAGATGGAAGCGAAGCTGATTATACTTATAATCCTTATGATGCTCACGGAACAAATGTTGCAGGTATAGCAGCAGCAACAACGAACAATAATACCGGAATAGCCGGTGTTGCCTATAATTGCAGATTTTTTCCTATAAAAACTGCCACGAACCCGGGACGTAGTATAATTTATGGCTATGAATCTATATTATACGCTGCTGAACGTGGACTTAAAGTTCTTAATTGCAGTTGGGGAAGTGTTAAGCCATTTTCTGAGATAGACCAGTCAATTATCAACTATGCAGTTGCTAAAGATGTTGCTATTGTTGCTGCCGGTGGAAATTATGAAGAATATCGCACAGAAATGTGGTATCCTGCCGGCTATTTTGGAGTTCTGGGAGTTGGCGAGGTAGCACCAAATGATGTTTTAAGTATATCAAGTTCAGTAGGAGTGCACACAAAAATTATGGCTCCCGGTCAGGAAAATATTGCACCAAACCACAACAATAGTTATGAAGCACTTTCGAGCGGAACCTCCTTTGCTTCACCAGTTGTAGCGGGTGCTTTAGGAATTGTAAGGGCTAAATATCCGGAGCTTGACCCAATCCAGTCAATTGAGTTTATCCGTCAATGTGTTGATGATATTAGTGAACTAAACACTGAATGGCGAGATATTATCCCGGGGCGTTTGAATTTACTTAAAGCAATGACTACAAATCCAAATTCAATTCCGGGTATTCAATTTGTTGAAGCTAATTATTCTAAAAATGATGGAACAAAGGTGCAGAGATTTATAAAAGGTGATACTGTTTTGCTATCTATTGATGCTTTTAACCGATTAGCTGCTGCAAATGAACTAAAATTTGAATTATCAGTTTTTGGAGCTGAAAACAAGAGTATTATTTTGATTGATTCTGTTTTAAATCAAAGTCATGTTGATGCAAATTCTGCTTTAAATCTTGAGCCATACCGGTTTTATATCAATTCGAACCAATCAAAACCAGTCATTTTTAAGGTAACTATAACTAAAACAAATTCAGATTACTCAGATTTCTTTTTATTCTCATTTGTTCCAACAAACGATTATGTTGTTTTTAAAAATAATGTAATAAAATTTTCTGTAAGCGACAGAGGAACAATCGGTTTTGGTTCTACCCGGCTCGATGGTATTGGATTTTTATATAAAGAAAATGGTAATCAGGTTTATGACGCTGGAATAATGGCTGTAGCCAATTCCGAAAAAGTGATTAGCAGCTTATTTGGCTGGAATGCTGATTTTAATGATTTTTCTTCAGTTCAACCATTTTTGGCACCGGCTAATAACATAAGCATTATTGATGATTCTGAAGCAATCTATGATGAAATTGGAATTGAAATTACTCAGAACATCCAATTGCCTAACATAAACTCAGGAATAGCTAAAATAAATGTAATTGTAAAGAATAAATCTGAAGAGATAATCAATGACCTTGCAGTTGGTTATTTACTCGATTGGGACGTAGCTCCAAATGAAGATAGTAATACGGTTTCATTTTTTCCAGCAGCAATTCCTGAAGAGCTTGATGGAACTAGTATTGCAGCCGAGTGCGTTGAATATGCCTCATCAACAGATTATCCTGTTTTCGGCTCAATTGTTTATTCTAATTTACCCAACACCGAAGCACAGGTAGCAGGAATGGATTATTCAATAATTAAATATTTCCAAAAAACAGACCAAATAAGAAGTTTAAATTCAGGTACTTCTATTCAGCATACTAATATAACAGATGTGAACTATGTTATGGGAATGAAATTTTTAGGAGAATTTCTTCCAGATGAGGAAAAATCTTTTGTGTTTTGTTTCGGTGGAGCAGATTCAAAGGAAGCATTAGCAAATGAATTAAAAGAATGCCTGCTCAATACAGGTGTTGAAAATAATGAAAACATAATTAATAAAAAAATACATTTAGATGTTTATCCCAATCCAAGTTCAAATGTAATTCATCTTTCTATAAAATCTACTAATTTTAATCGTTTAAATGTAAAAATATTTGATATGCTTGGAAATGTATTAATTCAAAAGAACAATATTGAACTTAGTTCTGCTATTAGCTCTTTTAATATAAATACGAATAATTTATCAACCGGAAATTATATCCTACAGCTTTCAACAAAAGATGGGGAGCTTATTTCGAAAATTATAACTATTATAAAATGATAAATTTTTACTTTATCATATCATCTGTTTAAATAAAAGTAGGTCATTAAGTATATATCAACAAAATAAATACTGTTTTATATTCGTTTATAATTGTTTTTATTGTCAAGAAATATCCTGAATAATTCAAACTTTGATAGTAAGTTACGAGATGAATGGAATCATGAAAGATATTAGAATTAATATATTATTAGCATATAAACACAGTTTTTTATTGAATTTCAAGTAAATCATTTATTATCAATTCCTACTGAATATTTTTCTAAAATTTATGAATAAAACAGGATATAAAAAATGCTTGTAACTACTGAAGCGGTAGTTCTTTCAACATTAAAATATGGAGATACCAGCAAAATTGCTCATATTTATTCTAATGAATATGGAAAAATATCAATTATTGCAAAAGGAGTAAGAACAGCAAAAAGCAAATTATTACCAATAATTGAACCACTTAATTACTGCTCAGTAACTTTTTATAAAAAGAACACAAGTAATTTACATTTACTTTCACAAGCAGATTTTATCAGGAATTTTTCATTTTTAAAAAATTCATATCAAAATTTGTTAATAGGTTTTTCATTACTTGAAGCAATTTCTAAAACGCAGGAAGACAACGATTCAAATTCGGATATCTTTGCACTATTATTAAAATCCATTTCACTTTTAAATGAACCGGATGTTAATCCTTATTCAGTTTTTACTTCTTTTCATATTCATTTATCAAAAAAATTAGGTTTTATGTTAAATTTAAATGATTTTGAAATTAAAGAGAAAAGTAATAATTTAAATTTTTTATTTAATATCGAAAATGGAAATGTAGATAGAAAAGAAGAAAAAACAAACGGCGGTTCAATTGCTTTGAATAATGAAATTATGGATAAAATAATGAAATTATCGAAATTACAGATTGAAGAATGCGCTATTGTTGAAATAAACGATGAAGAGCTAATACGCATTAATAATTTGTTTGTTAGGTATTACAGCTATCATTTTGATAAAACAATCAAATTTTGTTCATTGGATTTTTTACAAAATAAGTAAATAAAATGATTTTTAATATATTATTAACTTTATTCCTTGTGTTTTTGAATGGCTTCTTTGTAGCTGCAGAATTTTCTATTGTTAAAATACGTAGTTCAAAATTAGAATTAAGGATACGCTCCGGAAGTTTTTTAGCAAAATTAGCGAAAGGAATAACAGAACATTTAGATGCTTACCTTTCTGCTACTCAACTTGGTATTACTCTTGCATCACTTGGATTGGGCTGGATTGGAGAAAGTGTAGTTTCTGAAATAATTAAAGAAATATTCATACTGTTTCAAATTCCGTTCGGGGAAGCCCAGCTACATAGCATTGCTTTGCCAGTTGCTTTTATTACTATAACTATGCTGCATATTGTTTTCGGCGAGCTTGCACCAAAATCTATTGCTATTCAGCGAGCTGAACAAACAACTCTTGCTATCTCTATACCTTTAAGATTTTTCTACATTATTTTTAGCCCTTTTATTTGGATACTAAATTCAACTGCAAATTTAATTTTAAGGTTAATTGGCTTTCAAGCAGTTGGAAAAGATGAAGAGCTTCACAGTTCAGATGAAATTCGCCTGATTTTAGAGGAAAGCACTAAAAGCGGAGCCATTGGCATTAGCGAGCATGAGCTTTTAGAAAATGTATTTGAATTTCAAGATACTCCTATTAAGCAAATTATGGTGCCGCGCAGGAAAATACAGGGCGTAGAAATCGGACTCAATTTAAATGATGTTGTTACTAAGTTCATCAGTGAAGGTTACTCGCGTATGCCGGTTTATGAAAAAACTATTGATAATATCATCGGAATTATTTACGCAAAAGACCTTCTCAATATGCTTAGCAATGAAAATTTAATTATAATTGAAGACATAATACGACCTCCTTTTTTTGTTCAGGAAGATGAAAAAATTAAGACATTGCTTCATCGGATGCAAAAAGATAAAATCCTTATGGCTATCGTAATTGATGAATTCGGTGGTACTGCCGGCTTAGTTACAATGGAAGATATTATAGAAGAAATAGTCGGTGAAATCCAAGATGAATACGATGAAGAAACTCCTATCGTGGAAAAAATCAATGAAGAGACTTTCATAGTCAAAGCTGAAGCAACAATTGCAGATGCTAATGACTATCTGCCTTTTCTGCTCCCTGAAAGCGATGATTACGAAACGATTGGTGGACTGATTATCGATGAAATCGGTAATATCCCCGAACTTAATGAAATTATAAGATTAGATAATTATGAATGTAAAATCCTAAAAAGGTCAAAACGTTCGATAGAATCTATTAAACTAACTGTGAGAAAAACAGATGACGAAACTGATGAGGTCCAAAAATAATGAAGCAACAAATGAAAGCATACCTATTTGCTTTATCTGCTGTTTTGCTTTGGTCAACAGTAGCTACTGCATTTAAATTATCTCTTCAGCAACTCAATTATTCCCAATTACTTTTAATTTCTTCAGGTATTTCTCTTTTTGTTCTTTTAGCAATTATTCTTATTAAAACTTATTTTAGTAATTCTGATTTTTATAATTCCTTCGAAGTTTCATCTGAACCAAATTTATATAAAGAATTAAGTTATTTCAGAAAACTAAAAAAAACCGTAATAAATGGGAATTTTGATTTTCAGGGAATAATTTTCTCGCTTACTCTTGGTTTCCTAAATCCTTTTCTTTATTATTTGATTCTTTTTAAAGCATATTCTTTACTTCCCGCACAGGAAGCTATATCTTTGAACTATACTTGGGGAATAATAGTTGTTTTATTTTCAATAATTTTTTTGAAGCAAAAAGTTCATTTAATAAACATAATATTTTTGCTGCTCAGTTTCATTGGCGTTGTAATAATAGCTACTGGTGGCAATCTTACTGACTTACAGTTTAAAAATACTGAAGGAGTTTTTTATGCTTTAAGTAGTGCTATTGTTTGGGGGCTTTTCTGGGTATTAAATATGAAAGACAAGCGGGACGATTTGATTAAATTATTTTTAAATTTCTTTTTTGGTTTTGTATTTATTTTGATTTATACTGCTTTTTTCTCTTCTTTTAAAATAAATATTACGTATTCTTTCTTTTCAGCAGTTTATGTAGGAATATTCGAGATGGGTATAACATTTGTTTTTTGGTTAAAAGCTCTTCAATTATCAAAAACTACAGCACTTGTGAGTAATTTAGTTTTTCTATCACCTTTCCTATCACTATTTTTTGTTAGTGTTATTATTAAAGAAGAAATCCAGTTTTCAACTATTTTAGGCCTTATCTTCATCGTAACTGGAATATTACTTCAAAACATTGTAAGAAAAAAAATTGAAACAAATTAAAAATCAAAAGTATATTTATATTAAAATTGATTATAAAAAAATTATAATCAAAATATTTAATAAAAATACAATTTTTGTTGAATTTATAACGTTATAACTATTTAAATAGTCATGAAAATAATTAATTAATTAAATTAAGGATAAATTATGAACAGGATAATATTATTAATTATCGCAACTTTTTTATTAAGTAATTTTGCTAATTCTCAAACTAACTACGAATCAGATTTAAGTAAAATTCCAATTGAAAAAGATGGAGCAGTCCTGCTCCCGATTGAAAAATTAAAGGGCAAAACAAATTTCTATTCTTCAAATGAATTAGAATCATCTAAAGCATGGGAATCTTTTAGAAAAGAATATGGGAACTGGACTATTATATTCGATAATCTGACTAAAACACCAAGAAGAGCATTCGGTAAGCCAATTCAAATAAATGGTTATTACGAAATAAACCAAAATAATGTTGAGAAGGCATCTCTCAGCTTTTTAAACCAATTTGCTGACTTATTTAATATAAATATCAACGAATTAAAGATTAAGAATATAACACAGGTAAAGAACAAATGGTATGTAAAATTTTCTCAGCATCATAATGGGATTGAAGTTCTTTTTTCAGAAGTAGATTTACGTATTTCTAATGATGGGAAAGTCTTTTCGTTTGGTGTAGATTTTTATAACAACATGGACCTTGATTTAGTCCCAAGCATAAGCTCAGCTATTGCAACAGATAATGCCCATTTTGGATTGAATTACAACTCAAAGAGCGATAAAATCCAAGCTAACGAAAAAATGTTTATTTTGCCCGTAAAAACTAATTCCGGTATTTCTTTTAAACTTACTTATAACGTAAAAATTGAAACAACAGAGCCATTTGGAATTTACAGCTCTTATGTTGATTCACATACCGGTTTGATTGTATGGAGAATCAACCAGACAAAGAAATTTGGTAATTTAAAAACAAATAATCAAATTGATAATTTTGGAAATATTACAAATTCAAAATCCGTTCCAATTCCATCAAAAAGAACAGGTGAAACTAGCATCGAAGTAAAAGGATTAGTAAAGCTTGTTCACCCATGGGACGAACAAAGATTAGTTCCTTTTCCCAATATTTATGTAAACATTGGTGATGAGGTTTATACTACAGATGAAAATGGTAAAGTAGAATTTGACATAACAGAGCAAACAAATTATTCAGTAAAATTTTCAGGACCTAATGGCCATATAAAGAATAATGATGTTGATAGTGCAGATGCTGAGATTAGTGGAGTAATTAATCCTAGTGAAAGCATTACGCTTGAATGGAATGATTCTAACTCAAAAATCCAGGAACGTAATTTATTCTATCATACAGATTTTGTTTATAAAAACACAAAGAGAATTGACCCAGAATTAACAGTAATGGACTATTCAACAGAAGTATTAATAAGCTATGATAGCTGGACGCCGAATGCAATGGCAACCGGAGAATCAATTTATTTTATTGGAGTTAGTTACCCCGGTTACCGTTTCCCTGAAACTCCAACAGTATTATACCATGAATATACTCATAATATTAATGCTCGGCTTTATCAATTCCTCGGATTTGAAGATGGAATGATTAATTTAGATTGTAACGAAGGGACAGCTGATTTAGGAGCCGCATTAATTGTAAAAGACTCAAGAATGGGAGTTGGCTATTTGACTTCCGATACCGTTTCATATTTGAGAAATCTGCAAAATAATTATGTTTATCCTGAAGATTTGGAATCTGATTCACATTTTAATGGACAAATACTTTCCGGCTCTTTTTGGGATTTAATGGGAAAAACTAGTTTTGATTTAGTTGAACATTTATCTCATTTTGCAAAATACGGTACCCCAGATGATGCTGATGTTGGTATGGCTTTCGCTGAATGGTTTATTGAAACACTTATTGCAGACGACGATGACAACGATTTAAGCAATGGCACTCCAAACGACATAAACATTATTGAATCCTTTAACAATCATCATATCGGAACTGACCTATTTCTAGCTGTCAGCTTTTCTCATAACAACCTTCCCGATTCACAGGACACCTTAAATTCATTTACAGTGCCTTTTACATTGGCAAGTAAAATAGCAATAATTGAAAGACAGGTAGAAAATGTAGAATTGGTTTATACTACTGATGGATTTAAAACCTCACAAAACGTTGCTGCAACTGAAAACGGAACTAATCAGTTTTCTGCTCTAATCCCTTCTCAGAAAAAAGGCACAATTGTTCAATATTATTTCAAAGCAGTTGACCCATATACAAAAAGAGAAATAGTCCTTACATCTAAATTAGGTGAATTTGCTCCTTATGAGTTTTTAGTTGGTTATACTCAAGCTTTCTTTGATAATTTTGAAGAAGACAATGGCTGGATTTCCGGAGTTCCTACCGATGAATCAACCCGTGGAGTATGGGAAAGAGATGTTCCTACAGAAGTAATTGTTGATTACTTTGGTGGAACAATGCAACCCGGCAGCGGTTGCTCAGAAGAAGGTTCAAAATGCTATGTTACAGGTGCAAGATCCGGTTCTGGCACTGACTTTTATGATTATATGCCTAACGGAAAAACTACTTTAACTTCTCCGGTATTTGATATCAGCAATTTAGAACTTCCTTTAATCAAATTTCAATACTGGTTCTTCAATTTGTTTTTTGATTATGATTATGCTCCAGATTTCGTTATTCAGGTATCAAGCGATGCCGGTGCAAACTGGATTGCTGTTAATACTACATCTGAAAGTGAAAGTGCCTGGAAAAAATATCAGTTTAATGTTACTGACTTTGTGTCTTTAACTCCAAACTTTCAAATTAGATTCGTTTTCGATGCTGTTAGTTATAGTGGTTATCAAGCATTCTATTTTAGCGAAGCATTAGTGGACGATTTCCAAATTTTAACAGCAAACAAAAGCATTATTAACTCGGTTGAAGATGAAATTAATGCTAATAACGTAATTTTATCATATCCAAATCCATTTTCAAGTAGTATTACAATTAATACTTATATTGATAAGCCACAGAGAGTTATCGCACAAATCTTTAATATTTATGGTGAATTAGTAAATATTATTACTGATAACTACTTAGAAACTGGAAATTATAGTTTTATTTGGGATGGAACAAATATTAATAAACAAAAAGTAGCTAGCGGTACTTATTTTATGAAAATTCAAATGGATAATCAGATAAGAACTGAAAAGTTAATTATGAATTAAAATCAAATTCAAAAAAGGGGCAATAAGCCCCTTTTTTTATACACATTTCATTATAAAATGTCTTATATCATTTCATATTAGAAACGAAACATTACCAAACCGCTTACAATAATAGCAATATATTATGTCATTCAGAGCGTAGCGAGGAATCTCACAAGTCACTGCTACCACGATATTTGAGATTCCTCACTTCGTT
>CAZCHH010000072.1:0-15358 GCA_964498585.1 uncultured Hyphomicrobiales bacterium
TAAATTCTATTTTTTGTTCATAAGCAATTTCCGGAATCTGATTTTTAATAAGCAGCCGCAACTTTTCATTTAAAGTAAGAGAATCGTTTTCAGAATAAAAATTGCTGTTTATTCCAAGTCCGTTTGTAATAAGCTTAAGAAGTCCCTGCGGTTCTGCCTAATGATGAAAGAAATTGGAGTATCGACATCCTGAATAATTTTTTCCTTGAGTGTTGGAATTTTAAACCCCAAACCAAATTCATCGTCAAGTAGGAAAGAATCTGGATTTTTGGGCTTTTTATTGGTATTGAATAAAATGACAATTGGAAATTCCAAACCCTTTGAAGCGTGAATCGTCATCATATTTACAGCGTCTTCGTCTGTAAGTGTAACAGGTTCGTTTTCGCCCAAAAAATTTTCAATTAAAAAGTCGAGTTCTTCTACAAAATCGTTTAAAGTGCGGAATCCACGCGATTGGAAAGTCCTTGCAAAATTAAGCAGTTTTTCAATGTTGATGCGTTTTTGTGCTGCAGCCGGAGAATTTTCCAAAGTTCCCCAATAATCAGTTTGAGCAAGTATTTCATTTACTAACTGCGAAAGCGAGCAGTTTGGTGCTATTGAAATTAAATTGTTGATAACAGAAAATGCCCGTTTTTCAAGGAACGAAGCATTGCTCATTGAGTTTTTCATTCTCGTTTGAAAAAGTTCCCAAAGTGCTGTTCTGGTTTTGCTGCTGCTTATTAGCTCGAAAAGATAAGCATCGCTCAAATTGAAAAAAGGAGATTTGAGGATTGAAGCAAAAGCAAGGTCGTCATTCGGATTGTTTAAAAAACGCAGGAATGAGTAAACATCAATAATTTCCTGATTATTGAAAAATCCGCTTCCGCTGTGGAGAATATGCGGTATTTCGTATTTCAGGCAGAAAAAAACAAGCGATTCAAATGAAGAGCGGGTTCGCGACAGCACTGCAAAATCCTTGTATTTCGGCTTTCGCTTTTCCCCTTTTTCTTCAACAAAAACGTCGCTGTCCCCTTCAACTGCATTTTTCATATAGCGGGCAACAAGTTCAGCTTCTTCAAGAAATATAGCTTCCTGCTCTTGGTTTGCTTCTTTGCTATCATCTTCAATTCCTTCAATTTCTTTCAGTTTTTTTTCAATCAATTGAGAAGTATTTAGAGAACTTTCTTCATTTTTTTTATAAAAAGAAGTAAGGAAACTTACAGTTCCAAAACTGCTTTTGTCCTCACTTTGAAAGAACTCCTCCGAATGTTTGGCGCAAACTAAAGGAGAATACTCAACGTCAAAGCTATTGCTTTTATCTGCGAAAATATTGCTGCAAACCGTATTGACAAATGAGCAAATATTTGGCTGCATACGAAAAGTAGCAGTGAGTTGTAATTCCCCCTCCCGCTCTGCATCGGATTCTGCTGCGATTTGCTCTTCTGCTGAAAGGAAGTAGTCGTTAAGTTCCCGCTGCTCAAGTTTTTTTCGGTTAATTTCCCTAACTTCTGCACGTGCTTTATTAAAAATGCGGACGTCAGCATTACGAAAACCATAAATACTTTGCTTTGCATCGCCTACAATGAATAGATTATTATTTTGCTCAATACCGGAAAAATCGCCAATCAAATTTTTCATAATGGAATACTGGAAATCGTCAGTATCCTGAAATTCATCAACGAGCAGGTATTTTATATTTTTTGCGACTTTGCGGCGGACTTCTTCATTTTGCAGCAAGCTGTAAGTAAGCAGAATGAAATCATCAAAATCAAGTGCGCCCAATTCGTCTTTCCTTTGTTTAATGCTTTGCTCCACATCTTTGTAAACATCAATAACGGTGCGTGTTGCCCGAATTAACTCAATATCTAAATCCTCATATTTCAAAACATCAAGCAACTGTGAAAATTTTTCTATAACGTTTGCAGAACTCCCAATAACTGCTTCTAATGTGAAGCTTTCGTGATGTTGAAAAGTTTTTCTAATCGTGAAATTTTGAGTAAAAAATTCATTTATTATTGAAAGCGTTTTGTCAATCAGTTGAGGTAAGTTATATGCTTTGCTTTTTGAATTTAACTCATGTTTAAAATTCCTTAAATGCTCAAATGCTTCCTCAAGTTTCTTAACGTAGCTTGCCTTTAAGTTATCAGTATTATACCGGTCAAAAAAATTGTAGAGTTTGTTAATTGATTCTTCAATTGTAGGAACAATAAGTTTATTTAAGTATTCATTACGCTTTTCGAGTATTTCACTATTGCTTTTTGAATAAAGTTTAATTAAATTTTGAGTTATAGCTCGTTTATTAAAAATCAGTTTTAAAAGATTGCGAAGTTTATATTCCGGTAAAATATCTAAAAGATTTTTAAAAGTAACCCGCTTTTCGTCAATCTCTGTTTCGAGCCAATCTTCAAAAACTTCAGTAATTGCTTGGTCTTGAAATGATAATTTCTCCGGTTCAGTCAGTTCCACAAAAGCCGGGTTTATTCCAGCTTCAATCGGATAATCCCTTAAAAGTTTGGAGCAAAAGCTGTGAATTGTAGAAATATTAGCATAAATCAGGTTCTCACGAATATATTCAAGCCGCTGCGAAAGAACTTTATTTTCGCAGGTTTTCAGTTTTTCTTCAATATTTTGAGCGATTTTTGCAAGCATTTCCGAAGCTGCCTTTCGCGTGAAAGTGATTGCTACTACTTCTTGTGGCTCAATATCGGTTTTGAGCAAATCCAATCCGAGCAGAATATTCAAATACCTATGCACAAGCACTCGTGTTTTGCCAGTTCCGGCGTTTGCGGTTACGGTCAGATGTCTGTCGTAGCTTTGTGCTTTTAATTGTTCTTTTGTTGGTTTTTCTATTTTGGAATTCATTTCAAATTTATTAAATTATCTAAATTTTAAATTCAGAAATTACAATTTATAAAATTTTTGAAAAATTATGCAAAAGAACTTGTTTGAAAATAGTCAAATACCGGAAAAAGTAGAAAAACGTGCGGAAGAACTTCGCCAGCTAATCAAAAAGTATGATTATGCCTACTATGTAGAAGCCGAGCCACTGATTTCTGACCGCGACTTCGATTTGCTTTTTCTGGAACTTTCAAATATTGAAAAGCAATATCCAGACTTAATTACAGCCGATTCCCCATCACAGCGTGTAGGAGGCGAGCCGCTCAAGCAATTTGAAACCGTTATACACGATACTCAAATGCTCTCGCTTGCCAATACATACAGCAAGGAAGAAGTAAGCGATTTCCATAGACGTGTGAAGGATAATTTGGGACGCGAGCCGGCATCTTACGTTGCAGAACTGAAATACGATGGCGTTGCTATTTCTATTAAGTATAAAAATAGTGCTTTGCATATTGCAGCGACACGCGGTGATGGAGTGAAAGGCGACAATATTACTCATAACATTAAAACAATACGTTCTGTTCCACTTAAAGTAAGTCCAGTTAGTTTTAATGGAATTAAGCTGACAGATTTTGAAGTGCGCAGCGAAGTTTTTATGCTTGAGCAGGATTTTTTGAAAATCAACGAAAGGCGATTTGAATTAGAAGAAAAACCGTATGCAAATCCACGCAATCTTACGGCCGGAACCTTGAAACTGCTTGACCCAAAAGAAGCAGCAGCCCGTCCACTTCAAATTGCCTGCTACTATCTTTTAACGCAACAAGCGGAACTCAAAGAGCATTTTGAAAATATAAAAATGCTGAAAGAAATGGGATTTCCTGTTAGTCCCTATTCAAAGCTATGCAATAATATAGAAGAAGTGTTTGAATTTTTGGATTACTGGGAAAAGCAGCGGCATACATTGCCATTCCAAATTGACGGAATTGTTATAAAAACAAATTCTCTTGCAGAACAGCAGCAGCTTGGATTCGTAGCACGTTCTCCACGCTGGGCAATTGCCTATAAATACGAAGCAGAAAAAGCAGTAACTTTGCTAAAAGATATTTCATTTCAAGTTGGAAGGACTGGAGTTGTTACACCAGTAGCGGAACTTGAACCGGTCTTTCTTGCCGGCTCAACGATTAGCCGCGCCACTCTTCATAATGCCGATTTTATCACAGAAAAAGATATTAGAGTAGGTGATTACGTTGTTATTGAAAAGGGAGGCGATGTTATTCCAAAAGTATCAAGCGTAGTTCTTGAAAAACGCAGTGATAATGTAAAGCCGTTTGCTTTTCCTACTCATTGCACCTGCGAGCTAAAAGCACCACTAAAGCGACCTGAAGGCGAAGCAAGTTACTACTGCGACCATCCCGATTGCCCCTGGCAAATACGCAGACGCATTGAGCATTTTTGCTCAAGGAATGCTATGAATATTGGAAATATGGGCGAAAAAGTTGTGGAAAGTTTGGTAAAACTCGGTTTTATTAAAAATGTTGCCGATATTTACGAATTGAAAAAATTTGAAAATGAACTAAAAAATTTAGACCGCTGGGGCGAAAAAAGTGTTACTAATCTGCTTGGTGCAATAGAAGAAAGCAAGAAACAGCCATTTTCTAATGTGCTTTTTGCTCTTGGTATCCGCTTCATTGGTGAGGTGGCAGCAAAAACACTTGCAAAACAGTTCCGCAACATAAACAGCATTATTTCTGCTTCAAAAGAGGATTTGACTGCTGTCTTTGAAATCGGCGATAAAATGGCAGAATCAATTATTGCATTTTTCAGTGATGAAAAAGAAATTAAAATTATAAACCGTTTGAAAGAAAGCGGTTTGCAATTTGAACTTAACGTTGCAGAGCAAAACATATTAAACGAAAATCAGCCACTGCTAAACCAAACCTTTGTTTTAACAGGAGAACTGGAATCATTAACGCGGAATGAAGCTAAACTTCTAATTGAAAAAAAAGGTGGCAAAGTAACAAGTTCAGTAAGCAAAAACACAAATTTTGTTGTTGTAGGCAGCTCGCCCGGTTCTAAATACGACAAAGCATTAAAACTTGGAGTAAAATGTTTGAATGAAGAAGAGTTCTTTTTAATGATTAGTGATTAATTGTTATCGGTGGTCGGTAGCCAGTTTTTTATCATTAATAATAAATTCTTTTTAACCGGCCGGCAACCGATAACCGACTACTGACAACCATTTAAGATTGCAAACACAAGGAATATAAATATTCGGTTCTTGTTATTTTTGTAACCAAATTAATTAATTCATTTTTTTTTGAGATATTTTTTCGATTTTTGTGTTATTCTTTTATAAGAGGTGCAAAAATAAAAAAAGAAATATAAGAAATAAAATGAAATCAAATATGTTAAAAACCGGAATAGCAATAATAATTGCAATTGCTTGCAGTTACAACGTTTTTTGTAATGCTGACGCATTGCAGAATCCATCTTCAATAAAATCTCCTTCCCAAGTTCAACTTGGAGGGGAGAATAATGCTTTTTGTAATGCTGACGCATTGCAGAATCCATCTTCAATAAAATCTCCTTCCCAAGTTCAACTTGGAGGGGAGAATAATGCTTTTTGTAATGCTGACGCATTGCAGAATCCATCTTCAAATATCAACCAACGGGTTAACCCGTTGGCTGATAAAAAAGATAATATACAAAACTCAGACTCCGGCTGGGTACAAAAAGATGGCTACCTCGAAAATGCTTTGCAGGTCGGAAGCATTAGCTATTTCAGGTATTCAAATGATGGGCAGTATCTTTTTACTTTTAGTGAAGACAATACTTCTGGTAGTGGTTATCCTTATGGTAATGATTACACTTTTAGGAAGTGGGATGTGAAAACAGGGAAGGTGGTTAAAGAAAAATGGTTTGGCTTTCATATAGATTCTAATTTTGATTTTGATATTGATAATGATGAAAACACTATGATTTTGTCTTATGCAGGTGGAGGGTCACCACGCAATTCTGAAACTTATGTATATGTTAATGATGAAGTTATCGACACTATTAATTCAAGCGAATGGTTTTGGCCCGGTGAAAGAGGAAATATTGGAAGAGCATATACAAATTTTTTTAACAACGAAAATAAGGTTATTATCGCATTAGCTGTAGGAGAAGAACATCATGGTGGAGCTGGTTCCTGGCAAAGTTATGCTATATGGAATTTAGATAGTAATACATTAGAAAAAACTTTACCATTCTATAATGCAACACCTTACGAATTAATTGTTTCAAGAAATGATAAATATATTGCTGTTTCTTCTTATTATTATGATTACTATTTTAATGAAAGTGAATATAATTCTTCATTATTCATAGCTGATATTAAAACAGATTCCGTAACTTCTATTCAAAATTTTGATGACGATTTTGTATTTTTGGGTTTAGCTTTTAGCAATAATTTAAAATACTTTGCTGCAACAAGAAGCGAACAATATTTATTAATGTGGGATATTGAAAAACGAAAAATTATTTATAAAATAAACAGACCTGATTTAATTTATAATAAATTTTCAATTGACGATAGGTTTCTTATTACTACTATCTCTAATTCAGACAATATACTTATCAAATTCTACTTAGCTGAAACAGGAATTGAAGCCGATAGTATTAAGGGAAGTATAGGAATTATAGCAGTTTCACCAGATTCAATAACAATAGCTATCGGTGGTTTAGATGGAAGAATCCGTCTATATCAACCAAAAATATTTAATAAACAATTTTTTGCCTCGTTTACTTCTGATACCTTAATTAAGCAATTAGGTGAACCAATTTACTTTACCGATAATTCTTTTAATAATCCTACATCTTGGCACTGGGATTTTGGCGATGGAACAACAAGCACCGAACAACATCCTGTTCATTATTATCAAACTAAAGGTTTGTTTTCTGTTAAATTAATCGCTTCTAATGGATTTCTTAAAGATACGTTAACAAGGAAAGATTTTATTAGAATACAAATTCCAGTTGTTGCTAATTTCGATTCTAATATAACTCAAGATACTGTTCCTCTCAACGTCCAATTTATAAATCAATCTCAAGGAGACATTAAAAATTATAGTTGGAATTTTGGTTATAATAAAATAAGTAATGAAGAAAATCCATCTATTTTATATGACAAGTGGGGAGAATTTGACGTTAGTTTAAAAGTAACTGATGGTTATTTTTCTGATTCAATTTTAGTAAGTGAAAAAATTAAGGTTATTCCACCTGCAATTCCTTTCTTTACAAATAAACTTGAAAAACGATTTGTTCAAAATAATCAAAGTTATTATGGTATTGACGGATTACAAACTTTTGACGGTAATTTTGCTTTTATTGCAAAAATATATAATGTAGAAACTTATTATTATGACGACGAATACCATTACAAAGAAATATACAGAAATAAAATGTTAATAAAGATGGACAGTGTAGGCAATGTTATTTGGGAAAAAATTGTAACAAAGGGGAAAAAAATTGCTCAATTACTTGATAGCTGTTTAATAATTGTCGATGATAGTGTTACATCACGAAATGAAATTTATGTTGCAAAGTATAATCAAGATGGTGAATTTTTATGGGAAAGATTTCATCGAACGCAAACGCTTCGCAGTGATTCACCTGTAAACATTAAGGTTACAAAGGACAGTGGTTATGTTATTGCTGCTGATTCTAAATATTATGATGAATATCGCTCTTCTATATTTAAAACTAATAAAAATGGTATCCAAACTATGTATAAAGCAAATTTGAATGGAAGATATACTGATGTTATTGAAATTGAAGATGGTTATTATTTTTTAATTTATCATAATCCAAACAATAAGAATATTATGATTTCGAAAATAAATAATTCGGGTAAAGTCTTAGCTTCAGTTATATGTGGTGACAAAAATAATATTTTCCCCAAAAATACAATTTTAACACAAAAAAGTAACTTAATAATAGCTGGTTGGCTAACAAATACTGACAATATGCAATATTCTTATATGTTAAAAGTTGATAGTTTAGGAAATAAACTATGGGATTTAATTGGAACTACTCCAAATTCTTGCTACTACTATATTTCCAGCATTGCCGATACTCTCTTTGCAGCATCAGGCAACTTCAATAACCAATTAGGAGTTGACATAATCAACAACCAAGGTGAACTGGTTAATTCTGTTCGCTTTCCAGAAAGAAACGGAGTAATTAACTCAATTATTACTACAAAAGACAACGACCTTTTCTTGACCGGCTCAATCACCCCACCTTATAAATTTAGCCAGCTCTACACTCTTTTACTAAAACATCCTTACATCATTACAAGTGTAGAAGATGAGCATACTGAAAATACCGCAAACCCCGAACTACCATTCAGCATTTTCCCAAATCCAACTAACTCCACTGCCACACTGCAATATAAAATTGAAACACCAACAAATGTAAAAATAGAACTAATTGATTTTATGGGATTGAAAGTAAGCGAACTTGAAAACACATATAAAGAAGCAGGCGAATACAACTCATTAATCAATTTCGAAAAATTAACTATTGCAAAAGGTATTTATTTTGTAAGATTTATTGCAAATGGAAATGTTTTTATTTGTAAATTAGTATATGTATAAAATTGCAAAATAATTGGAGTAAAATATGTTTTCAGAACTTACTATTTCAGGGTGGATTTTCCTGATACTTGGCTGGGGATTTGTTTTTTCATTGGTTATATTTTGTATGTGCAAATTGATGATGTGTCAAAAAAAGAAGAAAACGGAAGAGGCGTAATTGAAAAAAGAAAATACAAAAAAGAAAACAAATACGAAGCAAAAAGACGATAGAATCCGAATAAATAAATTCATTGCCTCGTCTGGATATTGCTCCCGAAGAAAAGCTGACGAACTGATTGCAGATGGCAGAGTTACTGTGAACGGAAAAATTATTATTGAGCTTGGTGCGATGCTGAAACCGAGTGATGTCGTTATGATAGACGGCAACGCAATTAAGCAAAGCATTAGATATAAATATATTATTTTAAACAAGCCGAAAGATTTTATTTGCACTAAAAAAGATGAGCTATCGCGTAAAACTGTTTTCGATATAGTCAAATCCAGTGAAAATGTATTAACTGTTGGGCGGCTTGACAGGAATACAACTGGTGTGCTTTTGCTAACAAATGACGGTGAAATGATTTACCGCTTAACACATCCAAAATATCAAATTGAGCGCGTTTATGTCGTTAATATTGATAGCCCGCTTGATATAAAAGATGCTCAGCAGATTGCAAAAGGTGTTGAATTAGAAGATGGCACAACTTCTCCCTGCGAAGTTTTAATTTCACCAGAGGATAATAAAAAAGTTATTTTGCTTTTGCACGAAGGCAGAAATAGGGAAGTTCGCCGCATATTTGAGCATTTCGGATATAAAGTCAAACAATTAGACAGAAAATCCTTTGCCGGCTTAAATTATTCCGGACTCAAAAAAGGAGAATACCGGCATTTGCTAAAAACTGAAGTAAATAAGTTGAAGAGAATGCTGGAGATGGGTTAATTATTAATTGTTAATTGTTAATTGTTAATTGTTAATTGTTAATGATAAATGAGTGATATTATATGAAATTATTATATGCATTAAGGAACAGTAGCAAAAAAATTATTTCTGAATTAGAGGATAGTAAACTATTCGATAATTCAGGAGATATTGGAAAATTTAGGGAAGAACTTATAGAACAATTACTTAGACCATTTTTACCAGATTGTTATGGTTTAGGAACAGGAGAAATTTTCTCCATAGATGGTAACTCAAGCAAACAAATAGATATTGTAATTTATGATGCTGTGTTTTCAAATGTTTTATTTAAAAATAAAAGCAATCAATTATTTCCGTGTGAATCTGTATATGGAGAGATTGAAATAAAGACCTATCTTTCTTCTAATGAGTTAATAAGAAGTTTGGATAATATAGAATCAATGAAATTACTAAAAAGAGAAGATTCAACTATGCTTGATATTACACCATTAAAAGACTTTAAGATAAAGATTGGCGGTGGTTTAGGTTACGATAATACAAAATGTAATCCATATTTAGGAATTATATTTGGATATGATGGCTTAGAAGCTAATTCTATAATAAATATATTAAATAATGAACTTCAATCAAGAGATAAAGACTTATTACCAGATTTTATCTTTTGTTTTAAAAAGCATTATATGATTCTTAAAGTAAAAGATGATAATACTGTTGCTAATCTTGGTGGTAAGTTTGATAAATACTCAATAATATACACAAAAGAAGATACAATACCAATGATGTTTATTACAATAAATACTTGCTTAAATTCAATTCGTTTAAAGGCACCAGATTATAATAAATATTGGATTAACCTTTTTAATGAAATAGCTCACAAATAATATTGTTATAAATTATCTTATGACAAACACAGCAAATATAACACCTGAAATATTAAAATGGGCAAGAACAACAGCTCATATTTCTGTAGAAGCTGCAGCAGGAAAAGTTCCAACAACTACAAAAAAACTTTTGGAATGGGAATCTGGAATTAGCAAACCTACTATTAATCAAGCAAAAAAATTAGCTAAAATATACAAAAGACCTTTTGTCTTATTATTTTTGAGAGAAATACCATTAGATTTTCAACCACTTCAGGATTTTAGAAATAAAGGTTCAAAACCTCTTAGCACAGCTTCAATTTTTATTATCAGAGAAATACAACAAAAGCAAGCTTGGATTAGTGAATTAAACCAAGAAAATAACTTTGAAAAACTTAATTTTATAGGAAAATATTCAATAAGCAACAATCCTAAGGAGGTTGCTAATGATATTATTAAAGAATTGAATATAAATCCTCTTAATTACAAAACTAAAAATCCTAACAAGGTATGGATAGAATCAGCAGAAAGAAAAGGAATTTTTATTTCACGTTCAAGTTATATAAATTCAAAAATGACACTTGATTCAGAAGAGTTTCAAGGTTTTGTCATTGCTGATTCTTATGCACCATTTATTTTTATAAATACAGATGATTGGGGACCATCTCAATTATTTACACTAATTCATGAATTAGCTCATCTATGGTTAGCTGAATCTGGAATATCTAATATTACTGAAGTAGAAAATAATACTTTTAATAATCATCCGGTTGAGTTGTTTTGCAATGAAGTTGCCGCTAATATTTTAATGCCAGAAAATAGTTTTAAGGAAAATTTTAATGAAAGAAATTTGCAAAAGACTGCAAATATTTATAATGTGAGTTCTTATGCCGTAATTGTTAGAGCTTTGAATTTGAATATTATTACTTATAAGCAATATCAGATATTAAAAAATAATATTCAAATAGAGTATAATGATTTTTTGAAAAGAGAAGTTGATAAAAAAGAAGAACTAAAGAAAAAAGGAGGAAAAGGAGGACCTGATTATTTCTTATTACAAATAAATAAAAATAGCCGTTTATTTACACAAGTAGTTTTAGATGCCTATAAAGGTGGAATGATTGAACCAACGTTAGCAAGCAGCTTATTAAATGTTAAAATAGATAAATTTTCAAGATTGGAGGCAATACTTTACTGATGTTTGATTTAAAAAGGATTTATTGCTTAGATACAAATGTTTTAATACAAGCTTGGCAGCAGTATTATTCTCCAATTTTTTGTAAAGAATATTGGGATATATTAAATGAGTTAGGAGTTAAAAAAAGGATATTTTTACCAGAAGTAGTTGCAGAAGAGATTATTCGTAAAGATGATACTTTATCAAAATGGCTAAAAAATAGTAATATACCAGTTCAAAAAATTGATAATGAAGTAATTTCAAAATGGCAAGAAATACAAGATGCAAATCCTTTGCATAAATTTTTAGTTGATAATATAAGACAAAGGTCATTAGCAGACCCATGGGTTATTGCACATTCAATGAAAATGAATGCAACAGTTGTTACAAGAGAGAATAAAGAAACAGCACTTAATTCTAAAAGAATTAAAATCCTAATGTTTGTGAGAATATGAATTTAAGATGTATAAATGATTTTGAATTTGTTAAAGAAATTGGTATTAGATTTTCTTGTTATTTAATAGAATGATTTCATCTTAATAAATTTGAATGGGACTTTCAAAAAGCAGAAATTAATTTGAAAAAGCACGGGATTAGCTTTGAAGAAGCTGCTTCTGTGTTTAACGATATGCTTGCTGTTACTTTTCCAGACGAAGACCATTCTGAAAATGAGTATAGAGAAATCACTATTGGCTTTTCAAATAACAATAGAATAATTCTCGTCTTCTCTACATTTAGAGAAAATAAAATTAGAATTATTTCTGCAAGAGAAGCAACAAAGAAAGAGAGAATAAAATATGAAGAATCAATCCTTTAATAATGAAGATTATCTAAGAGATGAATACGATTTTGACTTTAGTAAAGGAACTAAAGGGAAATATTTCAATTTTGTAAATTCAGATTATGTAGAAATAGAACCAGATGTGCAAGAAGTATTTAAGACATCAGAAGAAGTAAACAATGCTCTTCGTGCAATAATTCAGGCAATGCCGAAAAGAAGTTGAAAGAAATAAAACAAACTGAATTTGTTGAACCTTGATATCCATAAATTATATTAAAATAAATTTTTTTGATTCTTTTTGCACTATCATTAATTACTACTAAATCATCTAATGATTTTTAATTAAATTAGAAAAATTATTTCCTCATTTCCATTTCAAAATAATCTTGCCTTGGATAAATAATATTTGCCCGAACAGTATTTGTGCAAATAGTGAATTTTAAATTACTATTAGTTTCTATTAGTAATTGCAATATATTTTTCTTTGAAATCAACAGTTCAATAATTTCATCATTTACATATTCAATTTTTTCAAGTTCAATATTATTCTTTGAAAAACAAGTAAATTTTTTATTTTCAAAAGTGAAAGTTATATCTATCGGTTGAATCAAATGTAGATTAATTTGAAAATTAGTATTAATAATTTCTTTAAATTCAAAAGCAAATCCAATCATATTATCAGTTTCTCCATAACGCATTGATTTCAGTATTTCACCTACCTGATGCATTTCGGCTAAGCTTTTGTCTAATTCAATAATACCGGCATTTTTCCAATATTCTAAGTTACTAAGTTTACCGTTAATACATAAGTTTAATATGTTTTGAGCTTTTTTTTGGAATTTAATATTTTTAACTTTTCCTATTGGGAAAAATAATTCTTCAGGTACTTTTTCATCAATAGTCAGATAAACCTGCTCAAGATACCAGCGGAAAAGGACATCAAAATCGTCTTTGTTCTCAACGTTGTGCCGCGTGCCATACCACCAGAACCAGTCAGACCCTTCAGCAATATAAATCAAATTCAATGCTTTTTGATATTTTTCATTATTAATCAAATTCTTTTTCTCTTCAATTTTTTTTCGGGCAATAGCAAGAAATGCCCAAGCTATTCTATCTTCCTCTTCGCCAATCCAGATATCGAAATTTGCATCAATCCAGGAGCCGGCTTTTAGATTATTAATTTCAGGTAGATAATTTAAACGGAATGTTTCAATTGCTTCAGAAAAAGTAAGAGAATGGAATTCGTATTCATTTGAAAGTTGACTGAAAAGTTCTCTGCAAAAAGGAACCCCGTTTTCTTTGTAATATTCCCAGCAATTTTCACCATCAAGAATAATCGGAACTACTGCCGAATTAAGAGCATTTTCGCCATAAGTATTTACAATTTCACTCCTTATATTTCTTAAGCGATGACAAAAATCGTTAACTGCATCGAAATGATTCCAGCGTGAATAAGTAAAGCCAATAGCATCAGAAAGTTGATGGTCACGGAAAAGCATAGCTATCTCCTTCTCATCAATTTTAATTTTTCTGGGGAAATATTTATCGGTATTACGATAATCTTCTTTTAAACTGTTTACAAGAATTTCCTCATCGCTTGCAGCCCACTTAAAACCAGCTTCTGCAATAAGTTTTAGTGATTCATTAGAAATAGAACCTTCAGAGGGCCACATACCTTTTACATTTATACCATAGTTTGAATTTACATATTCTTTAGCTTGTATGATTTGACTAATCGCATCTTCCGGAAAACGAAAAATTGGGTTGGGCATTGGTATATTTGGCATTGCTTCTTTAGCAGCTTCACTATTGCATAAAAGTGGTAAAATTGGATGATACATAGGAGAACAGCTTAACTCTACTTGATTTTTCAATGCGCTAATTTTCAGTAATGGCTTGATATTCTCAAGTACTTTAATTTGTTCATCTAAACATAGTTTCTTATCTTCAAAAGAAAAATTTGCTCCTTTTTCAAACAATTGCCAAATACATTCTTTCTTTCGGGAAAAATAACCGAACCATGTGAGATTATACCAAATTTGTAAATCCAACCATTCCTGTTCACTTGCATATTTAATAAAATTCTCTCTGTCTTTAGCTTTATTATACAATTCATTAAAACGTTGATAAGGAGCTATCATATTGTCAACATTGCATAGAAAGAAAAGACGGATAATTTCACTTTTATCACTATTTGTAAAGTTCTTTGGGTCCTTTAATGTTAGCTTTTGTATTTTGTCAATTGTTGAACCGTTAATATAATCATCAATCTGCATTAGCAAAGAAGGAGCTAAATTAATTGTGTGCTTTAATTTAGGATATTCATTAAAAAGCAAGGGAAGGTCAAAATAGTCTTTTACACCATGCAGGCGTACCCAAGGCAAAATATATTCACCTTCTTTTTTATAGTATGGCTGATGAAAATGCCATAAAATTGCAATATTAAGTGGTAACATAATCTATACTCAAAATTTTTACTTATTAAAATAAGGAAATTTTTTTGAATTGAAAAGGAATTATTTTTATTAGTGATTATATCATCTCCTATTTGACATACTATATAAAGAAGTTTCTAATAATTAATTCAATTTTATCTGCCCTTTCGACCACTGAAGGAAAACTTTTTTATAAATGGAGATGACATAATTTTATTCCGTCATTCCGAAACCCCTTATAAAGCAATGCTTTATTATAATGGAGATGACATCACTAAATGTGTCATTCTGGCGGATGTCAGAATGACAAGAAAAGATGTCATTGGTAAGCGAAGTAAGGAATCCAGAGAATAGTGGTTTAAAGGATATATTCTGGATTCTTCACTTCGTTCAGAATGACTGTGTTAATTGATGTCATTTCCATTTAAATAAAGGTCTTGCTTTATCGAAGAATTCAAAAATTAAAACCAGATGTTCAGTATTTGATTTTCCAGTTATGCTATCTGCTTGCTTCTCGAAAGACCGGATTTATTTCACTTTCTTTAAGTTTTGCGGCAGTTTAAAATTACCAGAATTTTGTTAATTACCAATTATTAAAAAGAATTAATTATTTTTAAAAGAATAAAGTATAAATAATTTTATTAATTTAGTATTTTTATTAAAATGCAAATAAAAAAAATGAGTAAAATTAAAGACAAAATTAATCTGCTAAATCAAAAGACCCGTGAATCGAATCTTGGAGGCGGTC
>CAZCHH010000073.1:0-15318 GCA_964498585.1 uncultured Hyphomicrobiales bacterium
AATTGATAATTGATAATTGATAATTGATAATTGATAATTGATAATGAGGGAATTGAGAATTAGGTATTGGGAATTAGGTTATTGGTAAAAATACTAATGACTAATAACTAATAGCCATAAACTGAAAGCCGATAGCCAATAGCCGATAACTGAAAACTAACTGACTATAGCAAAAAATAATTAACAATTAATAATTAGAATATTTCTCTCCTTCCCAAGTTGTACTTGGGAAGTTTTTTTATTAAAAGTTGGACTCCACCTTTTTGGTGGAGTCCAACAAAAACAAAACAACAAATACTCCTGTAGAGACGCAATGCATTGCGTCTCTACAAATCAAAAAAAACACCTGTAGTGAATGGTCTGAGACCTTTAGCTACAAAAGAATTTTAAAAAAATAAAATAGCAACGTAGATGCGTTATCGTAGTAGATATGAAAACGCACAAACAGAAAAAATCTCGTAGAGATGATATCGCAGCTACGCTGTTCATTCGTTCTTTGTTTTTACTTTGCAATTAAGATAACACATCTACGATGTTTTTTTCCCTCTCTTTCCAAAATGCAATTTATTTAGTCATACAAGCAGTAAGCTGTTCGCTTGACTGGAATTAAATATAGAAAGACTGGACTTGAATTAAAAAATTAATTTGCTTTACGATTAAAAAATAATTAATTTAAAATATTGAGAAAACATAATTTTGTATAATTAACTAATTTCCGTTGAAAAAGAAATTTTAAATAATGAAAATAAAAGAGATTATCAAATTAGTTGAAAAAGATGGATGGTATTTAAAACGAACAAAAGGAAGCCATAGGCAATACAAACACAATATTAGTTACTATAACAGGGCATCCTAATGAAGATTTAGCCATAAAAACTCAAAAAAGTATTTTAAAACAAGCTGGTTTAGAAAATGAATAAATATCTTATAATTTACGAAAAAACACAAAGTGGTTATTCCGCTTATGCTCCTGATTTGCCTGGTTGCGTTGCATCAGCTTCTACTAAAAATGAAACAGAAATTTTAATGAAAGAAGCCATTGAATTTCATATTGAAGGGATGCTCGAAGAAGGTTTAGAAATTCCTGAACAAACAATTTTTGGTATTGATTACTATCAAATTCCAAACACAAAAAATAAGCATAAAGAACTTGCTTTAGCTTAGAATAATTATCTTCAACAAAAATTTTTAAAAGGAAAATATTCAGTCATACAAGCAGTAAGCTGTTTGCTTGACTAAACAAAAGTCATTCAAACAACTTATTGCTTGTATTTTTGAAACTGAAATATTTTATTTTCAGAACTCCTGACCCCATAACGATAATAAAGGAGTTAGTAGATTTATCCCGTAAATAACAATTGTGCAAATCTTACAGAAAAGGTGTCATTCCGAACCCCCAGATAAAGTAAGACCTTTATTTTAATGGATATGACATAATTTTCCGTGTCATTCTGACGGATGTCAGAATCCATCTTAAAAAAAGTTTTTATATGCCATTAGTTATTCGTTATTGGTATTATTACTAAGAACTAATGACCAATGACTAATGACTGAAATATTGCTTTGTCTAATCTCTTTAGAGAAAACCAAGATAGATTCTGACATCCGTCAGAATGACAAACAAAGATGTCATTGGCAACGAAGTGAGGAATCTCATACTCTG
Source organism: uncultured Hyphomicrobiales bacterium (assembly GCA_964498585.1). Taxonomy (GTDB): domain Bacteria; phylum Bacteroidota; class Ignavibacteria; order Kapaibacteriales; family UBA2268; genus JAAYJM01. The sequence goes on from CAZCHH010000073.1 coordinate 1,664, forward strand.
TAGTAGAAATAACTTGTGAGATTTCTCACTTCGTTTCGAAATGACAAGCATGCGAAATATCAAACTACGAAGTATCAGGAGTTCTGATATTTGGAATTTATAAATTATTTTGTGATTTAATCATTATTAAAAATTTTTCGGGGAATTCTTATGAAAAATACAGCAGTATTACTTTTATTAGCAATATTTATTATGTTAGCAAGTTGTAATGATAATGCCACTAATGAAGGCGATTGTTGCAGACCTCATATTGACTCTATTGTTCCTAATTCAGCTAAAGTAGGTGAAAAAATTGGGATATACGGTTCTAATTTCGGAAATGAAAATCATTCAAACATTATTTCATTTGGTGATTTTGAATTTTCTATAAGGGAAATGTGGTGGGTTATAGGTTCTAATATGAAAACATACATTGAAGTGCCTGATGGTGCTTTATCCGGAAAACTGTCAATAACTTATAATGGCAAGAAGAGCAATGAATTAGATTTTGTTGTTGAAGGAGAAAGAATTACTGAAAATATTCAAACTGTATTAATTCCGGCTGGTACTTTTCAGATGGGAAATACTGGAAAATATTCACCTTATTATGAAGAAGATAAAAATGAATTTCCAGTTCATACTGTAACAATTACTAAACCGATTTACATTGGAAAATATGAAGTAACTAATAAACAATGGGAGGCAGTTATGGGTCCCCAAAATAATCATTATCATACAAATCATGGCGTTCGGCCGGTTGAATCTAATTGGTTTAACGCTATTGAGTTTTGCAATAAATTATCAGAAAAAGATGGCTTAACAAAATGTTACACTATTGATAACGATACTGTTATATGCGACTGGAATGCAAACGGCTGGCGTTTACCTACTGAAGCTGAATGGGAATATGCCTGTAAATCTGGAACTACTACAGATGTTTACAATAGTGATTTAGAAGGATATTGGACAGGAGATAAAAATCTTGATAAAATTGCATGGTATAGCAATAACACAATTGAGTTTAAAACGGTTGGTTTAAAAGAACCTAATGCTTTCGGTTTATATGATATGCTTGGCAACGTATCGGAATGGTGTTGGGATTATTATGGTGAATATAATGAAGACCCCATTAATGACCCTAAAGGTGCAATTTATAGTTCAGGTCGTGTACGTAAAGGTGGAGCATATCATTCAATATCTATAGATGCCCGTTCTTCAAAACGTTATCATACTTCACAAATTTTTATTACTTCTGTTGGTTTTAGAGTTGTAAGGAATTTTTAATTGTTGAGAAATAATTGAAATTAGTCATTTCGACTACGCTCAATGACCGTTATAAAAGGAAAAGATGTGCCACACCTTCGAGGTGTGGCACATCTATGCGATTCATCTGATTTTTTTTTCTTAATCATCTTCATCAAATAAATCAAAAAAATTATAGTTCAAAAGTGAAAGGGATTTATTACAAACAAACAATTTTATAACCGATTGCTGATATCCGGCAGTTAAATTATTTAAAAATGAAATAAAAATTAAAAAAAATGCTTAAATTGTAATTCTAAGTGGAGTAAAATTAATTAAAATGCTTTACTCCCTTAAGGATTATAAAATGATTTATTAAATATTATAGGTTTGGAATATATGATTAATAGTATGACTGCATTTAGCAAGCAGGATGCAAAAGAACAGGGCACCACAGTAACCGCCGAAATAAAAACATTGAATGGCAGATACCTTGAAATTACCTGTAAATTACCAAGAACGCTTTCAGATAAAGAGTTTGAGATTAGGGAAATGCTCAAAAGCAATCTGACGCGTGGTTCAGTTCAGATTTTTGTAAATATTGAACGTAATGTTCCTGAAGCTGAATTTACCATTGATAAGGAACTTGCTGCTATTTGCAAAAAATCACTAACAGAATTAAAAACAAAACTCGCAATAAAACAAGCTGTAAATCTCGACCATCTTTTGACTTTGTCATCGCTTTTCCTGAAAAAAGTTGAAAACAACAGCTCTGCTTTAGATTGGAAATTAACTAAAATTGCAGTACAGGAAGCAATAAAATCTATTAAAAAGATGAGAGGAGCAGAAGGACAGCAAATTCTTAAAGATTTTAAGAACAGAATAAAAAATATTACTGACAATTTAGATAAAATCGAAAATATTGCGATAAGCAGAATTAAAGATGAACGCGAGCGACTTCGTCAAAAAATTTATCAGCTTTTTGAAAATGATGAAATTGATGAAAGCAGAATTCAGCAGGAAATTGTTATTCAGGCAAATAAATTAGATATTTCAGAAGAGTGCGTCCGTCTTCGTTCGCATATCAAATTCTTCAATGAATGTCTGAAACAAAAAGACCCGGCAGGGCAAAAAATTAATTTCTTACTTCAGGAAATGAACAGAGAAGTAAATACAATTGGTTCGAAAGCTGAAAATGCTGAACTTTCACATATTGTTGTTTTTCTTAAAGAAGAAATCGAAAAAATCAGAGAGCAAGTTCAAAATATTGAGTAAAAAATTATGGAACCGAAAACCATATTAATTACAGGTGGCTCAAGCATTATAGCAGAAACCCTTATTGAAATTCTGCTTAACGAAACTGACCATAAATTATCAATTATCTCCTCAAATGCCGATTCTTTCAGGACAAATGAAAGATTAACAGCAAATAAGGTAGATTTGGTTGATATAAAAAATTTAAAAAGTTTCTGCTATAATGAAAAGCCGGACGTAATAGTCAATACAGCATCAGTTAACGATTTAGAGCTATGTGAGAAAAACCACAAGCTTGCCTGGGATATTAACGTTATTGCTGTAGAAAACCTTGCTTCAATTGCAAGGGTGCTTGATATTCATTTTATTACAATTTCTTCTGATTTAGTTTTTGATGGAAGAAAAGGACCTTATGACGAAGAAGCAAAGCCAGACCCACTAAATTATTTCGGCAAAACAAAGCATGCTGCTGAAAATATTTGTCTGACTGCCGTTAATAAAGGAACTATTGTGAGAACAAGCAACGTATATGGTTTTTCTTCTTTTTTTAAAAAAGACTTTACTGCAAATATTTTTGAAAAAGTTTTCGAGGAAAATTCAATTGAGGTTACTGATAGCTTTTTTTCTACTCCTACTCTTGCCGATGATGTTGCTTTAACAATTTTTAGAATAATAGAAAAGGAACGGCTCGGAATTTACAACGCAGCAGGTAGCAGTTATATTGACAAAGCTACACTTGTTGAGCAGATTTTTCAAGCATTCCAGCAAGATAAAAAATTCATCAAATTTATTCCCAAAAAGGATTTTAAACAAATGATTAGAATACCGGAAAAAGCTGGCTTAATAAATTTAAAAGCTGAAACTGATTTATCTGTAAAATTCTCAAGTTTTGAAGATGGCTTAGCTACTTATCGATATAAAATCAATAATTTCAATAAAGCTGGCTTTTTGTGGTAAAAAATGAGTTACTGAGTTTTTTAACTTTGCGAAAGTTTAAAAGCCACAGATGTCATACATCTCCGAGATATAGGACATCTTAATTTTTAAACACAAGACCTGTAGTAGCAATGACGTGAGATTCCTCACTTCGTTACCAATGACATCTTTATCCCCCGCTGGCGGGGGATAAATCTTTATGTCATTTCTATTTAAACAAAAATTCTCATTTTTCTAAGGGGGTTCGGAATGACAGACAAATTAACAATTAATAATTACTATTCATTTCTTCAAATCTTTTGAGCATATCTTCAAGAGAATGAACGCCGATATTTCCTTTCAAATGCTCACGAACAGAAACAGTTCCTTCTTCCTCTTCCTTTTGTCCAACAACGAATGCGAATGGTATTTTTTGTTGTTCGGATTCTGCGATTTTTCTGTTTACTTTTTCGCTTCTCAAATCAACTTCTGCTCTGAATCCAAGTTCTTTTAACTTATTATAAACTTTATTTGCGTATTCGTATTGATTTTCACCGATTGGAAGCACGCTTACCTGAACAGGTGCAATCCAGAACGGGAAGTTACCGGCATAATGCTCAATTAATATTGAAAGAAAACGTTCCATAGAACCGAATGGGGCGCGATGAATGATTACAGGGACGTGCTTTTGATTGTCTGCTCCTATGTATTCCAAACCGAAGCGTTCCGGCATAACGTAATCCACCTGAACAGTTCCGAGCTGCCATTTTCTGCCAATCGCATCGCGAACAATAAAGTCAATTTTGGGACCATAAAAAGATGCTTCACCCAATCCGATAAAGTATTCGAGATTGATTTCGTCTGCAACTTCTTTTAATATTTTTTGAGCAAGCTCCCATTTTTCAATATCACCAGCGTATTTCCCTTCGCTATCGTCGCGGAAAGAAAGACGGGTTGTTACGGGCATATTGAATGTTTTGAAAACGAGTTGGGTTAGCTCGACAGTTTTTTTTAATTCGTCTTTGAGCTGTTCCTGAGTGCAATATATATGAGCATCGTCCTGGGTAAAGCCGCGAACGCGTGATAGACCGCTAAGCTCACCTGATTGCTCGTAGCGATATACCGTTCCGAATTCTGCAAGACGAATAGGCAAATCTTTATAAGAACGGGGCTTTGATGAATAAATCTGATGATGGTGAGGGCAGTTCATCGGTTTAAGCAAATATTCCTCATCTTCCACTTTAATCGGGTCAAACTGCGAGTCTGCATAATAAGGATAATGACCTGAAGTTCTATAAAGATTCAAATTGCCGATATGAGGAGTAATTACTTCAACGTAACCGCGTTTTAAAAGTTCTTCTTTAATGAAATTTTCCAATTTTCTGCGAATGAAAGCACCTTTTGGAAGCCAGACAGGTAAACCTGCACCAATAGCTGGAGTTATCATAAAGAGTTCAAGTTCTTTACCTAATTTCCTATGGTCGCGCTTTTCGGCTTCTTCCATTAAAGTAATGTAATCGTCGAGCATTTTCTTTTTTGGGAAGGAAATTCCGTAGATGCGTGTCATCATATTTCTTTTTGAATCGCCACGCCAGTAAGCACCGGCAACAGACATCAATTTGAAATACTTAATCATTGAAGTATTGGGAAGGTGTGTTCCGCGGCATAAATCTACGAAATCGCCTTGCTTATAAAATGAAATTTCTTCACCTTGCAAACCATCTAAAAGCTCTAATTTATAATTATCACCAACTTTTTTGAAATGCTCAACTGCTTCGTCCCAGGAAAGTTCAATGCGGTTATAATCAGATTTTTCGTCAGAAAGCTCCTTCATCTTTGCTTCGATTTTGGGAAGGTCGTCCAGCCCGATTTTTTGTTCGTTTGGCAATTCTATGTCATAATAAAACCCATTTTCAATAGAGGGACCAATGCCGAATTTTGTTCCGGGATAAAGTTTTTCTATTGCAGCAGCCATAAGATGAGCAGAAGAATGCCAAAACACTGCTTTTCCTTCTTCATCTTCAAATGTCAAAATTCGTATTGCAGCATCTGTATTTATGGGAGTAGAAAGGTCTTGCTTCTTTTCATTAACTATTATTCCAACAGCTTCTTTTGCGAGCCGTTCGGAGATTGATTTCGCTATTTCGTATCCGCTTATTCTTTCGGGATATTCTTTAATGTCGCCGTTTGGCATTGTTATTTTCATTGTATTCATTTTCATAATTCAACATATTGAAACTACAAAATTAATAAAATTAGTTTTCATAAATACATTATATCTTAATAAAAATAAAATAGGTAAAAAATATTTAGTTAAATTTAAATAAATATTCTTATTTTGTAAATTGGAAATATTGAAAACTTATTTATTATTCAATTGCGGAATAATGTAAGATGCCAGACGCCGTTTAAAGTGCCGACAACTTAGCAGAACATAGCTTTAAACACTATGAAAAAATTTGTATAATAAAAAAGGACATAATCATATAAAATAAATACATCTCTCAAAAATATTTAAAATTGCTTTAATCAGTGGTCGGTTATCGGTAGTCGGTTTATGGTTTATAGTTATTAGGTTATTGAGTTATTGAGTTATTAGGTTATTGGTTATTAGTCATTGGCCATTAGTAACTTACCAACGCATTCCCCTCTTGAGAGGGGCAGGGGTGTGTTCTTCGGCTGACAGCCATCGGCTTTCGGCAGTGTCATTCTGACGGATGTCAGAATCCATCTTCTAATATCAACCATCGGGTTACCCCAGGGCTGATACGTTCTTTGAAAAGTGTTAGAATTCATAACGATTTTATTCTTTTTACTCCGTAGGAGTAAAATATTGGTAGAAATTGCATCTATTTTTGTTTTACAACTCCGTAGGAGTTGAATATTAATCAAGATGTATTAAATATTTAACTCCTACGGAGTTACAACAATCAATTCGTTATTTTTCTACCAATATTAAATTCCTAACGGAATTTTATAAAAATGAAAATTGTTTCTGAACGTTAAAAAAAAATAATTATAAAGAACGTATCAGCCCTGGGGGCAGGGGTGTGTTCTTGAACTTTTAGTCATCGGATGACTGGCAGTCATCGGATGACTTCCACTTGAGTGGTTTCAATAACATTTTTCTGGATTCTTCACTGCACTTCAGAATGACCGTCTTTCAATCATACGAGCAACAAGTTGTTCGTATGATATGAAAACTCCCCCTTCCCAGGTTCAACTTGGGAAGGAGAAGAAAAAGAATTAGATTATTTCAGAATTAATTATTAATTAAATTTAAGGACAGATTTATGAAAAAAAATCTTATTTCACTTATCATAGCTTTTGTGCTATGTTTTTCAACATCAGTTCTTGCTCAGTTTAGTAGTGAGTGGGAAGCAACTGGTGGCTTATTTGCTACTTCTGTTTTATCTGTTGCCACAAGTGGTAATAATATTTACTTAGGGACAGATGGTGAAGGAGTGTTTTGCTCAACGAATAATGGCGAAAGCTGGACTAATTCTAATGTCGGTTTAACCAACACTACGGTTCGTGCTTTAACTGTTGATGGTACAAATGTTTTCGCTGGAACTGCCTCTGGCATTTTCCTCTCAACAAATAACGGCGAAAGCTGGACTGCCACTAATAACGGATTAACGAACACAAATATTTATGCTATTGCAAACAATGGAAGTAATATTTTTGCAGGTACAAATGGTGGTGGAATGTTCCTTTCAACAAATAATGGCAGCGATTGGGTAAGTATAAATAATGGCTTAAATGCAACTCTAATTAGAGCAATTTCCATTTATGATAATGTTCTATATGTTGGAACTGGATATAGTTCAAACAGCGGAGTTTATGTTTCGTCAAACAATGGTAGCTCTTGGACGCAAATGAATACCGGCTTAACAAATATAAACGTTACTTCTATATCGGCAAGTGATGGTAATTTATTTGCAGGAACAGCCGGTGGCGGTGTATTCTATTCTTCTAATGATGGAGCAAATTGGAGTCAGGTAAATACCGGTTTGACAGATAATAATATTAATGCGGTAACAATCAATGGGGCTAATGTTTATGCCTCAACAAGCGAAACCGGTATTTTCAAATCAACTAATAACGGACAAAACTGGATTGGATTTAATAATGGTCTTCTCAATTCTAAAATGAATTGCTTGTATTCAAAAGAAAATATTATTATAGCTGGAAATAGCAGTGGTGCTTTTAATACAACTAATACAGAAGATGCTTGGACTCAATTTTTCACTGGCACTAATCCGAATCTTGATGTTGCAAAATTAGCAATAAAAGATAATTACATTTTTGCTGGTACTGGCAATGGTAGCGGTGAATTTTTTGTTTCTTCAAATCAGGGACTTAATTGGAATCACATTCAAACTTTTTACCTTCCAATCAATAACTTGGTTGTTTCGGGAAATAGTGTATATTTTAGCCCAATTGATTTCATTTACCAATCAACAGATAATGGACAAAATTGGAGTGTTATTGGAAATTTTGTTTTATGGCATATTCATTCTTTTGTTGTTTCTGGAAGCAATATTTACATTTGCTATGGTCAGGGTGGCGGTTTCGGGATTTTTAAATCAACAAATAATGGTGCTGATTGGACTCAACTAAATACTTTCCAGGCACAATCTTTCGCGTTAAATGGAGATTATGTTTATGCAGGTGGATTTAACGGAAGTATTACTATTTCATCTGACAATGGCAGCAGTTGGATTCAATCAAATTTAGGAACTAATTCAAATGTAAAACAGCTGTTAGTAGTAGGCAATGATTTATATGCCGCTACCGATGCAGGTGTTTTTAAATCAATAAATAATGGGATTGACTGGACGCAAATAAATACTGGCTTGACTAATACTGTGATTAATTCTTTAGCTGCTAATAGTAATTATATTTTTGCCGGAACCGGCGAAGGTTTTTTTGTTTCGTCAAATAATGGGAACAACTGGGAATTAGCTGGTTTAGATAGCTGTAATATTCAAACAATTACATTAAATGATAGCACACTTTACACAGGAACTTTTGGAAATGGTATATTCAAAAGGGCTTTAACACAACAGCAAATCTCCCTTAATCCTCCAACTTTATCAGCTCCTGAAAACAATGCAAGCAGTATCCCAACAAATCCAGTTTTAGAGTGGTCATCTGTTGAAAATGCTTCTTCCTATACTTTGCAAATAGCAACTGATGCTGATTTTGAAAATATTATTGTTGATGATACTGAAATAACAGACACTTCAAATCAGGCAACCGATTTAATAATGAACACTACATATTACTGGCGTGTAAAAGCTGTGAATAACGAAGATGAAAGTTCCTGGAGTGAAGTTTGGAGTTTTACCACTATTTGGGGAGCAAACGAAGCAGAAGCATTTTTCGCTGCAGGTCCAAATCTAAATACTGCTAGATACGGCCATCATAGTGCCTCGCTTGAAGATGGAAGATTAGTTGTTTTTGGTGGGCATGGAAATAATTTTGTTTCACTCGGAACGGCAGAAGTATGGGATCCTGCGAATCCAAATTCTTTTACAACACTTAATATGAATTATACTCACGATATGCCAACTTTCGTAGAACTTAATGATGGTAGATATTTAATCGCGGGTGGTTGCTCAAATTTAGGTGTTCCGGCTTATGCAACAAGTGAAATATTTAATCCAGCCAATAATACATTTTCACCTGTCGGCAGTATGGTGCGTTTTCGTGCAAGTGGTGGCGGTGCAGAATTAAGCAACGGCAATGTTTTAATTGCAAGTGCCTGGTGGACTCATAATACTGCCCATACTTATGGCGAACTACTAAATCAGGGAACACAAACATTTTCTGCTGTTGGACCATTTTCAATTGCACGTAGTTTAGCTATTGTTATGCCTACTAACGATGGACAAGCAGTAGTTTTAGGTGGAAGCACCCCAACAGGTGCGAATCTTCCAACTAATATGCCAATCGAACTATTTAATCCGGAAAATTCGAGTATCTCTACTCTACAAAGTTCATTATTTGCAGATGAAGATGGCTGGCATATTTCCACAAGAACTAATTATTCTAAAGAGCAATTAATGCAAGACGGTCGCTACTTATGGATGGCTGGGAAGTCAATTAATAGCGTTGGTTATAGAAGATTATTCACCTTCGACCCTGAAACAAAGACAACCGCCGAGTTTGTTACTTATCCCGCATTACCAAATAGCACGATTTACAGTTTAAGCCAACCATTAGTTGATTATTTAAGAAATATTGCACATATTCTGGCTGTTGTTCCGGGAAGTGGTTTCCCTGTTTGCAAGGTTATAAGTATTGATTTAGAAACAGGAAATTTAACAATTTCTTCAAACTCATATAATTTTACATATCATTACGGCACTGCTTCTGTTTTGAGTGATGGGCGTATTTTCATTACTGGCGGTAGTTCTAATGGTAGTAATTTTAATTTAGTCAACAATACAACCTTTATTACACCACCTCTTTATTCTAATAACAACCAATATATAAATCTTAATGCAGGTTGGAATACTATTTCGGCTAACTATTTACCCGATGAACCAAATTTGGAAAATATTTTTGCTGAAATGGAAGAACTTGTAATCGTTAAAAATGCAGATGGGCAAATTTTCAACCCAGCACAAAATATAAATCAAATTGGAGATTGGAACATTACACACGGCTATATGGTTTATGTTACTGCACCTGCTACTTTGCAAATCACCGGAACAGCAGTAAACCCAACAGAAACAGAAATTAATTTAGTTAGCGGCTGGAATCTTGTTGCTTATTTACGAAATTCACCAATGGCAATAAGCACTGCATTAGAAGGAATAAGCAGTTCAGTTATTCTGGTAAAAAATAATCTTGGACAGCTTTATTATCCTGCTTATGGATTAAACACTATCGGCAATATGCTGCAGGGACAGGGCTACTGGCTTTATTTGAGTTCTCCAGCGGTATTGGTTTATCCGGGGAATTAGCTTTTTAGCTATCGGCTGTCAGCTATCAGCCGACAGCTATAGGGTTATGGTAGAATAAGCATCCTTGCTTGTTGATTGGTTATTTGTCATTTGTTATTGGTTATTGGTTATTAGGTTATTAAGTTATTGGTTTATGAGTAAAAATACTAATGACGAATGACTAATGACCAAAATGAAATAGCCGGCAGCTAATAAGGTTAATTTTTCTTTGTTGATTTTTTTTCTACTAAGGTTAATAAGAAAAATAAGGTTTCTTTCTTTAAAATAAAATCTTATTTCAATAATAAACCTTAGTAGAAAAATGACAGCCCAGATTGAAAAACCTTATTAGCTTATTGAAATAGATTTTTAAGTCATACTATCAACAAGTTGTTCGCATGACAAGAAAAAATGTCATGCTATCATTTCTTAATGATAGTATGACTTGAGAATAGCAACGTAGTTGCGTAATCGTAATAGCAAATAGATTGCACAACACGAAAAAAATCTCGTAGAGATGATATCGCTCCTACGGAGTTCAATCGCTCTTTGATATATTTTGCTATTAATATTACAATCCTAACGGATTTGAGAAATTTTAAAAATTTCAAAGATAGTCATATGAGCAACAAGTTGTTCGTATGATTGGCACTTTCGTAAAGTTTCTTAACTTTGCGAAAGTTTTTTTTTCCAGATGTCCAACATCTCGAAGATGTTGGACATCTATGAAATCCTCCTTCTCAAGCTCAACTTGGGAAGGAGATAAAAAATAATTTAATAATAAAAATTTAACAAAATTTAATTTTTGAGGATATATGAATAATTACCTTAAAATATCAATTGTAATATTGATTTTGTCTTTTTGCATAAATAATACTTATGCAAATAACGTTTCTGTAGGAACACCAACTCTGGTAGAACAAAACAATGAAGAGAACTCAATTTTTGTCCAATTTGATTTATCATGGGACAATAGCTGGCGAACAACTTATGTACCTTCTAATTATGATGGCGTATGGTTATTTTTAAAATATCAACTACTTTACGATGGAACGTGGCACCACGTTTTATTAAGCCCGGATAATCATTCAACTGGAAGCCAGGATACTAATGCAACTATTTATGCACCAGACGGAAATATCGGAGTTCTTTTCTATAGAAGTGATATAGGAAATGGAACTTTTGCCTCTACGAATGTAAAGCTTAAATGGAATTACGGTTCAAATAATTTAGGCGATAACATAACAGATGTAATATCAGAAATTAAGGTTTTTGCCATAGAAATGGTATATGTGCCTGAGGGCGCTTATTATTTGGGCAGTGGCGGAAATGAAGCCGGCAGCTTTTTTACTTATGGAACAAATTTACCTTATTATGTTGAAAGTGAAGATGCTATTAATGTTGGAACTACAAATGGTTATTTATATTATCCAACAGACAATTCTTTTGGCGATAGGTCGGGTCCGGTTCCGGCAGCTTACCCAAAGGGTTTTGCGTCATTTTGGTGTATGAAATATGAAATAACTCAAGAGCAATACGTTGATTTCTTAAATACTTTAACCCAGGAGCAAAAGAACAACAGATTTCCTAATCAGTTCAATAATTACAGACATTATATTAAACTTGTTGATGGAGTCTTTGGTTGTGACGGTAATAATAACAATATTTTTAACGATACTGATGATGGTAATTTTATTGCATGTAATTATTTAAGTTTGGCTGACTGCTTGGCTTATGCTGATTGGGCGGGATTAAGACCAATGACGGAACTTGAATATGAAAAAGCTTGCAGGGGAGTATTAGACCCTGTTCCAAATGAATCTGCATGGGGCACAACAAACTTTATTATGGCAACAGGAATAAATAACCCAGGGACAGCTTTTGAAACACGAACTCCAGAAAATGCAAATTATAATCCGATGGCTTCTAATTTAAGTCCTGCTAGGGTGGGTAATTTTGCAAGGTCCGGCAGCACACGCCAAAGTTCCGGTGGTACTTTTTATGGAATAATGGAAATGACAGGAAATTTAGACGAAAGAGTTGTTAATATCGGCAATTCTTATGGAAGAGCATTCACCGGTATAAATGGTGATGGAACTTTAAATACAACAGGGAATGCAAACGTTCCTTACTGGCCTAATCCAACTAGAACTGGAACTGGAACAAAAGGAGGTAGCAATTCTCCGGTATCGTATCGTGGCTATATTATTGCGGGTGAGCAATATTATATCAGGAAAAATTCAATAGGTTTTCGTTGTGTGATTAGCTGTCCATAAATTATATTATTCTTTTATTAGATATTTATTTTACAATATAGAAATATATATTTCATTGTTCAATTAATTAACCAATTAATTTAAGGTTAAAAAAATGAAGAAATTTATTTTAATTTTATTTTCAATATTTTTCAGTGTCAGTTATTTAAATGCTCAGTTTGTTGGGGGTGGAAATGACGGTTATTCCAGTTCAAATAATGTTCTAACTCCATTAAGCATAATGAACATTTATACAGGCGGCACTAATGACGGTTATTCCAGTTCAAATAATGTTCTAAATCCGTTAAACATAATGAACATTTATACAGGTGGCGCCAATGACGGTTATTCCAGTTCAAATAATATTCTCAATCCGTTAAACATTATAAATATTTTTGAAGGCGGGATTAGAAGTGGATATTCCTCAAAAGGTAATGATGAGTATGGTCAGTATTATAACATCGAAATCGAACTCTCTTCCGGCTGGAACACTATTTCTGCTAACTTTTTACCCGATGCTCCAAATATGGAAAATATTTTTACCGAAATGGAAGAACTTATAATCGTGAAAAATGCAGCCGGGCAAATTTTTAATCCAGCACAAAATATAAATCAAATTGGAGATTGGAATATTGCCCACGGATATATGGTGTATGTAACCGCTCCTGCTACTTTGCAAATTACTGGAACAGCAGTAAACCCAACTGAAACAGAAATTAATTTGGTAAGCGGCTGGAATCTCGTTTCTTATTTAAGAAATTCTCCTTTAGCAATTAATACTGCATTAGAAGGAATAAGCAGTTCAATTATCTTAGTAAAGAATAATCAGGGACAGCTTTATTATCCATCAATGGGCTTAAACACAATCGGCAATATGCAACAGGGACAGGGCTACTGGATTTATATGTCTGCACCAGAAGTTTTGGTTTATCCGGGGAATTAGGTAATTATTAATTATTAATTATTAATTGTTATCGGTTTATGGTTTATGGTTATTTTGTTATTGAGTTATTAGGTTATTAGGTTATTAGGTTATTAGGTTATTAGGTTATTG
>CAZCHH010000074.1:0-14609 GCA_964498585.1 uncultured Hyphomicrobiales bacterium
TCACTTCGTTCAGAATGACACCCAAACCTATCGAGCAAGCCATCCAAGACCTCCTCGAATTATTTGAATTAAAAAAAGTTGCAAATGGCCCCATAAGAACATATTCATCTGGACAGAAGCAACGTCTTAAATATATTTTAGCATTATTAAAAGAACCGCTAATTTGTTTATTTGATGAGCCATTTACAAATCTTGATGATAATGGTATAAATATTGCTAAACAATTTATTGATAATTTGATTAAAAAAAAGTGTATAGTAATAATCGCATCGAATGACAAAAGAGAAATTGAATTATGTAACAGAATAATAAAATTGAATTAATTTTCTAAATTATTCAAAAAAAATATGAGAATAAATTTAAAAACCAAGTTGGTTGTTCTTGCAATACTTTTGTTATTGCTGCCAATAACAATATTTTATTTGATGACAATAGCATTTCAGCAAGAATCTTTAATTGCATCAGAAGAAGAACTTAATGATTTAGCTCGAAAGAATGTTGAGCAAATTGCTAAAGATGTCTATTTTCTTTTAGATAACACAGATAAGTTAATACAAAGGAGATTGCAAGCAGCAATGGATTATACTCAATCATTGTTAAAGCATAATCCACTTACTTTTAGTACTGAAATGGTTACCTGGGATGCTGAAAATCAGTTTTCACAGGAAGTAAAAAAAGTTAGTCTGCCTAAAATGTTGTATCTGCAACAATGGTTAGGAATGAATTCAGATTTTAAAGTAAAAACTCCTTTTGTTGATGATTTATACAATCAGTTTCTGATTTCTTCTACAGTTTTTCAAAGGATGAACGAAGAAGGGGATATGCTTAGAATTGCTACAAGTATTCACGATGAAAATAACAATAGGCCAATAGGGACTTATATCCCTGCAAAAAACCCAGATGGCTCTACAAATCCAATCAATGCTTGTATTTTAAGAGATGAAAAATATGAAGGGCTTTCTTGGGTTTTTAATGATTGGTATGTGCTTCTTATTGAGCCACTTAAAGATACAACAGGAAATATAATTGGAATGATAGTATCAGGAGAAAGAATAATTGGGAGTCAGTTATTAGAAAATTCTCTAACTTCGATTAGTGTAGGAAAAACAGGATATGCTTTTGTTCTTGGTACTGAAGGAAAATTTAAAGGAACTTATATTGTTTCGAAGAATAACGAAAGAGACGGTGAAAATATATATGAAGCTCAAGACCTTGATGGTGGTTATTTCGTGAAAACTATTATTAATACCGCATTAACTCTTAAAGATAAAGAGCATGCTTTTATTAAATATAATTGGAAAAATAAAGGTGATTTAAAACCAAGAGCTAAAATTTCTGCTTATGGATGTTATCACAAATGGAATTGGGTATATGGTGCAAGTTGCTATGAAGATGATTATTATGAAACTAAAAGTAAATTGGAAAGCACTATTAGCGGACTTAAACTTAAAATGTTCTTTATCGGATTAGCTTTGCTGATTATAGGTTCCTTTATTGCCATTTTATTAACCAAAAAAATCACTAATCCTATAAAATTTGTTAACAGTTTATCAAAAGACATTTCTGAAGGAAACATTTTTCAGGCAAAAAAAAGCATTGAACAGCTTAATGATAAATCATTTCTTAAAAGTAATGATGAAATTAAGGATTTATTTAATTCCTTTGTTTTAATGATAAAGAATTTAGATGATTTAATTAGTCAGGTGCAACGCTCCGGGATTCAGGTAACTACTTCGGCAACTCAAATATCTGCATCATCAAAAGATATTGAAGCTACTATATCTGAGCAATCATCTTCGACAAAAGAAGTAACTTCAACCACTTATGAAATTTCTGAAACTGCTGACCGGCTTGCTCAAAACATTGAAAGGATTTCCAAAGATGCTAAATCTACTGCAAATCTTGCTGTTGAAAGTAAAAACGATATAGACAAAATGGATAATACAATGCAAAGTCTTAAACAATCAACAAGTTTTATTTCTTCCAAATTGTCTGTTATTAACAATAAGTCTAACAAAATATCTGGTATTATTACAACAATAAATAAAATATCCGAGCAAACGAATTTGCTTTCACTTAATGCTGCAATAGAAGCAGAAAAAGCTGGAGAATATGGCAAGGGCTTCTCTGTTGTTGCACGTGAAATAAGTCGCCTTGCCGACCAAACTGCTAATGCTACCCAGGATATTGAATTTATGGTTAAAGAAATGGATGAATCTGTTTCGCAGGGTGTATCGGAGATGAACAGATTTGGTGACGAAGTATTGGAAAGTGTTGAAATTGTATCTTTAATCGGTGATAAACTTACAAATATTATTGAAAAAGTAAATGCCCTTATACCTGATTTTGAAGATTCAAATATAGGTATGCAACAGCAAGCTTATTTTGCAAATCAAATTGCTGATACTATGAAGAATTTATCAATAGCAACAGACCAAACCAGACAGTCATTAATCGATTTTAGAACTGCCACTGCTCAGCTTAGTGAAGCTGTCAACGGTTTGCAGATTGAAGTTAAAAAATTCAAACTTAAAGAAATTGAAAGTATTATTTTATAATTAATAAATGAAGAATGATGCTAAAGAAATTACCAATAGCTGCGAAATTATCAATTTATATATTAAGTGCAACAGCTTTTATTTTTGCAGTTGTTTATTCTTATAATTTAATTATTACTCGTGCTTTTTTTTCTGAACAATTAGAGATGAAAGCTAATGTTATTGCTAAATTAAATTTGAAGAATATAGAAACTATGATTGAATCTATTGAAAAAATCGGTCAGGGAATTGTTCAATATACTGAAAATGCAGAAAATGATAGCTTAAATCTAAACAGGTTTCTACGTGAAGTTGTGAAAAGCAATTCAGAGTTATATGGCTCCACTATTGCGTATGAACCTTTTATGTTTGATAGCACCAAAAAGTTGTTTGCTCCATATTATTACAAAAAGAATCTAAAAACACTTTATGAAGATTTGGCAACTCCTGAATATAATTATCCTCTATGGCATTGGTATACTGTTCCTAAGCAAATCAAACATAAGAGATGGAGCGACCCATATTTCGATGAAGGTGGTGGAAATATTATGATGTCCACTTATTCCACACCATTTTATAGAAGTATTAATAATAAAAGAGTTTTTGCCGGTATTGCCACTTGCGATTTATCTTTAGAATGGTTAAAAATTTTATTCAATGAAATTGCTATCAACGAAAATTGCATCCCTTTCCTTTTAACTAAAGACGGAAAAATTATCGCTCATATAGACTCTTCGTTAATAATGCAAAAAACAATTTTCAAGTTAGCTGATGAACTTCAGGACACAACTTTATCGTATATTGGTAAAAAAATGACCGAAGGGCAAAACGGTTCAATTAATTCGATTAAACTTTTTACTAATCTTGATTCATATTTCTTTTATGCTCCAATAAAAGCTAATGACTGGTCTTTTGGTATAGTTTTTCCAAAAGATATTTTTAACAAAGAGCTTTACAAATTGAACAGGGCAATTATATTAATTGCTGCTTTTGGACTAATTTTCCTTTTCATTATTATTTATTATACTGCAAGAACAATTACTTTTAAATTGAAAACAGTTGTTGAATC
Source organism: uncultured Hyphomicrobiales bacterium (assembly GCA_964498585.1). Lineage (GTDB taxonomy): Bacteria > Bacteroidota > Ignavibacteria > Kapaibacteriales > UBA2268 > JAAYJM01. Next base: position 3,607 of record CAZCHH010000074.1, read on the forward strand.
CGCTGAAAAAATTGCAAATGGTCAGCTTGGCGAAGGGCAAAGAATTGTTAATTCTTTTATTGACAAAGAATTAAAAGATAATGATTATAGAAAGAATAAGAAAATCAATAAAGATGAAAGCATAATGTTAATAAAAGCTATAAAAAAGATGACAGATAATCTTCTCGGCTTTATTAGTTATGTTCAAAAATCAAGTGTCCAGGTAAGCACATCAACATCAGAAATTGCAGCTTCTTCACGTGAGCTTGAAGCAACTGTTGCAGAGCAATCTGCTGCCACTCAAGAGGTTAGCAGCACAAGCAATGAAATTTCAAGCACATCTAATTCTCTTGCTCAATCAATGATTAACTTAACAGATAAGGCAGACAATGCTTCAATACTTGCTAAGAAAGGTAAATCTAATTTGATGCAAATGGAAGATGCTATGAGCGGTTTAGTTCAGGCAACACGGTCTATTTCTACAAAACTTTCAATAATCAATGATAAGGCGAATAAAATATCAAATGTTGTTGAAGCAATTAATAAAATATCTGAACAAACAAATCTTTTATCATTGAATGCAGCGATTGAATCTGAAAAAGCCGGTGAATACGGAAAGGGATTTGCTGTTGTTGCACGCGAAATCAGTCGCCTTGCTGACCAAACTGCCGTTGCAACTCAAGATATTGAAGTTATGGTTAAAGAAATGCACGGAGCTGTTTCTTCCGGCGTTATGGAAATGGATAAATTCGGAAAGGAAGTCCTTTCTAATTCAGATGAAATTTCTAATCTGAGCGTTCAGTTGACAAAAATAATTGACCAAATGAATGAACTGTTTCCTGAATTTGAATCAATAAGCGAAGCTACCTGTAATCAAGCTCAAAGTGCTTCGCAGATTTATGAAGCTATGACCCAATTAGCTCTTACTGCTACGCAAACACGTGATTCTCTTAATGAATTCCATTATGTTACTGAGCAATTAAATGAAGCTGCTCAAACTCTTCAAAATGAAGTTAGCAAATTTAATTTATAATTTATATTGAAAATAATTATGAAAAATCTATATTATAAACTTAAGATTTCACATAAATTATTCCTTATTTGTATCGCATTTGGAATGCCTATTGCTATGCTGTTATACTTTTTAGTATTGGGATATAACAAAGATATTGATTTTGCTATTAATGAAACTAAAGGAAATGAAATTCTTGTTCCTTTAATTAACATTGTAACTAATATTCAGGATTATCATCGATGCATTTCTGTAAATAACTTAAATGGTGGAAAAATAGATGATAAAAGCATTGATATTGAGAATAAAATTGATAAATACTTCGATGAACTAGTTCATTTATATGAAAAATTTAACACAGATACTTTAAAAACTGACTTTGAGCCAATTCAAATCCAGAATAACTGGAATGAACTAAAAACTAAAATATATAGTATAAATCACAATGAATTAGAGTTGTTATTTTCTGAATTTCTAAAAAAATGTATTCAGCTTAATCGCCATATTGGAGATGAATTTAACTTAATCCTTGACCCTGATTTAGATAGTTATTATCTTATGGATATAAGCTTGCTTGTATTGCCCGAGCTTAGTAAAAAACTTTTTGAGGCAATTCAGCTTTATGAAGATTATATCTTTTCTACAAATGATTCTTTATTTCAAGCTAATGTTTTATTATATGATATAAATATGATTGAAAACGATTATTTTGATAGAATTAAACGAGGCATGCAGATTTCTTTAAAGTCTGATAAATCATTTTATAAGGAAAATGAATTCCTTCAGAAAAAGTTACCAGAAGAATATAAAACTATTGAAATTGAGTTGAAAAAGTATTTAAGAATTCTGCGTGAATACAAAAATATTGGAAAAAGTGAAGATTTTTCTTTAGAAAATTACAATGAAGTAAACAAAATCCTTTTTAATTCAATACATAATTTTTGGATAGCAACAAATAGCTCTCTTGAATCTTTGCTCCAAACAAGAATAGAATACTATAAAATCCAAAAAACTATAGCTCTTTCTGTTAGTTTAGGAGTTCTTTTTCTTGCGGTTATATTAGTAATTTACATTTCGAGAAGGATAACAAAACCTTTAAAATTTGCAACTCAATTAGCCAGTGATATTGCCTCCGGAAATATACATCAAGCTATAGAGAATATAGAAAATTCTCCTTATTATTTAAGAAACCTAATGGTATGCTTTAATGATAAGCATTATTTACTTAAAGATGAAATAATTAAACTGATTTGCTCAATAAAATCGATGACTATTAATTTAGATTCACTACTGAAACAGGTTAATAAATCTGGTAATAATGTTTCAAATGCAGTATTTAAAATTTCTTCTTCTACCCACGAACTTGAAGTAACTGTTGCGGAGCAGGCAGCTTCTGCTAGTGAAGCAAATGCAACTGTCAAAGAAATTTCTAAAACAGCTCAAAATTTAGCTTCTACTATGAATACTTTAACAAAAATGGCTGACAATACTGCTAAAGTAGCTAATTCTGTTCTTTCAAGTATTACTCGAATTAAATCTACAATGCAAAATATTTCTAATGCATCCATTGATATTAACAGCAAATTGAGTAATATTAATGAAAAGACTGCAAATATTAATCAGGTAATTACTACTATTACAAAAGTAGCAAATCAAACGAACTTGCTATCGCTTAACGCAGCTATTGAAGCAGAAAAGGCAGGTAAATATGGCGCCGGTTTCGCAGTAGTTGCTTTGGAAATTAGGCGGCTTGCAGACCAAACTGCTGTGGCTACTTTAGAAATTGAAGAAATGATTAGAGAAATGCAAAGTGCCGTTAATGATGGTGTCGTTTCTGTTGAAACATTTGCTAAACAAACAAATGCAAGCTCTCACGAATCTGTAAAAATTAGTGATGAATTGATTACTTTGATTGAACAAACTACAGAGTTGCAGCCAAAAATTGCTGTTGTTAATAATTCAATGCAAAGTCAATCTGAAGCTGCTGCGCAAATTAAAGATGCAATGCAACAGCTTTCTAATGCTGCTGCACAAACTAGGGATTCTTTGCTCGAACTTAATACTGCTGCTGATAAATTAAGCATTACTGTTGAAGAGCTTAATTTTGAAATGGAAAGATTTAAAATTAGTGATTAATGATTAATGATTAGTGATTAATGATTAGTGATTAATATAATATTTCATTGTGTCATTCTGACAGATGTCAGAATGACACATTTAGTGATGTCATCTCCTTTTAAATAAAAGTCTTCTTTTATCTGGGGGTTCAGAATGACAAGATTAAAAAAATATTGAATAAAAAATAAATATAAAAATATGCTTCTATTGCAATTTCAAATTGATGATGATATTTATGCTTTCGATGTTCATTCAATAGTCGAAGTAGCTCCTTTAGTTGAATTAAAGCAAATCCCTTATGCTCCTCATAAAATTGCCGGTGTATTTAATTACAGGGGGAAATTAATTCCAGTTATTAATTTATCAATTATCATAAAAAATAAATCAATTAATGAGATAATGAGCACCAGAATAATAATTGTAAATTTTAATTCTGAAAAGTATGGGAACAAAATAGTCGGTTTATTAGCTGAAAATGTAACAGAAACCATAACCTGCACAAAAAAAGATTTACAACAACAAAGTATAAAAATTGAAAAAGCTCCTTATTTCACAGATATTTTAGTTAGAAGACAGCAAATGATTCAAATCATTGATATAAATAAATTGATTTCAAATGAGATACAAGAACAGTTATTTTTAGATGAAAATGATAAGTAATTATGATGATATTGTCCGTTATCTTTTTAACGAATTTGGTCTAATGCCGGAATCACTCGGGAAAAAGGTTATAGAAAATTCAATTCTAAGTTCAATGAAACAACATTCCATAAACGATTCGAATGTGTTTTTAGCTAAACTTATTTCAGGAGCTATTGACAGACAAACGATTGTTGAAGAAATTACAGTTCCTGAAACTTGGTTTTTTAGAGATATTGATACTTTTATTTTTTTTAAAGAAAGTATAAATAAAAGAATCAGAATGAATAATAATGATAAAATTTCCATTTTATCTGCACCTTGCGCTACTGGTGAAGAAGCATATTCTATTGCTATTCAATTACTTGAAGCGGGAATTTTGCCGAATTCCTTTTCTATTACTGCTTTAGATATTAGTAAAAAATATCTTCAATTAGCAAAAGAAGGCATATATACTAAAACATCTTTTAGGTTTGAAATTGACTTTTTAAAAAAATATTTTACCGAAGAAAACGGAAAGTTATTAATTAATAATAAAATAAAGAATTTAATAAATTTTAGATGTGAAAATCTTATATCAAATGATTTTTTTAATTCATTAGAATTTTTCGATTATATATTCTGTAAAAATGTTCTTATTTATTTAAATGAAAATGCCCGTCAAAAAGTTCTTCATAATTTAGATAAAAAACTAAAAAAAGATGGTATAATTTTTTCCGGTCATTCTGAATTTATGATTTTTCAAAATTATGGATTTCAAGCAATTAACTTTCCCGGTGCTTATGCTTTCTCAAAACAACAACAAAAACCTACAAAAAAACTTGTTGAAAATCCTAATAATTTTCAGAATTTAATTCAAAATAAGGGATTTATAAAAGATAATGAAAAGAAGAAACTTATTTTTTCTAAAAAAGATATTTTAAAAAAGGAAATTGAGAAAATAAATCTTATTGATGAAAGATTAGATAATATAGTTAATACTGAAAAAGAAGAAAGCAAAAAGCAAATAATTTCAGATGTAACTAATAATATAGTTGAAATTATTCAAAGCTATGCAAATCAGAGCAAGTTTGACGAAGCTTTGATTATGTGTATGGATTTGATTAATAAAAATACAATAAATGACGAGGTTTATTTTTTAGTTGGATTAATTTATGAAGCGCAGAATAAGTTTGATTTATCGGAGCAGAATTACAATAAGGCATTGTATTTAAATCCAAATCACTACGAAGCAGTAGTGCATTTGAGCTTGATTTATGAAAAACAGGGCAATACAAAACAAGCTACCTTATTTAAAGATAGAGCAATAAAAATTCATTCAAAAAAAATGAACAATCAAAATGGAAATAAATGAAATTGAAAATACAGCTAAATGCTGGAAAGATGTTGGAGTATGGGGACTTTCCACCTGTGAAAAACTTGATAAGTACATCCACTGCCGTCATTGTCCAGAATACTCAAAAGCTGGAAGGCAATTGCTTAATCGTCCTATTGAAAAAGAATCTATTACTGAATGGACTGCTCAGTTTTCTAAAGAGAAAGTGGAAACTCAGGGTGCTTCTTTATCTGTCGTTATTTTTAAAATTGAAAACGAATGGCTTGCGATTAGAACTGAGTATTTTCAGGAAATTCAAGAGTGGAGACCCTTTCATAGTATTCCTTTTAGAACAAATAGATTTTTTAGGGGGATTATAAATATCAATGGTGAACTACTTTTATGTGTTTCTGCGTCAGAACTGTTAGGAATAGAAAAAAGTTCAGATAACAGCTCTGATTTGAATAAAAAAAGATTAATTATTTTAAAGAATGAACAATTGCGATACGTTATTGAAGCAGATGAATTTATTGGAGTTGTGAGTATTTCTCAAAATGAATTGCAAAAAACTCCATCAACTATTTCAAAATCACCTAAATCTCTTTCAGTGCGATTATTTAATTTTAAAAAATTACAAATTGGATTGCTCGACCAGGAAAAATTATTCAATACGATTGATGAGGAATTGGTATGGTAAATAAAAATGAAAATATTGGAGAAGATACTACTATGCTCGAGCTGTTTCGTATAGAAACAGAAAACTATTCAAGAGTATTAGAATCTGGTTTAGTTGAGTTGGAAAGCGATTCCTCTCCAGATAAAATTGAACCACTTATGCGGGCTGCTCATTCGATAAAAGGTGCTGCCCGTATTGTGGGATTAAATACTGCTGTAGTGATTGCTCATTCTATGGAAGATATGCTCTCTGCTGCTAAAAAAGGTGATTTTACATTGGATTCTTCTGATATTGATATTTTGCTTACTGCTACTGACATTTTTACTAATATTTCGAAACTTCAGGTTAGCCAGTTTAATAACTTTTTAAAAGAAAATGAACAAAAGATTAACGATATTAGCAACAAAATTCAAACTTCATTAAACAATCAAAAAGAGAAAAAAGAACCTGTTGATAAACCAATTATTACAAAAGAAAAGCCAATTATTGATATTCAAAATAATATTGATATTTCCTTATTAGAACTATTTAAATCAGAAATAAAAACTAATTGCGAACTGCTTAAGAAATCAACAGAAGTGCTCTTAAAAAATTTCCAAAAAGATGAAATGAACAATCTCATTCGTGCTGTTCATTCTATTCGCGGTGCTTCCCGTATTATTGGTCTAAATACTTCTGCCGAACTTTGCGGAGCTTTAGAAAATCAACTTACAGGATTTTCAAAATTAGAAAATATTTTTAATTCCAATCAAACTGATATATTAAAAAAAGCATCTGTTCTTTATAACAATTTATCTGATATTGAAGAAAACATTTTCATTGAAAAAACCAACGAACTTTATAATGATTTCATAAATTTACTTACTGAAGTAAAAGAAGACTTTTTGAAAAAAGATGTTCCTGCTCAAGATGAGAAAACAGAAACAAAGGAAGTAAAATCGATAATTGTTGATGAAAAAAAGGAAGTAAAAGAAGAAACAAAAGATACTGCTGTTAAAGAGCAAGCTCAGATTACTTTGCATACTGAACAAAAGCAGCAAAAGCAGCAAGAAGCAATCGTTAGGGTTTTGGCAGAAAATTTAAATAAATTGCTCGGTTTTGCTGGGGAATGTTTGGTGCAGGCAAGGAATGCAAAGAATTTCACTCCTTTTCTTCTAAACTTAAAGAAAAGGATTATGTCGCTACATTCTTTTAAAGAAAATATTTTTCAGGAATTGGAAAGCTACAAGATTTCAGGTGAAATTATTGAAAAATTTAACGATTCTACAAAGGAATTAGATGCAGTTTTAATTTTGATTATTCAATATATTGAACAATTTGAGAATTTTTCCCGAAGAATAGAAAGCACTGCAGAACGGCTCTACAATGAAGCTATTGCAACAAGGATGCGCCCATTTTCTGAAGGATTGCACGGCTTTACACGTATGGTGCGAGATGTTTCCAAACAGCTTAACAAGAAAGTTAAATTAGAAATTATCGGCGAAAATACACGAATTGACAGAGATATTTTAGAAAAATTGGAATCTCCGCTCAACCATCTTATCCGTAATGCTATTGACCACGGATTAGATACTCCTGATGAAAGAATAGCTCTTGGAAAAGACCCGACTGGAACTATAACCATTGAAGCTCATCATTTCTCCGGTATGTTAATAATAACTGTTCAAGATGATGGAAAAGGAATTAATTTAGAAAAGCTCCGAGAGAAAATTGTTGAGAAGGGCTATACTACTTTTGATATGGCAAAGAATATGAGTAAAAATGAGTTGCTAGAATTTTTGTTCTTACCCGGTTTTTCTACTGCCGGAAAGGTTACTGAAATTTCTGGCAGAGGCGTAGGGCTTGATATTGTTTTCTCTATGGTGCATAGCGTTGGTGGAACAATTAGAGCAGATACCGAATTTGGAAAGGGTTCGTCTTTCCAGTTACAACTGCCTTTGACTTTATCTGTCATTCGTGCTTTGCTGCTTTCTATTCATAATGAAACTTATGCTATTCCACTTTCACGAATAGATAGAATTTTGAAAGTAAATACTTCTGAATTACAAATAATAGAGGACAAGCAATATTGCATCTTTGAACAGGAAAATATTGGTATTATTGATTCTTATCAAGTTTTCGGATATGAGCAACCAAAACGTGAAAGCAATCACCTAAATGTGATAATTATTAGCGATTTGCTAAACCGTTACGGAATGGTGATTGATAAGTTGATTGGTGAACAGGATTTGGTAGTCGTTCCACTGAATCCAAAGCTGGGCAGAATTCCAAATATTTCTGCCGGTGCTATTCTTGATGATGGCTCTCCTGTATTGATTTTTGATGTTGAGGATTTGGTGCGTTCTATTGATAATCTTCTTTCTGCCGGTCGCATAGAAAAGCTGGGTCAGGTTGATAAAGTTGCTCATAAGAAGAAAAGAATTCTGGTTGTTGATGATTCTTTGACTGTTCGGGAGGTTGAAAGAAAATTACTCGAAAATAATGGATACGAGGTTACCGTTGCTATTGATGGTATTGATGGCTGGAATGCCTTGCATCGGGAATATTTCGATTTAATGGTTTCTGATATTGATATGCCGCGTATGAATGGAATTGACCTTGTGAAGCGAGTAAAAAGCGATAGCAAGCTAAAATCTATTCCAATAATGATTGTCTCTTATAAAGATAGAGAAGAAGATAAACGTCTTGGTTTGGAAGCAGGTGCTAACTATTATTTAACAAAGAGCAGCTTTCACGATGATGCTTTAATTGGAGCTGTAGAAGATTTAATTGGAAAAGCTGAATAAAGAGATTTATAAAATCCAATTATACCTTTCATTCTGAATCCATCTTATTATTGTTCAACGCTATTTAATTTTAGCTTTTTCAATGAAGCATTTGCGCTTCCTCAAATGTATTGTGAGCAAGCTCACTTGCTTTCCCAAGATGGATTCTGGCATACACCAGAATGACAAAACTGCGAAATAACAAACTAAGAGGGGTCTGGAGTTCTGAATTAGTTTTTAAATCAAAATATTCGCTTTTTGGGATTTCAAATAATAAGTAGCTATTATCAGTTTTCAATGAATTATTAAGCTTGCATTAATTTTTACAATAGAAATTTTATAAAAGAGTTTATTATTATTTGAAAATAGAATAAGTAAAATGTTAAAAAAGAAAAACTTAATAAATAAAGCTTATAACACAAGCAACTCCTCCTTTTTTGGAGAAGAAGAAACGCTGGACAGAACTGTTTTTGCTTCAGAAATAAAAGAAAAAAGTATAATTTTAAATCATTCAAAGAAATTAATCTCTTTTTTAATTTTTTTATTTGTTTTTTCCTCTTTAGTAATTTTTGCTGAAGACGAGCTAATTCAAGAGTATCAGATTAAGTTTATAAGAGTGTATGGTGGTGATACTGAAACAAATCCACCTATTTTGGTTATACAAAGTGAAACAGTAAAAAAAGTAGTGTCAATAGGAAGTTCAACGATTACAATAGAATTTGACGTTCAGGCAGATGTTCCGCCAAGCATTTATGCTAAATTTTTTCATTGTGCTGTTGACTGGAATGAAAGCGATAACGTTTTTTTAAATGACATTGTTTTTAACAGGACAAGCAATATAAACTGGGAATCAGCACCTTTTTTTGCTACAAACTATTCCTGGAGAGGCACTATCAAAGTTCCTGATACTCAGGTAAAATTTAATTATCCCGGAAACTGGAAAGTAAAACTATTTGACTACGATGACGATTCAAAACCGATTGCTGAAGCACGTTTCTTTGTTTTGCTACCTAAAGTAGATGCAGAAATGAATTTATATACCACATTTTATTCACCTGAAGCAAGCGTTGCATCATCCGGAATGGAAATTGAAACTGTAGTATATGCGCCTCAGGAAATGATTGATTCAAGATTAAACACCGTTGTTCTTTACAGGAATAATCGATGGTTTGAGCCATATTTCATTACGGAGAGAAGAGATTTAAATATAAACACAAAGCAATACCGCACACATTATAGAACAATGGAAGGTGGAATTGCCAGTGTTGGTAAACGCTTTCGGCTTGAAGGGATTCCAGCTGAAAATGAATACAGGATTTTAAACCTTACAAATTTAGCAGAATACCCACGAATTAACGGTCCTGTCCGCTTGTCTTTTTCAGATTTAAGACGCAACAGCTACTTTGACGAATATGCTGACGACGGCTATATGACAACTTATTACGTTACTTCTTCCAACGATGGATATATTTATCTGGAATTTTTGCTTGACCCTGACGGATGGATTAGTAATGATGATGTATTCGTTGTTGGCTCTTTCAATAACTGGAAACCCTCAGAAGAATGGATGATGTATTATGATGAAGATGAACGCTTCTATAAACTTAGGCAATGGGTAAGGCGCGGACGGCACAATTACTTATATGCTACCGGAAGCTTAAACATCGATACAAAAGAAGTTGAGCGGCAAAGCTTTGAAGAATACGAAGGGAATACAAGTTCTACAAGCAATACTTTTATTTCATTTATTTATTACCGAGAATTTGATTATGGCGGCTACGATGCCTTGGTAGGCGTTGTTGCTGCAAATATTTTTGGATATATCAGGAAATAAACTTCATAATCATCCACAGATAGACTCCACGATTGGAAAGTGGAGACCATCTTTTCTTTTACCTGTCATTCTGAGGCAAATATAAACGAAGACGTTTACTTTTAGGGAAATGAACTTTTTAGTCATCGGATGACTGCCAGTCATCCGATGACTTCCACTTACACATTAATTCATTATAATTATATGCTATACATATAGTTACGTGTTATAAAATCCGAAGTGGTTCATTCTGAGCGGAGCGAAGAATCCAGAGAATAGTAATCGGCTGTCAGCTGCCAGCTATAAGTCATTGGTCATTAGTATTTTTACTTTAACCTAATAACTTAATAACCAATAACCAATAACCAATTATAACAAGAACACACCACTGCCCATCTCAAGAGGGGAATTTCCACGTCATTCTGAGGCAAATATAAACGAAGACGTTTACTTTTAGGGAAATGAACTTATTAGTCATCGGATGACTGCCAGTCATCCGATGACTTCCACTTACACATTAATTCATTATAATTATATGCTATACATATAGTTACGTGTTATAAAATCCGAAGTGGTTCATTCTGAGCGGAGCGAAGAATCCAGAGAATAGTAATCGGCTGTCAGCTGCCAGCTATAAGTCATTGGTCATTAGTATTTTTACTTTAACCTAATAACCCAATAACCAA
>CAZCHH010000075.1:0-14445 GCA_964498585.1 uncultured Hyphomicrobiales bacterium
TTTTTATGCTTAAGAAATACTATATTTGTTAATAGAACCTTTTAACAGCTCCCCTGCCCCTCCTTATTAGGAGGGGAACAAGAACTGTTCTGAGTTTTAGCGTTCCCCTCCTAAAAAGGAGGGGCAGGGGAGGTGTATCTTTTTTCTTTTTACCGCTTTTCTACATTTTAAATTAATTTTTTATTACACACGCTAAATATAACAGGGGAAGTTCAGACAATAATGATAAAATACAGAACAACCCACCACTATTCATATTTGGAACGAATATTTTTTTTAAAATAATTCGATTTATTTCACCCCACCCGTAGGGATTAAATATTAAGCATTGTGTAACTTTCGCAAAGCTCCGAGAAACTTTACGAAAGTATTAAATCTTTATACTTCCTGAAAGTTTCTTGGTACTTTTTGATAGTTTTATTTGTAAAGTAAAATTGTGAGCTATCAACAGCTTTTAAAATTCATTATCTATGCTGAGAATGTCTAATTAAATATTATAATTTATTCGATAATTTTCAATTAAACTGAAAATTGATTAAATTGTCAATTAAAAAATTGAAAAATGAATAAAAGAATTTTAATAATTATAGCAGTTATTAGTATAATTTTTGTATTTGAATTAAAATCAGCACCAGAGTTTGCTTTATGGACAGGTAATAAATGTTCAACCTGCCATCTTAATAATCAGGGCGGAGGAATGCGAAATGAATTTGGTTGGTCTTTTCCAAAAGATGCTTCAGTTTTCACAACTGAAGATGAGCCATTAAAAGCATTTTATAATTTATTTGATAAAAGGAACTACGGATATTTAGATAAACGAATTGCTTTTGGAACCGACTTTCGAATGCAGGCAATTCGCTCACATAAAACTCCTGATGCAGTAAGGCGCTATATTCCTATGCAGATGTCATTTTATGGAATGATTAATCCAATTGACGGAATTACTTTTGAAGGGCAATACAACTTTGGGAAAATTATGTTTCCCGGTCAATCTGAATATTCCGCTTCAGTTCTAATTCAACCTGCAAACGATATGCCTGTTCTTAGAATTGGTCATTTCCAGCCGTCATTTGGTTTAAGGGAGTGCGATATGACTATGTTAGACAGGCGTATTGCTTCGATTGATGCAACAGAAACACTTATTGCTCCTGATTACGCAGATTGGGGGGCAGAAATTATTTATGATGCTCCACTTTGGCTAACTACCTCATTCGGTATATTTGATGCAGAAAATCTTTCGAAACATACTCTTTACGGAGACCAAATCTCGCTGATACCTATAAAGCATAATCCTACTTTTAATTATAAACTGACAATTTACCCAACTCAGATTTTTGATTTTTTCCCTGATGGTTTCTTAGGCGGTTCTTATACAATTAATGGTTTATTCTGGTATGCAACAGCGTTTGTAGGAACTTCGATAACTGATGAACTGCAGATTTTAGCAAAATATGCATCATCAAATAAACCGCATACAAGAACAACTGAAAACTACACCATTGCTGCGAATTATCTCTTGCATAAGGGCATTTTTGTTGGTGCCAGAGCAGAATATGCTAATACTACGTTGATTTATGGAGATGAAAAATTTCCAATAATTAATGAACAATATGTCTTTTATTCCAGAATATTTTTAATGCCATATCTTGAATTAATTCCAGAATACAGAATACTCGAAACCGAAGAATATCGTTCGTCTCGCTGGGCTTTTCAACTACATATTTATTATTAATAAAGAAAGAAAATTTATGTTAGAAAAAAACACAATTGATTTTTTTAGACAATTGAGAGAAAACAATAATCGCCAATGGTTCAATGAACATAAATCAGAATTTGACAAAATATGGAACAATTTCAAGGAATTTGTTCAGGTTATGATAAATGAGATAGCTGAAATAGACCCGTCAGTTCGTAGTGTACAGGTGAAAGATTGTTTATTCAGAATTTATCGCGATGTCCGTTTTGCAAAGGATAAAGCTCCTTATAAATCAAATTTAGGTGCATATATTGTAAGAGGTGGTCGACATAGTAATTTTGCCGGATATTATATTCATATTGAACCTGATAATTGTATGTTTGCCGGTGGTATTTATATGCCAAAGTCAGATGTGCTAAGAAAAATTTGGAACTCAATTTATAGCAATCCAGATGATTTAAAAGATATATTAAAGAATAAAGAATTTATTAAGCATTATCGCGAAATTGATGATGATAAGTATAAATCAGTTCCACGTGGCTTCCCAAAAGATTTTCCTGATGCTGAACTTATCAAGTTTAAAAGCTATTCTATTTGGAAATTAGTATCTAATGAATTTTATTTAAAAGATAATGTAGTAAAAAAAGTAAAAGAATTGACAAGAGTTATGTTTCCTTTCAATAGCTACTTTAACAGTATTTTAGACGAAGTATAGTGCTTGACATCATAAATTGTTTATATTGTCAAAGAATAAAAGTTTAGAAAGTTTAGTATTTTAACCTTTGTAAATTATTAGTTAAGCACTCTTATTTTTTTTCATTCTTTTCGGTCCGAACCAAAGCCAAACTCCGGTAATAGTGAAAGTTAGCAATGCTAAACCAGAAATACTTGTATAAATTAGTTTTATTTCTTCGGAGGCAGTCCCAAACCATTTGTCAAGAATTGAGCCATCGTGGATATTTTCAATTAAATCTGAAAATCTGTATTTAATTTGTAAAATCTTTCCTGTAGCGCCATCAAGCTGAACTTCATAATAATTATCATTAAATACAAATTTTAACATTCCTTTGTTTTTTCTTATATCAATTCTTTCTAATTCAGTAGATAAATTAGCAGAAACAGAATCATTCAGAGTTTTGCTGGCGATTTTGTATAAAGTGTCTAAAGGTAACCAGTCTTTTAATACAGTTGAACTTCCAGAATAATTTTTTGGTAATATTTCTCCATAGCTATGTTTTTTCCAACCTAATAAAATTCCGGTAATTGATATAATCAAGAAATTAATAAATAGAAATGCACAAGTTGTTCTATGAATTTTCCTAAAAATGCGAAGTAGTTTTGCTTGTTTTTGAAGTTGATTGTTATTTTTCATTAAAATATTACTTTTTTCCTAGATTCATTTTGTACTTTCTTAATATTTGCTTTCACAAATATACAAAAAATTATTATTGGAAAAAAAGGTAAGATTCAGCGTCTAAGGTCTTTTGTAATTATTGCTTAGTTTTTCTTTAATTCTGATAAAAAATCGTTTTAAATTATATTATACCTAAGTTTATGAGATTTCTCACTCCTCATACTAATGACAATTTTGGACAAACAGCTGAAATACATTCATATTTGTTTTTATAATATTATTTTTATTGTAAAATTAGCAATCTTATTAAAATCTTTAAGTAACAAAAATCGTTTATCTTCGTATTTTAAAAAGAATAATTATTTGTATAATATTAGTGGAGTTAACTATGAAAAGCATATTGATTACAATGATTATATCAGTTTTTATTTTTTCCGGATGCAATTTTTCTTTAACAAGCTGCACAAATGGTTCTGAAAAAATTGTATCTGAAAAAAAAGATATAAGCAGTTTTTATGCTGTCGTTCTTAAGACAAGTGGGAATGTTACAATAACTCAGGATTCAATCGAATCGTTAATTATTGAAACCGATGATAACGTTATGCCGAATTTAATCACAGAAGTAAAAAAAGGAAAATTATATTTAAGCTCAAAAGGTTCAATTTCACCTTCAAAACTTAATTATAAAATTTCTATGAAAAATATTCAGGGTTTAAGAATTGATGGTTCCGGATTGATTACATTGACAACACCGATTAATACAAGTGGCATTTTACATCTTTATATTGGTGGTTCTGGTGATATAAAATTAAAGGAAGTATTCGCTGATAAAATTGATGGTGAAATTAGTGGCTCTGGCTCTATTTTTATGAGTGGAAAAGCAAGAGATGCAGATTATGAGATTGATGGTAGTGGTGATATAAACGCTATTGATATGGAAACAATAAAAACTGAGGTTGAAATTAAAGGTAGTGGTAATTGCTATATAAATGCTAAAGATGAGCTTGATATTGAAATTGATGGTAGTGGCAATGTGTTTTATAAACAACGACCATTGAGTGGTATTAAATCTTCTATTAATGGCTCTGGAAAAATTAAAGAATATAAGAAATAACTCAGAATTACAGATTATATTGATATTGTTGTTGTAAGTTTGCTATAAAATCGTAAAATTCATCATATGACTTCAAGTCATCTGATGAATAAGAAAAAAAAAATCCAGCATTTCTGCAGGAATTTTAAATTTATTTTTATTTATACCAAATAATCTAAACTAATCTAATGTAAAATAGTACTTGCCCATATTCGACTGGCTGGGCATTTTCCAAGAGAATTTTTTCAATAGTTCCACTTACATCACATTCGATTTCATTCATCAATTTCATAGCTTCAACGATGCAAAGGGTTTGTCCGGGTTTTACCTTCGTTCCTACTTCTACAAATGGAGCAGCTTCCGGAGAGGGCGCCCTGTAAAATGTTCCAACAATCGGAGATTTTAATTCATAAAATTTGTTGGGATTTGCATCAATAGATTGATTTGCTGATTGCTCAGTTTGAGTAACGTTTAAAGGAATAGCAGTTGAATGAGGATTATTTGCGATTGGCTGAGGGCTAACCGGCATTTGATATAGCTGTTGTGGAACAGCATTTGTGTTATGCTTAGAAAGATAAATCTTAAAGTTATCTTCTTCCCAGGATAGCTCAGCAGCGCTAGAACCATCGAAAATTTCCAATAATTCTTTTATAGAACTTAAATCCATATTATTCCTTAACTCTTTCAACGTAAGAATTGTTGCGTGTATCTACTTTAATTACATCACCTTCATTAATAAACAAAGGCACATTTATAGAAGCGCCGGTTTCGAGTGTTGCTGGTTTAAGAACGTTTGTAGCAGTATCGCCGCGAAGTCCGGGTTCAGTGTGGACAACTTTTAAAATTACGTGTGAAGGAAGGTCAACGCCAATCACATTGTTATCAACGAAAGTAAGTTGCACTTCCTGATTGTCTTTAAGAAAATCAACAGCATCGCCAAGAGCGACTCTTTCTACTGGAATTTGCTCGTAGGTATCCGGATTCATAAAGTAGAAATTGCTTCCATCGTTATAAAGGTATTGATAATTCATTTTTTCAACTCTAACGAATTCGATTGATTCGCCAGAACGGAAACGGTTTTCGTATAGCCGACCTGTTTTTAAACTACGCATCTTAACCTGAAAAAATGCACGTAAGTTGCCCGGAGTTCTATGCTCTGATTCGAGAACTGTATTAAGTTCGCCATTAAATATTATTACTGCACCGGGTCGTAAATCTGATGTTGTTCCTGCCATATATCTCTAAATTATTTATAATCTAAAAAATTGAGGTGCCGATAGGAATCGAACCTACGTTGGCGGTTTTGCAGACCGCTGCCTAACCACTTGGCTACGGCACCAGAATTATATGCAATTTAATAAAAAAATATGGAATAAACAAGAAAATTCTTTAATTTACTATTTATGTTTGAACGATTTTGAACTTATGTTTTTATTTAATAAGAAATATCAATTAGCTGTTTTACTTGCTGTTCTTGTGGCAGCAATACTTTTAGTATTTACGTTTTACGAAGCAAAAGAAAGCAAAAAGGATTTACTCAACACTTTGGAAATTGAATCACTTACTTTGATTGAAACGCTCAACCTCGGTATTTATAATTCCATTCAAACAAATAATGAAATAGAAAACTTGTATGTAAAAAATTTAAATCTGATTGCAAATTACATTTCAAATTTTGAAAACAGGAAAACACTTAGCAATCAGGATTTGAAAAGCATTGCTCAGGAATTTGAAGTTGCATACATTTCAATTATTGATGAAAATGGTAAAATTATTAAATTGAATAATGATGGTATTAAAGTAAATGAGGTCAGTGAGGATTTGCTCAATGATATAAAGGAAGTTATTAATGGGCAATACCAGTGGCTTGATTTAGGTATTATAATAAATGAGCAAAATGAGCAGCAAATGTATGCTCTTGCCCGCCAAAGGAATGGAAAAAGTGGCTGCATTTTGGTCGGATATTCTTTAGAAAAACTTATTGATTTGAGAAATCAGTTTGGTATTGGAAAGCAAATTCAGGATATCGGCGACAACCCTGATATTGCTTATATTGTATTGCAAGACCTTGACGGAATATTTTCGGCTTCAAAAGAGATTACACAGCTATCTTCAATAGAATCAGATACTTTTCTTTTAAATGTGTTTAACGAACACGTAACTTTAACGCGGGTTACCAAATTTGAAAATGAAAATGTGCTGGAAGTAGTTGCGCCGATTATAATTGATGAAGAAGAAGTTTTTTTAACAAGAATAGCTCTTTCGCTGAAAAATATTGAAATTATACAAGCTAGTTCGAACCGAAGAGTTACTATAACAGGAATTTCTCTTTTTGTCCTATCGCTTTTACTTATAATATTTTTAATTACGCGGATGCGTTACCAAACCTTGAGAACTGAGCATAAGAAAATCAAGCAATATACAGAATTGATTTTGGATAATATTAGCGATGCAGTAATGGCTCTTGATAATTCCGGAAAAATTTTCCTTTTTAATCATTCTGCTGAAAACTTATTTGAACTAAAATTTGAAAAGATTTTCAATAAAAAATATTCTGATATTTTCCAAGGTGATGAATTTAAACTAAATAAGGCATTGCAAAGTTATGTAGTTCCAGAATATTTTGAAATTGAGTATAATTTTATTGAAAAAGGAAAACGAATTCTTGGGATTGCGGTTTCTTCAATACAAAATCAAAAAGGTGATGTTGAACTCGTTGTTGCCCTTATCAAGGATTTAACAGATTTTCGGCATATACAAAAGAAATTGGAAATTAAAGAAAAGATGACTGCAATGGGTGAACTTGCTGCAGGCGTTGCTCACGAAATTAGAAATCCTTTAAACTCAATTAGCGTAATAGCACAACGTTTCGAATACGAATTTGAACCGAAAGAAAACGTTGATGAATATACAAAATTAGTTAAAACAATTCGTAACGAAGTGGCAAGAGTAAACCAAATTATCAAGCAGTTTTTAGATTTCGCAAAACCCGCAAAACTGAATTTAAGAAAGTGCAATTTGTTTGATTTATTGAATGAAATTATTAATATAATAGAATCGCAGGCAGAAGAGAAGAAGATTACAATAAATCGCAATTTCGCTGAAAATATTGAAGTAAGAGTTGATAATGAGAAAATCAAACAGGCACTATTAAATATTTTGTTAAATTCTATTCAGGCAATAGAAAGCAATGGGATTATTAATATTTCTGTAGAACAAACGGATAAAATAATCATAGAAATTTCTGATAATGGAATTGGAATTTCAAAAGAGAATCATTCTAAAATATTCAATTTATATTTTTCTACAAAAAATTCTGGCACAGGAATTGGTTTAAGTATAGTTTATCAAATAATTAGTGAGCATAATGGTGAAATAATATGCGAATCAGAGGAGGGCAAGGGAACGACAATGAGAATAATTTTACCCAAAAATAGCTAATATTTTGTTAATTTTGAAAGATTTGAGTAATATATTCTTTTTATAAAAGTTATATTTGAAACATTTGATTAGTTGATATATATTTTTATTGAATTTATATAGGAAAGCTATGAAAGAAATTTTTGTTGAGCGAGCAAAAGAGAACTTATTAGCAGCTGAAATATTATATGGAAATAATTTATTTAATGCATCAGCTAATAGAGCATATTATTCAGCTTTTCATATAGCAATAGCTGCTATATATTCTATAGGAATAACACCTGAAATTGACCACAAGACAATTCAGACTTTATTTGCAGAGAATTTTTGTAATAGAAGAAAAATTGTATCTTCAAGGTTTAAAGGTTATTTAAAAGATTTGCAACATATTAGAAGTAATGCAGATTATAAAAATGGAGTCAGTAAAAAAGATGCTAAACAACAAATAAAGTATTCTAAAGAATTTGTTGAATTATTATTAGGAGTAATAAAATGAAGCTAAATTATAAACAAAAACAATTAATTGATGAATTATTTAATAAAGTAAAAGAAAGTTATCCGGAAATAGTTTATAAGGATTTGCAAACAGACCCGGACGACCCAGACCATATTTGGATTAATGTAATAGCTGATATGGACGAAGATAGAGAAATTGAGATGAGACATTATTCTTCTGGATTAGAAACGGACATATTAGTAAATTATGGATATGCGTTTTCTATAATGTCAGAAAATCCAAATGCTGTTTATGCGTGAAAAATTTCTGGAGATTGTTGAAAATCAAGTAAAATTGATTTAAATGTTATAGTATTATTAATATTTTATTACTTGAAAGAGGTAATGATGCAAACTGCAACAATAAATTCAGTGCTAAATTTAGCTGAACAAATGAGCATAGATGAACAAACTATATTCTTTGATTTATTTAAAAAACGTTTTAATGAGCGAAGAAGAAACGAAATAGCAATCAACGGCAAAATAACTCTTGATGCAATAAAGTCAAATACAGCAAAAATTGGTTCAGTTGAAGATTTCCTAAATGATATAGAAAGTGAATAATGTATCAATTATCTTGGCATAGTAGTTTTAAAATGTAAAAAGTAATATAAAGTATGAATTTATATAAAGATTTATTTCAATGGCTAAAAACGAAGTTATAGAAATTTTAATAAATTTTATTTCTTTATTAAGGGAAGAAGGAATTGCTGTAAAAAAAGCATTCTTATATGGAAGCTATTCTACAAATACTGCAAAAAAAGATAGCGATATTGATGTTATGATTGTTACTGATAATGAAGATGATTATTTAATTGGAAATATATGGAAATTAACAAAGAGAATTAATTCTAAAATCGAATCCTATATTGTTAGCAATAATCGTTTTAATCAATCTAATAATTCTCCATTAATTGAATTTGTAAAAGAATATGGAATTGAAATAGCATAAAAAATATTATATATGAAAAACTGGATAACAATAAAGGAAAGCAATACAACTGATTTGAAAATTTTTGAATCGGTATGGTATTTACGAAAGCACCCAGAAAAGGATAAGGAAGGAAATTTTATCGTGTTGAAATCTCCTCGCTGGGTAAACATCATTCCTATTACGAAAAAAAAGGAAGTAGTGCTAATCAAGCAATATCGTCATGGCATTGACGGAATTACATTGGAGGTTCCGGGCGGTCTTGTGCAAGATGACGAAACAACTCAAGCGGGAGCAGAGCGAGAATGTCTTGAAGAAACAGGATATGGCAGCACAAAGCCGTCTATTTGGCTGGGTGAAAACTTACCTAATCCTGCATTTTTAAATAATACCTGCAATTCTTACGTCTGGTTTGATTGCGAACTAATTCAAAAGCAAAAGTTTGATACTCACGAAGATATTGAGGTGCTTTTAGTTCCTTTAAGTGAAATAAAACAATATATTTTAGACAGAAAAATCACACATTCATTAGTATTAACGGCATTTTTCTATTATCAACTGAAATACGGCTTATAATATGGGCAAAATAATAGCAATAGCAAATCAAAAAGGTGGAGTTGGCAAAACCACTACTTCCATTAATCTATCGGCTTCACTTGCGGCAGCTGAATACCCCGTGATGCTTGTGGATATTGACCCGCAAGCAAACGCGACCAATGGGCTTGGGGTGGAATCACGTAAATTAGAATATACTATTTACGAGTGTCTAATCAATAATCATCCTGTGCAGGATGTGATTAAAGATACTATTATGCCAAATCTGAAAGTGCTGCCTTCACATATTAATTTGGTGGGTGCTGAAATAGAACTTGTAGGGAAGCAAAATCGTGAAATGGTTTTGAAAAATATATTGTATGAGTTGAAGAAAGATTATAAGTTTATAATTATTGATTGTCCGCCATCACTAGGATTGCTTACTTTAAATGCACTTACAGCAGCGGACTCTGTGCTAATTCCCGTCCAATGCGAATATTACGCTTTGGAGGGATTGGGGCAATTGCTTAATACTATTTCTATCGTTCGTTACCGCTTGAATACTGGTTTGGATATTGAAGGTGTTCTGCTGACAATGTTTGATACACGTCTGCGGCTTTCAAATCAGGTGGTTGAGGAAGTGATTCGCCATTTTGGTCATAATGCTTTCAAAACTGTGATTTATCGTAATGTCCGCCTTTCTGAAGCACCGAGCCACGGCAAGCCGGTTTTGCTCTATGATGCCGTCAGTGTAGGGGCAAAGAACTATCTTGATTTGGCAAAAGAAATCGTAAACAAAAATAAAGGTTTAATATAATCAATGACTAAAGAAAAGAAGATACCGACTGGATTGGGCAAAGGGCTTGGAGCGTTGCTTTCAAATATCAGTATGAACGAAACTGAAGCTAATGATATTGAGAAGCAGCAGGAAAATCAATTTTTTTCTATGATTGATGTCAATACTATTGAATTCAATCCTTACCAGCCAAGAACTGATTTTGACCCAGCTGCTCTTGAAGATTTGAAAAATTCTATACTCGAACACGGTATAATTCAACCGATTACAGTTAGACGCTCTGTTACCGGTTATGAACTGATTTCCGGTGAACGAAGACTGCGTGCTTCTAAATTGGCTGAACTTGCTCTCATTCCAGCTTACATACTTGAAGTAAATTCAGATGTTGAGTTGCTCGAAATTGCATTAGTAGAAAACGTGCAGCGCGAAAACCTGAATCCCATTGAAGTTGCAAGTGGTTACAACCGTTTAATAGAAGAATGTAATCTTACGCAGGAGCAGGTCGCGAAACGTGTTGGAAAAGACAGAACCACTGTTACAAATTTCCTTCGTTTGCTTCGCCTTCCAGACAGAATACAGGAGAGTTTGCGTAAAAGGGAAATACAGACAGGGCATGCCAGAGCTTTGCTTGCTATTTCGGATATGGCAAAACTTATTGAAGCATGGAAAATGGTCGTCGAAAAAAAACTTTCCGTTCGTGCTACTGAAATACTTGTAAAAGATATTGAACTTGACCGGTTTTCATTCAATAAAAAAGACAAGAAGAAGAAATCATTAGACAAAGACAGCTATAATCCAGATGACGTGTTCATTAAAGATGCGGAAAGCAAACTGCGTGAGGCATTCGGCACAAAAGTAAAAATATTCCAGCGTTCCGCAGACAACGGCTCTTTCGAAATAGAATACTACTCTAAAGATGATTTCCAAAGGTTGTATGAGATTTTGGTAGCGAGGGTAGGGGAGTAAAGAAAAAATTCCCTGTAATCAGACAGAATCGCTGACTACAGGGGGATTTAAACAGTGCTTTTTTAAAAACTCTTTAGCAAAATCATTTTTAAGTGAAGCGGATTTCTTAAAATCTCTACATGCACATTCAATATTATTTAATTCAACATATACCAATGCTCTACTATTTATTACACTACAATTTGATGTATCCAACTCAATTGCCTTTGTGTAATATTGAATAGCTTTCAAATTACTATCTAAATTATTATATATATCGCCAAGGTCAATATATGCTTCTTTGTAAGAAGAATCTAAGTCTAATACCTTTTTAAAGTCAATGATAGCTTTATCATAATTTTCTAAATATTTATAAACATAACCTTTATTGTTAAATGCATCAATATAAGAAGGGTTTAATTCAATTGCCTTTTCGAAATCCTCAATTGCTTTTTCATTATCATCTTCAGAATCACGATAAAAAAAAGAAAGTCCTCTATAATTATAAGCTTCAGCAAAGTAAGGATTTACTATAATCGCTTTATTAAATTTTTCAATTGATGAAGAATAATAAGCATTATAATAATTAGCAAGTCCTTGATTGAAATAATTTTCTGAACTTAGATAGTATTTTTCTTTTGAACAGGAAAAACACAAGATTGAAATTAAAATTATTATTAATGTTGTTTTCATAATTATTCTAAATTTTATTTTTATCTACTTTCTAACAGAAACGCAAATTCTAAAATATTTCCACTCTGGAGCATTACAATCACTTTTAACTCTACAAGGACAAGTAGGCTTTTGTATATCGTTCTCCCCTTGACATTCTTTAAACATTTTTTCCATATCATTTACATATTTGTTGTTGTCGCATTTTTTTCCTACTCTACCTTCCGTATCGTACCGTACTAAATAGCCAGTTATATTTTTTGAATTATCACAAATAGGAACTGTTACAATTTTATAAGGTTTATTTGTCTTGTTATAATTATCGTCAATTCTTATTAATAAATCTGTAGTTGGTATATAAATAGCATCACAAATGCTGTTTAATAAAACTTCATAAGGTTTGAATTTTGGTTCTACTGAAAAAGTTATTTCACCTTTTTCTGTTTCAACTTTTGTAACAATCGTAGATTTAGTTGTATCTACTTTACATTCTATGATAAATGGTTCACCATTTTTTATTGTAAAACTATCAAAATCATTTTCTAGATATCTTACTGGATAAGTAAGTCCTTTTACTGCTATTTCATCTTTAATCTTTTCTGGTACAGCTACTAAAGAACCTGAATTTTCTAAATATACTGTATCTCTAACTATAACGATTGTATCTTCTTTACTACTATTTTTTAATGATTCACAACTGCTTATCAAAAGTAAGATTATTATTAAATATAAAATATTTTCTATCCTTAACATTATAAAACCTCATGTAATTTTTCTAAATCTGTAAATTTTAATTCATTCAATCTTAAAGCAGTTTTAAATGCTTCGATAAATTCATGTTTATTAGTTCCAAAAATGAACATACAATTTTTTAAAGGTTTCCATTTAGATAAATTAACAGTTGCTGTGTGTTTTAAATCACCTAAAATAAAGAAATAGTTCATACTTGAATCTTTTTCGGTTTTTGTAAGAATTTCATTGAATATTACCTTTATTGTAGTTCTATCAGCTATTTCATTGATATTTATTTCAGATTTTATGTCATTAATAAATTGTAAGGAATCATTTAAGTTAATAATCTTTTGATAGTTACTAATTTTTGATATTACATTGAGTTTTAAATATCCTTTATCTTTTGCTAATTTTTTAAATCCTTCAATTGCTAAATTTCTTTTTTCTTCAGAAATTGGTGAAAGTAAAATTAAATTAATTTTGATTGAATCCTTTGGAGTTTTTAAATCAGCATAAATCAAAGGATTATATAACACCGTGAATTTTATTATTTTTTTTGGTGTTGATTTAATGATTTCATTATGAATTCTATAAATTTCTTGTTTTAAAGCGCTTATATCTTTGAAAATCTTTATGCTGTCTTTTCCGAGTAATAAGTTAGTTGAATCTTTAAAAACAGATTTTGAATTTTCATCAAAATATATTAATACATTCTTCTTACTCTTAATACTTTCAATAAATGAAGTATAGTTCATTTCAGTTTGAGTACTTGTTACTATTTTATCAAATTCAGATTTTTTCTGTTCTATAAAATCATTTATAATCTTATTACCGTTCTCAAAAGTATATATAGAACCAGTCCCTTTTTTGGGTAATACTTCAATAACATTAAAAATCTGTTTAAACTTATTTTCAGCAAATTCACTTTGTTTAACGATACGAATATTTGCTGCGAAATAATTATTTTTGTCGGCAGTTAAATCAGAATATGGCAAAAGAAAATCTTTGAAATTTGAATTATTAGAAAAATCTTTTACTTCATCGGAATAGACAATATCAATATCAATTGGATTTTCATTGTCAATTTTGTCAGAGCTACAAGATACGATTGTTATTACTAATATTATAGAAAATAACATCTTAATTAATATGTTTTTTTTCATTATCATTTCCTTTTACTAAAAATTATTTTTTACAAAATGTCTATTTGCTATGGATTCTAACTGAATTTGCAATCCAACAGATAGTATAATTTTTGGATTTACTTTAGCCATTAATTCGATATGCTCATCTAAAAGATTTCCTTTATATTTAAAATTATATGCAATGCTACCACTTGTTAATGCTTTTTCAAATTCATCATTAGGTATTTGAATTTCTCTATTATTTCCATTTATATTTTCTATTAATAGGTTATTTCCATTGTTATATTCTAATTTAGTAATGCAATGAATTATTTCTGGTTTCCCAGCAAAAGAATAAGGAGTAAATGGTATATTTTCTTTACAAGTAAATAAAAAATCTTTAGTATTGCTTGCAATATTGTTTGAATCTCCGCTATGAAATTTATCTAAAATTACAATATTGTTTGGGTCTCCGCTATGATAGTAATCCAAATTAACTTTTCTTCTTCTTGAAAAAATCAGATATTGAATAAAATAACCAGTATTAAAAATGTGGAGTAATGCAATAGAAGCATAAATAATTATAAGAATAATTATTATGATTATAGGACTTTCAACGGTGCTGTCGAAATAAATATAAAATTTTGCTAACG
>CAZCHH010000076.1:0-13920 GCA_964498585.1 uncultured Hyphomicrobiales bacterium
AAAACTCCTGCTGCACTACTATTGAATACTCTCCTGCTTTCTGCCCCGCTCCAAATATTATTGAGTAATTTTTTCCAAGAACCAATGATAAGTCCGCTAGACGCTGCAATAGCTTATTATCATCAGAATTTATAAAGAATAAACTTAACTTTTTTTCTCTGTTTATTGTTTCTGGATGTGTGGTTTTGCCATATACCACGCGTTCAGCAATAAGCGAACAGGTATCGCAGTCCATACGAACTGAAATAGCTGGAATTTCTTTGCAGGCATTTATAAACCGGCGTTTATAATTATTTATCGTTGCGCCCATCGGCTCAGAAATTACTGACAATATTTCTAATTCATCTTTTGAGCCAGCAGCAATGAGCAAATTTCTATTATTAACCTGTGCATCTAAATTAATTGTTTTGTCATTTATTGTAATTTGTGTATTTCCAACTGGCACTACTGTTGCTAAACTCGTTGAAAAATCAATTTTCACTGAATTTAAAATTGACGGAATGCTGATATTTACATATTGATTTCCGGGAAAAAGATGAACGATATCCACAAAACTGCCTTCATCTAGATAATCAACAGACAAATGCTCTTCATTTTCCTCTATTACTGTAAATTTATAATCGCCGTTGCTATCATTGAAAAATGCAATAATATAGCTCTTTCCTGCTTCTACTTCATAATTTGTGCCAAAGATATATCTAGCTGGTTGAGTTGATGTGAAAACAGTAATAGGAAGCATACCTGCCTGTATTAAAACAGGTGAGGATATTGAACCACTAGTAAGAGCAGTTGCAAGAACTTCACCAGATGTATATCCGAGCGAACTTGATGAATTATTTCTTGCTCCAAGAGAAAATGTAAGTCCGGGCAATTTGTATGCATAATTGATTACTCTAATCACTGCTTTTCCCGTTAAATCTTCATATAGTTTGAATGGTTGGGCGAGAATGGTAAAGTGAGCTTTTGAAGATGCAGAATCAAAAACAAAAGCTGTATATTTTTCAAGCACTTCTAAGGAAGTTGAAACTCTGCTTTTTTCTTCGTCTGTTGAATACGTGATTAAAGTGTCGTTATACTTGGTTTCGCAGGCAGATAAATCGGAATATTCACCTATCTGATTTGCAGGAAGATTGTTCGTTACAAATTCGTCATCTTTCTTTATGGAAATAGAATTTGATGAAAAATTTACTGCTCTGATTGAGGTTACTCTTTGAGGTAATTCGTTTGCTTTGCTTAGATTTGTTGTAGTTGTATTTAATTCGTCTAATAGCCAAATTTCCTCTTTTCCTTCCTCGTTGCGTTTTAAAATCAGGCAATACTGCATTTGGTCGGCAAGATTTACGGAGAACAAGCCAAGAATGTCCTGCCCGCCAGCTCTGTTTTTCATAAGAGAAATTGGGTAAGTCCCATATTTTAGCTCCTGAACAGCACTTACTCCACGATAATTAATAGCACCGGCAAGAGTATTACCGTTGGGGCAGCCGAGCGTTAAAGTATAAGTGCTTGTTGTGTCTGGTATTGCACTAAAAACTTTAAGATAGCAAATATCTTTTTCTTTATCGAAAATTGTCATTGTTGTAAGCATAACTATTGAATCCAAGGGCTGGTAATCGGGCGCATTATCAGGAGATGGCAGCCCGACTACAGTATAATTCGTGCCTCTTGAGTATCTGAGCTTCCTTGGAGTTTTGTAATCAACAATGTCATTTCTTTTTATATAAGCAATAGCCGAGTCCATATCTGGCTTTATTGCAGGAGAAATTTCGCCGGTGTTGGTTGCTATTGTTTTTACATTTTCGGATAAGTAAAGTGTGCGGGTATATCCGTCAGTTGCTAAATTTAAGAAACGCACTCTTACTGATTCGGTTTGTGGCGGTGGATTTACTAAATTAGGGTTTTCTTCAGTGCAACTTGTAATGGTCAGTAATAAAACTATTATCCATATATTTGACAATTGCTTATATTTCATTTATTTCTCCAGACATTTTTATTTGCAATTTAATTAATTTTCAAATTCATTGCTCTTATTTCTAAAATTTGAAGTAATTTTGTATATTATTTTTTTAAAATTTAAAAAGAAGTATGAAAGAAAAATTAGAATCAATATTAGAGCGATATAATTCATTAAATGAACAACTCAATAACTTAAATATAGTTGATGACGTAAAATTATATAAAAATATTTCAAAAGAAAAGAAAATGCTAAGTCCGATTATTGATGTGTCGAAAAGATACCTCAAAGTAGTATCGGAATTAGAAGCAAATAAAGAACTTATAAATTCACCCGGCACTGATAACGAAATAAAGGACCTTGCATACCTTGATAATGACGTTTTGAACGAGGAGCTTGAAAAATTAGAAGATGAGTTGAAAATATTGCTTATTCCCAAAGACCCCAATGATTTTAAAAACTGTATCTTTGAAATTAGAGCTGGAACTGGAGGCGACGAAGCGGGTATTTTTGCAGGTGATTTGTTCCGTATGTACCAAAGATATGCTGAACGAGTGGGATTCAAGTTCGAAGTTATTGATTTTAATGAAAGTGAACGCGGCGGCTTCAAGGAAATGGTATTTTCTATTTCCGGTGAAGATGTTTACGGAAAAATGAAATATGAAAGTGGCGTTCATCGCGTCCAGCGCGTCCCGGATACTGAAGCAAGTGGTAGAATTCATACTTCTGCTGCAACTGTTGCAGTGCTTCCTGAAGCTGAAGATGTGGATATTGACATTAAAGAAGAAGATTTACGAATTGATATATTTCGCTCGGGTGGAAAAGGCGGACAGAACGTTAACAAAGTGGAAACGGCAGTTCGGCTTGTTCACATTCCAAGTGGGATTGTTGTAAGCTGCCAGGATGAACGTTCCCAGCTAAAAAACAGAGAAAAAGCAATGAAGGTGCTTCGTTCTCGCTTATATGAAATGGAACTCAAAAAGCAGCAGGACGAAATTTCTTCTACTCGCAAATCTATGGTAAAATCGGGGGACCGCTCTGAAAAAATCCGCACTTACAACTGGCCCCAAAACCGCGTTACCGACCATCGCCTTGAAGGCGAAGGGAAAAATTATCCTCTGCGCGAAGTGATTGAAGGTTTTCTTGACACAATTATTGAGAATTTGCAAATCGCAGAACGCTCCGAACTTCTTAATCAAGGACTTACTGGGGAATAAAGGTTTTCAAAAATGGATTATAAGATGGACTCCACTTGGGAAAGTGGAGTCCATCTGTAGGAAAAATAGCAACGAAGTTGCGTTATCGTTATAGAAACAAAACACACAAACGGAAAACATCTCGTAGAGATGATATCGCAGCTACGCTGTTCTTTCTTTCTTTTGTTTTTTCATTGCAATTAAGATAACACATCTGCGATGTTTTTTCTTTACTTTTCTTTTCAAAATGCAATTTATTAAGAAAAAGATAAGAAAGCGTCATCAAAAGATAAGGAAACGTTATCAAGAGATAAGGAAACATCATCAAAAGAACAGGAAACTTCATCAAAAGAACAGAAAACTTCATCAAAAGAACAGAAAACGTCATCAAAAGAACAGGAAACTCCATCAAAAGAACAGAAAACGTTATCAAAATGCTTTGCTTAAGTTTTCTGTTGAGTTTTTATAATTCAGATGAATAAATTAAATTTCAAAATGAAGTATATAAAAATTAAGGATTTTTTCGTAATTTTGAATATTATAAAATAGAAAATACAAATGAATAATATAAGAAACTTTAGCATTATTGCTCATATAGACCACGGCAAATCAACACTAGCCGATAGATTACTCGAAAAGACTGGACGTGTTACGTTGCGGGAGATGATTACGAATCAAATTTTAGACAATAATCCATTAGAGCAGGAGCGTGGTATTACAATTAAACTCCACGCAATCCAGATGAATTATACAGCAAAAGATGGTAACGAATATATTTTAAATTTAATTGATACTCCTGGACATGTTGATTTTTCTTACGAGGTTTCCCGCTCTCTTGCTGCCTGCGAAGGCGCTTTACTAATTGTTGACGCAACTCAGGGCGTAGAAGCACAAACAATTAGCAATCTTTATATGGCTATCGATTCAAATCTCGAAATTATTCCAATTTTAAATAAAATTGACCTTCCGAGCGCTGCAACAACAATCGAAACTGTTAAGCAACAGATAATAGACTTAATTGGTTGTCCGGAAAGCGATATTCTGATGTGTTCTGCAAAACAAGGTATTGGAATTGAAGAAATATTGGAAGAGATAGTGCATAAAGTCCCACCACCCAAGGGCGACCCAAATGCTCCATTGCGTGCTTTGATTTATGATTCAATTTTCGATTCTTATCGTGGAGTGATTGTAAATGTGCGTGTTTTCGAGGGAGTTTTAAAAGAAAAGGATAAAATTTATTTCCATGCAACAGAGCAAACTTATGACGTTGAAGAAGTAGGCATAATGCATATGAAACGTTTCCGAACCGGCGAGCTTTCTGCAGGGAATGTGGGCTATTTTACTGCAAGTATTCGCAATTTGCAAGACACAAAAGTCGGCGATACTATTACTAATTTTAATCGTCCCTGCGAAAAGGCAATTGAAGGTTTCAAAATAGTCAAACCAATGGTTTTCAGTGGAATTTATCCATCTGATGCTTCAGATTTTGAAGATTTACGCGAATCGCTTGCTAAGTTGGTGCTTAATGATTCTGCTATTACTTATGAACCTGAAAGTTCCAATGCTCTTGGTTTTGGTTTCCGCTGTGGCTTTCTCGGTCTTCTTCACCTTGAAATTGTGCAGGAGCGTCTTGAACGCGAATTTGACCAAAATATTGTTACTACTGTTCCTAATGTTAGATATAGAATAATCAAGACAAATTTCGAAGAATTATTTATTGATAATCCAGCACAGCTTCCGCCACGTGGAAATATTTCTGAAATACAGGAACCATTTATAAAAGCACAAATCATAACTCCAGATGAATATCTCGGCAGCATATTGAAGCTATGTATGGATAGACGTGGAATTTTAAAGAATACTACTTATCTTTCTGCTGAAAGAGTTGATGTGGAATTTGAGCTACCTCTCTCTGAAGTAGTTTTCGATTTCTATGATAAATTAAAATCAATTTCCCGTGGCTATGCTTCGCTTGATTATGAATTTCTTGAGTATAGGGCAGAAGATTTAGTGAAATTAGATATTTTATTAAATGGCGAGCCGGTAGATGCTCTTTCGACAATCGTTCATAATTCAAAATCTGCTGATTGGGGAAGAAAACTTTGCTCTAAACTAAAAGAACTTATTCCACGTCAAATGTTTGAAGTAGCAATACAAGCTGCCATCGGAGCAAAAATTATTTCTCGGACTAATGTTCAGGCACTCAGGAAAAATGTGCTTGCAAAGTGCTATGGCGGCGATATTTCAAGGAAAAGAAAACTTCTCGAGAAACAAAAAGAGGGAAAAAAACGTATGAAGCAAATAGGCAAGATAGAAATTCCACAAGAAGCATTTCTTGCAGTTTTAAGTATTGATAATAATTAATCTTTGTAGTTATGAAAAATATTAAGAATAAAAAAGAACCAGCAACATCAGTTAGCAAATCAGCAGCTGAAATGAATTTCTTTCAGAAATCTTTCAAATGGTATAAAGAAAGAAGAGCAAAAAGAAAGGCAAAACAAAAAGAAATGACTTTTCAGGAAACTGTTATTTCCTGGGTGAAAACAATAGTTGGTGCTTTTATTATAGTGATGATAATTAATGGTATTGCAATTGCTTCATTCGTAGTTCCAACTGGTTCAATGGAAAATACAGTTATGACTGGCGATTTCCTCTTTGTAAATAAATTTGTTTACGGCCCAACAACGCCACAGGTAATTCCATTTTTTAATATACCGCTGCCATACTACAAATTTCCCGGTATTAAAGAGCCGAAGCGCGGTGATGTTATCGTCTTTGTTTATCCCGGCGATAGAGATGAGATTGAAGCAAAGGAATTTCAATATTATTTGAAACGCTGCGTTGCGATTGCCGGAGATAGTATTTATTTAAAAGACAAAAACTTATATGTAAATAATCATTTGGTTCCACTGGCAGAAAACGGTAAATATTTGATAGAACACAACAATCAGCCGGCGACTTTTCCTTTCGGCAAAGGATTTACTTTCGATAATTATGGCCCAATTCGTGTTCCTAAAAAAGGTGATGTGATTCCACTTAACATTACAAATTTTTATGAATGGAATATCTTAATTCAACGTGAAGGACATCAGATTGAGAAAAATGGTGATATGATAATTATTGACGGGAAAACTGCAAATTCCTATACTATTGAACGCGATTATTGCTTCGGCCTTGGAGACAACCGCGATAATAGCTTAGATAGCCGTGCATGGGGATTTATTCCAGTAGAAAATGTTGTTGGTACTCCAATGATTGTTTACTGGTCTTGGGATACAAACCTGCCAATATCTGATTTAATTAAAAAAATTACTTCAGTTCGATGGTCAAGAATTGGTAATTTGATTAATTAAGTTATAACATAAAATTTAATTGATTTATAAATTATAGGTAACAGCAATGTTACCTATTTTTTTAAGTACAGAGAATCTCGCCTCAAAAGAAAATTAATGAGTAATAGATTTACTTTGTAAATATTAATTTCATGCTTAATCAGTATAATAAATTATTCGGTTTATTTTTATACTGAATAATTTATAAGATTACTGATAGTCATCAGATGATATATTCCTTTATATTTTATTTCAAAAATTATTTTTTCCCTTTCATAATTCAATTATATTTATTAATTTAAGTTGGTAAAAATAATCAAAAAATATGAGGAAAAATAGAAAAGAAAAAGGAATATTATTTTAAAATAAAAAAATCCCCTGCTCCAAATTTACGAGATAAAAAAGCAGGGGCAAATTAATAAATTAATTTATATACTAATTTACGAGGTTTTTATGAAAAAAGCAACTATAATTTTCGCGGCATTCTCTATAATATTTATGGCTAATATGAAAATGGAAGCACAATGCCCGGACGGGTGGACTGGACCAGTTGTTGCTGATATTTCTTTATATTGTGATTGGACTTATGAGTATTGTTATTAATATGACCCAATGAATTTAAGTTATTTAATTACTATAACCGGCCAATATTTTACAAAAGAAGAACCATGTTGGTACTATGGATAAGACGACCGTCAATGGGGAAGTAAATGGAGAGATATAAGGAAAGAACTAAGAGATTCAATGATATGTAGAATTGTAAAGGAACTAACAACGAATGTTTGGACCGAAGAAAGTATTCCACAATGCCCTTCTAATTTCTTTTTTTGGTTTATTAATACACCCGCTTGTTACCTTGCTGGGTATTATGGAGACAAGCATAAAAATGACCCATGTCCTGAAAAAAAGCCAAGAGATTGTGATACAGCACGCGTAGTTATATGTTGGGATTACGTTTATGATAAAGAAAAAAATATTGAAGGTGACGAGAATGGAAATCCAATAATTAAACATTATATAACAAGATATTGGTACCCTGCAATAACGCCTGAAGGAGAAAAGTATGAGTGCCCCAGAGCTTACGGTACTGAAAATCCTTGTTATGATAATTGTTATTAATTGCATTGAAAAGATATTAGTGTTAGTAATTACTGCATATTCGTCTAAATTATTAGGAGTAAAATATGAGAACAATTTATTTAATATTATTCATATTATGTATTTTATTAAACACTCTAACAGCTCAATGGGAACGCTGTAATGGTCCTTATGGTGGTGTTATTAAATCTTTATTATCTTATGATGATATTACTTTTGCTGGCACTTCTGTAGGCCTTTATAAATCAACTAATAAAGGTGATAATTGGGTATTAATTGATTCACTATCATCAAATATTGGTTATGAATGTATTGTAAAATATGAAAACAAAATTTTATGTTCTAAGGGGGGAGGTGTTTTTTATTCTACAAATAATGGATTAAGTTGGACTGCTATTCATAAAGGTTTACCATCTTCAAGCAAGAGAGCAATAGCAATAAAAGATTCATTAATTTTTGTAGGGACAAATAAAGGAGTTTTTTCAACTTCTAATAATGGAGAGAGTTGGATTGAATTAAATTCTGGTTTAACAAGTTTAGATGTATATGCTTTAGCAGTAAAAGATTCTTTTTTATATGCAGGCACAATCTTCAAAGGTATCTTTTGCTCTTCTGATAAAGGACAAAGCTGGAAATCAATGCTCAATGATTCAATAAGTAGGAATGTTTATTGTTTAGCTTTAAAAGATAGCAACATATTTGCTGGTACATCATCTGGAATATTACACTCATCAGACAATGGAGTAAGTTGGAAAAAAATTAATACTGGTCCGATATATTCATTAAGACAAATTATAATAAATGATAAAAATATTATTTTTGCTGGAATGGAAGGAGGTGGAATATATCGTTCATCTGATAATGGGGCAAATTGGACAGAAATAAATTCTGGTTTAACAAATGATGGTATATTAAGTTTGGCAATTAACGAAAAGAATATTTATGCTGGTACAAAAGGAAGTGGTGTATTTGTTTCAACTAATGATGGCGACAACTGGTCGCCTGTAAACAATGGTATATTAGGCAATACTGTGAATTGTAGTGTTACTAAAGATTCAAATATTTTTGTTGGAACATCCTTTGGAGGAGTATTTCATTCAACTGATAATGGTAATAGCTGGTCTGAAAGAAATACTGATTTATCAAGTAGTTATGATAGAAGTATATATAGTATTGCTTTAAAAGATACTGTGCTTTTTGTTGGGGAGCATTTTAGAGTTTATATGTCAACCAATTACGGCTTAAATTGGAAGTCTTTAGTTCCAGATTTTAAAATACCAGCTAATAATATAATTATAAAAGATACAAATGTTATAATTTCGACAAGAGATTATGGAATCTTTCTAACTACTGATATGGGTGTAAATTGGTTGCAAAAGAATAGTGGTTTGCTTGAGCCAGATGTAAGAGCAATTTTTCTAGATGGGACAGATATATATGCAGGTACTTATGGTTATGGTGTTGCTCGTTCAACAAATACATGTGAAAGTTGGGAACATTTACTTAATGGTTTGGATATAAGATTTATATTATGTTTAGCTAAATGTGGTGATAAGTTATTAGCTGGTACCAAAGGCGGAACTTTATATTATTCAACTAACAATGGCGAGAATTGGTTTATTTTATCTTCAGATTTTAACAATGTCGATATAAATAATTTATTAGTATTAGGTTCATATATTTTTGCAGGAACTTTAAAAGGTTTATATATATCGAAAGATTGTGGTGATACTTGGGAAAAAGCTAAACCACCATTAGATAAAAAAACAATATTCTCTTTAACAAGAAATGATAAATATATTTTTGCATCTACAATGAATAAAAGTGGTTATTATCGTGCAAAACTTTCAGATTTAGGAATAACAAGTGTTAATGAAAATTATTATGAGACAAAGAACTTTTCGCTTTTCCCAAATCCCGCTACAAATGAAATTACTATTTCTTTCCCAAAAGAGCAAATTATAAATTCCATTTCAATTTTCAATTCTCTCAGTATGGAAGTAAAGCGAATCGAGCACACCAAAATAATTGGAAATAGCAAAATAATAATTTCAGTTGCAGATTTGCCAATTGGTTTATATCATTGCTCTTTTGTAAATCAAACTGGAAGAGTAACGAAGAGTTTTGTGGTTGTGAAGTAATATTTTCTTTCTCGTGGGATTACAATGACATCTTTTTTTGTCGGTCATTCTGAAGCGTTGTGAAGAATCCAGAGGATTGTGGATTAAAGTTTTTTTCTTGATTCTTCGCTGCGCTCAGAATGACACATTTATTTATATCATCTCCATTTAAATAAAGTCTTCCTTTATTTTGGGAATTCGGAATAATAAGAGTAAATTGATATTGTTGTTTTGGTATTACAAATTTGAAACATAAATTAAAAATTCTCGTTTATAAATTATTGCTGAATTTTTTTGGGATTATATATGAAAAAAGATAAAAGAACAAGGGTTTGTCCTGTAGAGGCAGCTGGTGGCTTAGATAATTCATTCAGAAAATTAGTTCAGAATCCACAAAAAATATTAAAACCATATATAAATCCCAATTCTAATGTATTAGATTTAGGATGTGGACCCGGTTTTTTTCCAATAGCAAAAATGCTTAAAGGTAATGCAAAAGTAATTGCTGCAGATTTGCAACAGGGTATGCTTGATAAAGTAAAGAAAAAGATAGAAGGGACAGAATTAGAAAACAAAATTTCATTGCACAAATGCATAGGGAATAGCATTAATCTTAATGAAAAAGTCGATTTTGTACTGGCTTTCTATATGGTTCATGAAGTTCCAGACAAGGAAAATCTTTTTAAAGAATTAAAAAGCATTTTAAATGCTAATAGCTCAGTTCTGATAGTTGAACCGAAATTCCATGTTTCGAAGCTTGATTTTGAAAAAATGTTGGAAATATCTAAAAGATATGGCTTTAGAATTAAAGAAGAGCCAAGATATTTATTCAATCGCTCAGTTTTGTTGTGTAATTGAAGAAGTAAATCCTTTGTTTATATTAGTTTTTTTTTGACTGTTGCTTACTTTCTCAAAGATTCTTAAATTTTGTATAAGTATATAAAGACAGATGTCCTGCTTCGAGATGCAGGACATATTTATTATATTTTATACAAAACCTGTGTTAGCAATGACATCTTTATATTTGTCGGTCATTCTGAAGCGTTGTGAAGAATCCAGAAAAAATTCTTTAAACCACTATCCTCTGGATTCTTCGCTGCGCTCAGAATGACTCTTCTATTTATGTCATCTCCATTATAATAAAGCATTTGCTTTATCAGGGATTCGCAATGACTTGTGAGATTCCTTACTTCGTACCGTTATAACAAGACATCAAAATTATTAATTAACAATTATGAATTATATTACTACCTCCCGTTGTATTCCACTCCTCTTAAAATCCAGTCAGGGGCAAGCTTTTTCTTTAAATATGTATCGAAAAATTCTTTGATTTTGATTGCATAATCCAAACGATTATGATAACGTTCAGGCCAGTGTGCTTCGTTACGGTATTCAAGAAAGATAACATTTTTGAAAGCACGGCGAAAAGCAAGATATAGTTCAATACCCTGTTCCCAAGGCACTTTAGGGTCTTGATTACCAAACATAATTAGAAATGGGGTTCGTGCCTTTTGTGCGTAAAAAATCGGTGAATTTTTAATATAATTGTCTAACGAATCAAACAAACTACCACCAATTCTGCTCTGCTGCTTTTCGTATTGGAATTGACGTGCCAGTCCTGATTCGTGACGGATCCCGCTATAAGCACTTGTCATATTACCAACAGGACAGCCGGCAATAGCCGCGGCGTACATATCAGTTTGTGTTACCATATAAGCAGTTTGGTAGCCGCTCCAGGAGTGTCCCCATATCCCAATAGCATTAGAATCAGCTATTCCAAGTGAAACTAATTTCTTAACACCTGCATTGATACATTCCAAAGCAGATTCGCCCGGGAAACCAATTCTATATTTAACATCTGGTTTAAAAACTATATAACCATCAGAAACATATTGCGGAAAGCACCAGTTATGGCCTGTATATGGTTGATTGAAATTATACAATCCATCAGTCATTTGCTCATAAAAATAGATTACTACAGGATAACGCTTTTTTGCATCAAAATCTTCCGGCTTAATAACAATTCCTTTGATTGTATCGCCGGATTGAATTGTCCAGTCAACGAGTTCAGCAAGTCCCCAGTTGAAATTTGCCATTTGAGGATTAGCGCTACTAAGTTTTTTCTTAAATGAAAAGGCAGAATCAGTTAGCCACAAATCTGGAAATTCATCATAGCTTTCGCGTGTATATAAGATTTTGTCAGCATTCTTAGCTTTTGTAATTAAATTAAATCTTTTCGGTTCATTCAGTATTTTCACAGAACCAAGTATTTCGAAATTACAATTATAAATACCAGTTTCCTTTGTTTTATTATTAAAACCAGATAAATATACATACTCCTGAGAGATGAACCATTTCTTATCCCTGTCAAGATTTCGGATACGGAAAGTAACATCATTAATTCTACCATCGGCGGCAGTAAGATTCAAAGCGGCATTACCTCTTGAAGTAAAAATTTTCCATACATCATATCTGTCGTAAATTATAATAGCATCATCGTGCTTGAGCCAGCCGCCAATTCCATAGCTTTGTGGTTCAGAAGGTATATCCCAGTCCTCCTGATAGAAATTAAAATTAATCCTACTTGTTAAATCATAAGTTGTGTCTTGTCTTGTGTCGTATAAATACCAAACTTTTTTGTTAAAATAAGCAATGTAGTGTCCGAGCGGAGAAAGATGTGGGTTTTCATCTAATCTTTTAAAAATCTGTTTTCTTTGTCCATTATTTATATTTACAACGTATAAATCTAAAAACCAACCGTTGAAAGTAATTTCCCGCAAATATGGTGTATCGTCTGTTCCGATAAGATAATTCGGATTTTCTGCGAACTGAACATCTGGCAAATCAAGGTCAGCTAATTGAACGTATTGCTTTGTATCAAGATGATAGACGCAAAGGAAAGTTCTGTCTTTGTTTTGTTTCCACCAGATTTTTTGATGTGGCTTAATTCTTGGGTCGTTTGTATGCCAAATATCAATTTCACGTTTCTTCAATATTGTATCAATATTATAAAAAGTAGAATCAGTAAATGTAACTTTTTCTTCTTTCGGAACTGTATCTATATATGGTTTTAGTCCAAAGAACAAACGCTGTCCGTCCTGAGTCCATTGATTTTTATTTTTAAATGGAATGAACCAAGCTTTTGGGCAATTGTTTGCTAAAAGGACGGTATCAAGAGTTTTAGTCGAAGATTTCCATAAGAATAAGGAACAGGAGTCGGGCTTAGCTTCCTTGTCTTCTTTAGCAACAATAAAAGAAAGAATTTGCTCTTTTTCATTCCAGTCAAGCGAAGAAAAATGAACGCTTTCAGCAGAAAATATTTTCATTGGAAAACTTAAATTGCCTTTTAAATCAATATAATATAATCCGTTCTTTTTCCCGTCTAAATCTTCAGTAGCAAAGACAAGATAGTTTGATAAGCTGTCGAAAGCATATTCAGTTGTGAATCTGAAAGTAAGTTCAGCTTCAGTTTCTAAATGCCTTAAAACTAAATCAGAGCCAGTAATTTTTTTATTTTTATCTTTAGATTTTGAGCTTTCATCTTGGTAAAGTTTGTATGCAAGCCATTTGGAATCATTCGAAAATGTATATTCCTGAACGCTTTCAATTTTATTTTGTTTTCCCTGCTCAAAATTATATAGAATCATAGCATTTTTAGGGCGGTCTTTTCCCTTTTCAAGATTTTCAATTTCTATTGCTTTTGGAACTGAAGTAATAGCAGCCCATACTGAATTTTTTGAAAAAGAGCAGGAAGATGCCTGTTCAAAAGTAAACATTGTATCGAGTTCTGTTGGCTGAATAATAATTTTCGTATCGCCACGCTCCGGACGCAGTAAATAACTGACATATTTTCCATCTTCTGTTATTTGAGGAGAACGCAAAGCATTGAACTTCATAATATCTGTGAAGGTGAATGGCTCTTTTGCATTTAAAACGTATGAGGAAAATATAATAAAGGCAAGAACCAATATTATTTTTAAATTGCTTGAAATCCAATTATTGCTTTTGGTTTGAAAATATTTTTGATTTGGAATATTTGTATTATTTTGTAAATTATATAAAGATGTCTTATAGCTTTTATTCATAGCTTTTCCTTAATAAAAATTATATGATATTTGCTGATATATTTCTTCAATTTCCTCTTGTGAGGTAAGCGAGTGTAATAATTCGTTAATAGACTTACTATTCTGTGTCATTCTGAAGCGCAGCGAAGAATCTCACAA
>CAZCHH010000077.1:0-12821 GCA_964498585.1 uncultured Hyphomicrobiales bacterium
TGCAAAGGGATATCAAAACCAAAGAGAGAACTGAAATGGGCAACCAGCTTCATTCATTGGTTTCAACTTACTGCAATTTTGGAAAGATTTTATACGAAAGAACTGACCCAGCCCGATACAATGACTATATAATGTATCCAGTTACAGGTGCTGCTTTACAGTCACCTGCCAATTTCAGATATGATTTTATTGGCAAAACTTTCTGGTGGGATGTTGTAAATCACGCAACGAGCTATCAGTTGGAAAAGAAAGAAGGCGAGAGCTATACGGAAATTTATTCTGGAAGCGAAACGAGTTTCCATTATGTCCCAAGTGATGGACAAGGTTTTTATCGCGTTAGAGCTAGAAACATGAATGGCTTCGGTCCAGCGACCGAAGACCTGGAGCAGTGGTATTATGCCGTTCTTCCGCCCGCTTCCAATTTAGTAATCAATGACACAGAAATGAATCCCGGACAATACCGCTTAACATGGGATGCCGTTCCAACAGCAACAGAATATTCAGTTTACCGCTCCGTAGTAGAAAATGGACAGCCCGCGGGGGATTATTCCCTTCAAGGCAAAACCGCAGATACAAGTTTTGTGATTAGCGTAGAAAGTGGCAAGCGGAATTACTTTAGAGTTAATACGAAAAACTTAAGCCAATATGCGGTTCCCAGTGAGCCGGTGTGGATTGAAGTTTAATTGATAATTTTTCTTTGTCATTCTGACGGATGTCAGAATCCATCTTTGTCTGTCATTTCGAACCCCCAAATAAAGCAAGTGCTTTATATAAATGGCGATGACATAACTTAACACAGTCATTCTGAAGCGTAGCGAAGAATCCAGAAAAATTTCTTTTAACAACTATTCTCTGGATTCTTCGCTCCGCTCAGAATGACGAGGAAAAAGTAATGATGTCATTTCGAAGCGAAGAATCTCAGAAGTCATTGCTACCACAAAGTTTGAGATTCTTCACTTCGTTCAGAATGACAAAAAAAATATATTTTTAGAGTACCCTTAAGTATTAGCTCTCCCCTATTTTTTAATGGACTTCATCTAAGCGTGAAGTCCATTTTTTTAATTTTGAAAGAATGGAATAATTTGGTAAATTTATATACAAGATTATTATATAAACAATTAACAAAATTTGCACTCAGTTTGTTTCATTAAAAAGATAAATTTAAAAAATGGGCTACTTCACTGATGACGGGGTTGAACTCAATCCGGATTTATATCCAAAGCCGCAAATGTGCTTGTCTTGCAAAAAAGACGACTACGATGATGAAGACGAAGAAATTGTATGCAATTTGAATCGCTTGGACCAACTTGAAGAAGAAGAATTTGAATGCTTTGCTTATGAGAATAAATATGAATAACGCAGTGAAGAATCTCAAGCTCTTTGCTAGCACAAAGATTTGTGAGATTCTTCGCTTTGCTTCTAGTGAACCACTTTGGTTTTTAATGCGTATAATTGCTTATAATACAAATATTTCAAGGGATACATCAACCATCAGGTAAATCCGATGGTTGATTATTCTTAACAAGGGATTGCAACCTCTTGTTAAGAGTTAGAACGCAAAAAAATATTTTCATTTAGTTCATTTTTCCAAAAGTAAACATTCGCCTCGGAATAACAGTTAAAATTATTAACAACACTTACTAAAATGTTTCATTCCAATAAGGAAATGATAATACCCTAGCTCAAATGTGTTTATTCAGTTTTTATTTAATAATTTACAGATAATTTCATATTTTTGTAAATAAAAAAATATAGAAGGAAAGAAATGTCTGTAAGAGTTAGATTTGCACCCTCCCCAACCGGTTATCTTCACATAGGTGGTTTAAGAACTGCACTATATAATTATTTATTTGCTAAAAAGAATAATGGCTCTTTCATTCTTCGCATAGAAGACACTGACAAAACCCGTTACGTTGAAGGAGCTATTGAAAATTTAATTGAGTCGCTTCATTGGGCTGGAGTCGATTATGACGAAGGTCCTAATAAAGATGCTGGATTTGGTCCTTATATCCAATCTGAACGACTTGACTTATACAAAAAATATGCAAAAGAACTAATTGAAAATGGTAATGCTTATTATGCTTTCGATACATCTGAAGAAATAGAACAAGCCCGGCAAATTCAGCAATCGCAAAAAACAGATTTTAAGTATAACCGCAAAGAAATGCGTAACCAAATCACTTTGGGAAATGAAGAAACTAAACGATTATTAGATTCTGGTGCTTCTTTTGTAATTCGTTTAAAAGTACCTGAAAATCAATTGGTAAAATTCAAAGATATAATCAGAGGCGAAGTAACCGTTAATTCTCACGAAGTTGACGACCAGGTACTTCTAAAATCTGATGGCTATCCTACTTATCATCTTGCAAACGTTGTCGATGATTATTTAATGCAGATTTCACACGTTATTCGGGGAGAAGAATGGTTGCCTTCCACTCCAAAACACGTTTTACTTTATCAGGCATTTGGTTGGAAAATTCCTTTTTTTGCTCATCTTCCTTTGCTACTAAATAAAGATAAATCCAAACTGAGCAAAAGACAGGGTAGCGTAGCTGTTGAAGATTTCCGCGATAAAGGTTATTTACGTGATGCACTTGTTAATTTTGTTGCTCT
Source organism: uncultured Hyphomicrobiales bacterium (assembly GCA_964498585.1). Lineage (GTDB taxonomy): Bacteria > Bacteroidota > Ignavibacteria > Kapaibacteriales > UBA2268 > JAAYJM01. The sequence continues at coordinate 2,614 of CAZCHH010000077.1, forward strand.
TCTCGGCTGGAATCCATCTGCAGACAAAGAGATTTACACAATGAATGAACTTATTGAAAATTTTCATTTAGAAAAAGTTAATAAAGCCGGTGCTGTTTTCGACACTCAAAAATTAGATTGGATGAACCAGCAATATTTAAAGAATCTTCCGAATGAATCACTTGCTTCTCTACTTGCTAATGAACTATATAAAAGCGGAGAATTAAATTATCCTCTAACTTATTTAGAAAAGGTTGCTAATCTTTTTAAAGAGAGAGTAACATTTATTTCAGAAATACCTGCTATTGCATCTTATATGTTTGATAGTCCCAAAGAGTTCGAATTAGATTATTTTAAAAAGCATTGGAAAGAAAATACAAAAGATTTAACTGAAGAATTAATTAAATTGCTTGAGGAAACTGATGATTTTTCACATTCAAATCTTCACATTCAAATCAATCAATTTAATGAAAAACATAGCATTAAATTAAAAGAAATAATTCACCCAATCCGTCTTATGCTAACCGGTAAATCTACTGGTGCAGGAATGTTTGAAACAATGGAAATTCTTGGTAAAAAAGAATGTATCAATCGAATGAATTACTTTGTAAAAGAAAAACTGAAAGAATATGAGAATATTAATAGCTGATGATAACGCAGACTACTGCAACACTATGGCGGATTTAGTCAGCTCTTTTGGGTATGAGCCATTTACTATCCAAAGCCCTGAAGAAGCTATGAATTACCTTGATAAATATCACAGACGCATTGGTATTGTGCTGCTTGATATTGAGTTTTCTCCGGTTTCAAATTTAACCGGAATAGATGTTTTAAAGCATATAAAAATGAATTATCCGGAATTACCTGTTATAATGATTTCCGGAAAAGGGACAATAGAACTTGCGGTTCAGGCAACAAAGCTCGGTGCTATAAATTTTATAGAAAAAAGTATTTTAAGCAAAGATAAGCTGTTTGAGGTTTTGAAAACGGCAGCTGAACAATTTGCTATTGAAGGAGATGTTAAAGAAATACGCAATTTCCTTTCCAGCAATGGTATAATCGGAAAAAGTAAAGTTATGCTCGAACTTGGTTTAAACATAATAAAATACGGAAGAACAGATTTAAATGTGTTAATAACCGGTGCAACTGGAACAGGGAAAAAATTAGTTGCCAAATCATTGCATTCGGCAAGTCGTAGAGTAAAATCACCTTTTATTCACTGCGATATTCCTAATATTCAAAGAGAATTATTTCAAAGTGAATTATTTGGACATATAAAAGGTGCTTTTTCCGGTGCTTTTGAAACTAAAAAAGGTCTTTTTCACAGCTCAAACTCCGGAACACTTTTTCTTGACGAAATTGGAGCATTGTCTTTAGATTTGCAATCAAATTTACTGATACCGGTTGAAGAAAAGATTATACGTAAAGTTGGCTCAATAGAAAGTGAAGTAATTGATGTCCGCTTCATTTCTGCTACTGACCGCGATTTGCCCGCTGCTATCCGTGAATCCCAATTTCGCGAGCAGCTCTATCATCGCTTACGTGAATGTGAAATTCATATTCCCCCATTGAATGAAAGAAGAGAAGACATACCGGAAATAGTGCAGCACTACGTCGCTAAATTTAATGAAGAAAATCATCAAGAAAAAGTTATTTCCCCTTCTGCAATTGAATTTTTACAAAAGCAGAATTGGAACGGAAACGTAAGGCAACTAATGAACTTAATAAGAGTTGTTCTGCAAATTGAACGTTCCGATTATATCGAAGTTTCAGAAATAGATAAAACTCTTTCAAGCTATACTAATTTGAATCCATCTGAATTTAAGCAGGAAGTTGTTCTGGAGGGGGATACTTTAGAAGAATCTTTAGCTGCTGCAAATAAAGCTAAAATTGAAGCTACACTCGAAAAAACTAATGGAAATGTTAGTAAAGCTGCGGCTATTCTAAATGTAAGCAGAGAAACCCTGCATTTAAAAATAAGAAAATACAATATTCAAACTCAAATGTACAGGACAAAAAAGTAGATTTATAACAAACCGCTAACTAAAAGTACAAAATCAAAATGTCATTCTGAAACGAAGTGAGGAATCTCAAGTGTTGAAGAAACAATGACTTGTGAGATTCCTCGCTACGCTCAGAATGACCTAATATATTGCTATTATTGTTATCGGTTTGGTATTAAGGGAGTTCTAAAATTGTAATTTCGAATCCTATAATAAAGCAAGTGCTTTATTTAAAAGGGAATGGAACATTAATACAAAAAAAGCAGGTAGAAAAGATTTTGAACTTTTATTACCTGCTTTTATTATTTATTTTTTAGTTTTATTTTCGGTTTTGGGAGTAATAGAATTTGTTGAAGGAGTTTTCTTTAAAGGTGTTGTTACTTTTTTATTATCAGTTTTAGGAGTAGTAACTTTTGAAGCATCTGCTTTTTTGATTTTGTCTTTGCAATCAGAGCCATCTTTACATTTTTCTTTGCATTTTGGGTCTTTATTGTCTTTACATTCTACTTTTTTTGATGGCTTAATACCATCGGCTTCGTATCCGAGTTTAGCAATTTCCTGGCGAATTTTATTTGTATTAATTTTTTTGGCATCAAATTCTACAGCGGCAACTTTATCTTTTAAAGTAACATTTACTTTTTGAATGCCATCAACTTTTTTCAATCCGCTTTCAATTGTTTTTTTGCAAGCGTCGCAATGTGCGTTGGTCTTGATTTTTATTACTTCTGCCTGTGCGATAAATGCAGAAAAACTGAGAACTAATGTTAGAACGAAAAATGTTCTTACGATGTTTTTTAAGGCAATTTTCATTTTTGTCTCCTGTTTGTTTAAAAAATTGTTCTTATTAACGTTTATTGTTTAATTCTATTTTTTATTTTTTTATTTAAATTCATTTAATTTTGAATTCTATTATTTTTTTAGTAATTTTATTTGTATAAATGTATTCATTTTAAGTATATAAATGTGAATAACTATGAAATATTTAAAAATTTTTTTATTAATACTTTTTTCTTATAATTTGTCTTATTCATCTGACAATCAGAGAATATCTTCACCAACTGAGTTCGTTCCGCAGCCATTCGATATTCTCCATTACGATTTAATGCTAAATTTGACAAAAGCACCTCTTGCAGAAATGAACGGAGTATGCCGAATACTACTTAATTGGAGTGGAAATCCCGATTCCAGTAGATTTTATTTTAATCTTCGCAGTTTGATTGTGGATTCTGTATTTTATGAAAATACTAAAGTAATTCCAGTAATTATTGAAGATGAAAATTCTGATGTATATCACTATGAAATAGTTCCACCTTTAGGATTTGAAAAAGATTCGATAATTATCACTATATATTATAGTGGAACAGCAACTGCTGAACTTGGAGGCGGCAATTGGGGTGGTGTCCACAGCACCAGTACATCTCTTTATGCTCTTGGTGTAGGTTTTAAAAATAATTATGTTTCAACTACTCAGCATTGGATGCCCTGCTATGACCATCCGTCAGACAAGGCGACTTTCGCAGGGAAATTTATTGTTAAATCTGAACATACTGTTGCTTCTATTGGTGAATTAATTTCAATAGAAAACGATGGAGAAAACAAAATATTTAATTGGGTTCATAATATACCCTGTGCAACTTATCTTTACACTTTTGCTGTAGATAATTATCTGCCAGTAGAAATTACTGGTTCTCATCATCCAATAGTAGTTTATTCGAGAGCAAGCGATACAAGCGCCTGCAGATTTATTTTTAGTAAAGTTCCTGATATGCTAAATGCTTTTGGCTCTAGATTTGGTGATTATCCATTTGAAAAAGTTGGTTATGTTTTAACATCAAAAGGTGCAATGGAGCATCAAACAATGATTTCATTTCCAACTTCTTTAGCAAAATCATATTATAGCAGTAGAGATACTATTAATTTAACTGCTGCTCACGAGCTATCTCATCAGTGGTTTGGAGATTTGGTAACCTGTCTTGATTTTCGGGACGCCTGGCTCAATGAAGGTTTTGCTACTTTTTGTGAAGCTATTTGGTATGAATATTTATTTGATTACGAAAAATATTTAGAACATATTTTGAAGAATGTTAAAGATTACTTTAGCACCGCAAAATCCGAAGGAGTGTTTTCTTTATATAATTTCCCAAGAGAAAGCCCATCTTCAAACTATCCAAATACTATTTATTCCAAAGGTGCTGTGGTCGTTGCTATGTTACGTTACGAATTAGGTGATTCTCTCTTTTTCCTTGCTATTAGTGAGTATTTAAACAGATTAGCATTTTCTAACGCTACAAGTGAACTTCTTGAAAAAACTATTGAAGAAGTAGCAGAAAGGGATTTATCCTGGTTTTTCAATCAATGGGTCTATGGTATTGGTTATCCACAACTATATATCACAGTTGAAAAATATACAAAAGAAAATGGCTTAATTGATGCTCAGGTGAAAATTAAACAAGACCAGCCAAAAAGCTACGGAGCATATTTAAACCTTACAATTGATGTAAATTTTGTTTCCGAAAATGAGAAATTCAATCACACACTTTTGCTTACCGATATTGAACAAACATTTAATTTCGAAAATATTCAAGATTTTTCAAATATACTATTTAATGATGGTTCTAACGTTCGCTCTCTTTTTGAAGTGAAAAATCTTATTATTACTGATGTTCCAAATTTAACTTCAAATTCAGAAGAAATTAGTATTTATCCAAATCCAGCCCGAGATGCTTTTAATATAAAATTTTACTCTAATAAAAATGTAAATTCTATAATTTCTCTTTATGATATGCTTGGTAATGAAATATATTCAACAGCAATAGAAACTTACAGCAATTCCTCATCAAATATCTTAATAAATTCTGAAAATTTAGAGCAGGGAATTTATTATATTAAAATTCAGCAGGGTGAAAATGTTTATTGGGAAAAGATTGTGAAGATTTAGTATTTATCCAGATTGCTAAAAACATCAAGGAGATAAGCAAAAAGTAAATAAAAGAGACAATTTATGCCTTGTATCTACTTTTAACAAATAAAGAAGATGGACTTCACTACCTCAGGTGGAATCCATCTTTTTTTTATGAGCTATATATAAAATGTATAGTCTATTTAATTGGAAAAGAAATACTTTTAACTGAACTGAATTTTGCTAAAATGAAGTGTTTCTCTTTTTGATTTTATTATTTTATTGTTAAGATAAATTGAAATTAAGACGGATTAATATAATTTTACCCTTTAAAGTATAAATTCTTCTTTTTAAATGCAAGTATTATCATTAGAAATAATGAATTCTATCGTTAGATAATGTAAATCCGAATTACGATAAAGTAATAATCTTTTACGATGATGTAAAGTCTAGTGGAAATGGTTCATCCAAAGGAGGAAATGGTTCATCCAAAGGAGGAAATGGTTCTGCCTTACTAAATTGAATTTGAGAAATAAATTTCCTCCCCAATCTCAACTTGGGAAGGAACTCGAAATTTTAATATTACTTTGAAATAATTAATGGTATTATAATATTCTGATATGTTGTTTTAAATTTAATAAAATAAATACCAGATAAATAATTTGATAGTTCTAATTTCTCTGAATAATTACCTTTTTCAAAAACTGTTGATTTTATTAAACTAATTTGATTACCCTGTAAATCCCAAGCACTAATTTCAACATTTGATAGATTGGGTAATTCAAAATCCAATGAACATTCATTAATACAAGGATTGGGATACAACTTTACATCATAATTTAAAACTATATTATCAACGCTTGAACTGCTACTGTATTTCACTGCTACACCATCACGATTAAATGCATACCACTCATTATTTTCACTATCGACAAAAACTTTCGATACATTATTAGATATGATTAATGAATTGTGTTCATTTATCAATTGCCAATCTTCACCAGAATTTTTTATTACTCCATAATGATTTGAAGAAATCCATTTAACATCATTTTTATCAATGAAAAGGTTATTATATACCCAAAATAAGTTAGCAGGAGCAACTTCATTAAGTTTATTGATTTTCTCCCATTTATTATTAGCGCTCTTCCATAATCCATACTCAGTCAATACGTATAATGTATCCTTAGAATCCACTGACAAACTTAATAAATCACCAATTTCTTCTTCATTATTTGAATTATGTAGAGATACAAATGAACTCCATTTGTTATTTTTAAAAGCAAACAATAAATTAGTTATATCAAAAATATAAATATCGTCATTGGAATTAATGCAAATACCTCTAATATCACCATTCAATTTAGGTATATCAGTAATTTTTTCAAGATTACTTGCATTATAAACAAATATTCCACTGCGAGTAGCGACCCAGATTCTGTTTTTGCTATCACAGGCAATAGCTTGAATATGATTACTTTCTATATCATTCTCTTTAATAGTAGTAACATTTCCATTTTTTCCAATATGCATTAATCCCCCTCCATCGTGTTCTTCAGCAAGATCGCTGGTTCCAATCCATATACCACCGTCAAGGTCTTCGCAAATACATCTTGCCCAATTAGAAGGTAGATTACCATTTTCGAAAGTATAGCTTTCCCAATTGCCATTAAAATAAGTATTTATCCCATCATAATAGGTTAAAATCCAAGCTTTACCAAGTTTATCAACAAAAATATCTCTTATTCTGTTAGAATTCAGCTTAAAATTTTCAATATTAACTAAATTGAATGTTTCATTGTCTTGCATTAAAAAAACGTTATCACCACCAACAGTCCATTTATTATTGTTTCTGTCAATATGGAACGACCAAAGATTTTTTAATTCTTTGTAATTTGCAGATGTATTTAATGTCCAGTTTTGTCCGTCAAATTTTGCTAAACCTGCATACAATGAAGTAACCCATAAATATGATTCTGAATCTTCGTAGATGCTGGTTACATAATTTAACATATTATTTCCTTCATTATCCGGAATGTTTACTAATTCAAAAGTATCCTTGATACAATTATATTTTAATACACCAAGCCCCGTGCCTATCCATATTTGGTTATTTTTATCAATATGAATTCCACCATCACAGGTTATCCAAAATGAATTTTCATCAGTAGAATTATAAATTGTCCATTCTGAATCTTTATAACGAATCAGTCCGGTATCAGCACTAATCCAAATAGCACCGGAAGTATCTATTTTGCTACAATAAACGATTTTAAATGGAATATCAATTTCTGTTTTCATTAATGTCCATGTATTTATTGGATAATCAAATTTTGCTAATCCTTCATCGGTGCTAATCCATAATTTCCCTTTTTTATCAATATCAATAAAGCGAACATAATTACTTGGTAACATAGAATTATCAGTATTATAAATTTCCATAGCAACACCATCATATCTTACTAATCCTCCGCCACAAGTCCCTATCCAAATTGCGTCGTCTTTATCAGAAGCTAAGGAAATTATATAATTTGATGGTAATTTTGAATTGGCTCTGGTATGGACTTTCTTTTGTCCACTTAACTTGTTATATACAATCAACCCAACCCGACTTCCAATCCATATATTCTCATTTGTTTCCACGATACACTTGTATTCTTCACCTTTACCAAAATATTCCCAATGGTTATCAGAAGCAAATAATTCATTAGTAATTAGAATAAAAATACTTGTCAATATTAAACATTTTAATATTTTCATAACAAAATCCTTTCTTTAAAAAAATAGCATAGATATTATATAATTAATATTATTTATTAATATGTTTATTTTTCGATAAATATTATTCATCCAATGACTTTTAATCATTAGATGAATTAATAAAATTATGTTTTTAAATTTAATAGAAAAATAAATTTCAGTTTATTGCTTTTTAGTGTCTCTCTATTTCTTTCTTTATGTAAAGAAATAGATAGAATACAGTTTTTTCTAATTCATACGAAGAATTAAACAGAATGTTACGAATTTCAAAATAAACAAGACTTTCCTGTTAATGTAAAACAAAAAAATACAAATTCAAGGAAATAATACATCATTATTCCATAAGTAACAATCCGCCTATAATTATATGAAGCAACTGCTTTATAAATTTGAATTATTTAAAATTAGAGTCGCAATATAAATAATAAAGAAGAATCTCATAACTAAATGTTTTCAAATAGTTTGAGATTCTTCACCTAATAAAAGAGTAATAAGATAACAATAAGTAACAATTTAATAAATAACTATACTACTTTCAATTTCCATTTTCCTCTTTTAAAAATAATAAAAGCAATAATAGTAAGAATAGATTCAGAAAAAACGATGGAATAATAAATTCCATTTTCTTTTAAATCTAATGTAATTGCCAGAAAATAAGCAAGAGGAATTTCTATTAGCCAAAATGCGAATAAAGTAATGTAAGTAGGAGTAATAGTATCTCCTGCTCCATTAATTGAATGCATCATAACCATTCCAATTCCATACATAATCATACCATAACTTATTATCTTTAAAGAATTTGTTGCATATTCCACAACTAAAGGGTCATTAGTTAGAAGTTTTACCCAGAATTCTGGAAAAAATACAAATAGACAAGCCACTACAGCAAAAAAAATGAAGTTATATTTAGCCGCTACCATTGCAGATTGCTCAGCCCGTTTAGTGTTCTTGGCGCCAAGATTTTGTCCCACTAAAGTTGAAGCAGCATTAGCTAAACCAGCCATAGGCATTAAAGTAAACATAATAATCCTAATACCGACAGTATAACCAGCAATTACTTCACTACCGAAAGAAGCAGCAATTCTCATCAGACCAATCCAACTTGAAGTAGCAATAATATTCTGTCCGATACTACCTAATGATAATTTAATTATTTGGAAAATAATTTTAAAATCAACTTTTAATGCACTTAGATTTAGTTTTACACGATATTTTCCAGAAAAAAGCAGAAAAATTTGGAATATAACCGCAATTCCTCTACCTATATTAGTTGCTATAGCAGCACCAAAAACTCCGAGCTGTGGAAAAGGTCCCCATCCAAAAATTAGACATGGGTCAAGTATTATATTGATAATATTTGCAAGCCATAACACTTTCATTGAGAGAGCAGCATCTCCTGAACTACGGATTATTGCATTTATAATGAAAAGTAACATAATGGTTATATTACCACTCAACATTGCAAATGTATAGTCAGAATATTCATTAATTAAATAACTATTTGCACCCATAAGTTCGAGCAAATTGTCAGAATAAATAATACCAAAAATAGAAATAATAACAGATAGAAATAAACCAGTTAAAATTGCTTGAAAAGCAGTATTGGAAGCTTCTTGAATGCTTTTTTCTCCGATTCTTCTTGAAACTAATGCAGTTGCTGCAGTGGCTATTCCAAACGCAATAGCGTATATTATTGTAAGCAAAGATTCTGTGAAACCGACAATTGCAACGGCACCAGAGCTAATTTTAGAAACGAAAAAAATATCAACGATTGCAAACACTGATTCCATCAGCATTTCCAAAACCATTGGGATTGAGAGTAGGAAAATTGAGCGATTGATTCTTTCTTTTGTGTAATCAACTTCATTGCCTGCAAGTGCTTCTTTCAAATCATACCATAGCTTATGATAGTTGCCTTGCTTCTGAACCCCGAATAAACTCAATATATTCGATTTTTTATTATTTTCAGCCATTTCAGTTTATTCCTTTCATTTGATTTGTTAAATATATTCGACCAGTCCAACATAAAAGCATTAATAAAAATATTTGGTGTTGTTACAACTACCGCTGTGGCTAAAAATTGAGTTTTCATTTAATCTCTCCGAATAAAATAAATAAATTAATTAAAATAGAATTAACGGGAAATCAGAATATTGATAAAAAGCTGGGACTTCTGACTTCGCCAGAATTAAAATGTAACGGTAATATTTTTGAATGTTGTTTTCATTTTTATTTCTTTATCGAAAACAAAAATAAATAATTATTCTTTTTCGATAAAGATTTTTGTTATTAAATTTTCGGAAAATCATTAATATTTATGAAAAATTCAAAGAATTTAATAAAAAACTGAAATTAAGTGTGAATTTTATTATACAATTTTCAAAAAAAAACCTCCTTTTTTGAAGGAGGTTTTTAATATAATTATTATTTCAATTATTTTTATCTTGAAATAACCATTTGCTTCGTTTCTGAATATGGTCCCGATTCGAACTTATAAAGATAAGTGCCGTTTGAAAGACCAAGCTCATCTATATTGATTACCAAATTGTAATCGCCCGGTTTCAATA
>CAZCHH010000078.1:0-12576 GCA_964498585.1 uncultured Hyphomicrobiales bacterium
GCAGGGGTGTGTTCTTGTTATAATTGGTTATTGGTTATTAAGTTATTGGGTTATTAGGTTAAAGTAAAAATACTAATGACAAATGACTTATAGCTGGCAGCTGACAGCCGATTACTATTCTCTGGATTCTTCGCTGGCGCTCAGAATGACGTGTAAATTCCCCTCTCAAGAGGGGAATGCATAAGGTGATTTATATAAATATTAAAAAGGAAAAAGCTGATGCGTAAGAATTTTATCATTTAATTGACACATAAAGTTCAGTAATAGCTTTTGAGAGATTTTGCCAGTTGTACATTTTCTTATAATTTGCTATATTTTTACTAAACTCAGTGTATAAATTATTATTAAAATAAAATTCAATTTTTTCTTTAATTAAATCAGAATCCGGTTTATCTACAATTAGCCCGGTAGAGTAAGGAGCAAGCATCTCTTTTAAACCACCAACATCAGTTGCAATTACGGGCAAATCGTAATGATAGGAAATTCCAACGATACCGCTTTGGGTTCCACTTTTGTATGGCAAAACAAGGACATCTGCAGCAGAAAAAATAGCAGGGACTTCTGAATCTGAAATATATTTCACAATTTGAGTTACTTTGTTTTCTACATTTAATTCTTTAATTTGCTTTGAAATAGAATTATATGCCCCATAATCTTCCCCAGCGATAATAAGATGATAGCTCCCGTCAAGTTTTTTTAGAGTATCAACTAAAATATCCAATCCTTTATAAGAACGAATAAAACCAAAAAACAGCAATACTTTTTTTTCGTATGATATTCCAAGCTGATTTCGGGCAGTTTCTTTTTCAATTTTTTTAGGGAAATGGTCATAAAGTGGATGTGGAAAAAGTGAATATTTAGCATTTTGTCTTATCGATAAAAGGTCATTTTTCACCTGCTCAGTCATAACGATAAAGCCATCTTGCTGCCGGACAAAAAAATTGATAAAAGCTCTGTCGAATGGCTTTGGTTCGTGTGGTAAGACATTATCGACAATGCAGATATTCTTAACACCTTTTTTCTTCAGTAACTTTGCAACCATACCGAGGGAAGGAGCAAAAAAAGGCATCCAAAACTTAGAAATTAACATATCTGGTTTAAAATCCAATATTTTTTTTGCAGTAGAATAAAAAGTAAGTGGATTTATTGTATCCAAGACAGCTGTAGAAGGAATAATATCAACATTATCGTCTTTTCCAACGTATTGAGTTTTTCCCGGAAAAAGAACATTTGGATACTGCCTTGAAAATGTATATGCTTTTATTTGGTGCTCTTTCTCAAAAGCCCGATAAAGAGCAGCATTAAACTGTGCAATTCCTCCGCGAAGAGGGTAAAACGAAGATAGAAATGCTATTTTCATAATTTTAAAGTTTAATCCCTAAACTAAAATAGAAATGTGTTTCTCCCCAAACAACAGTTACAGGAGCTTTCAAAAAATTAAAACCTTTGCCAACAGAGAATTTCGCCGGACCAATTGGCGAATCAAGAGCAATGCTAGCACCAACTCCATGTTTTAAGCTACTGAATTTTATTGTTTCGAATTGTTTCCAAATTGAGCCAATGTCGTAACGGAATAAAAAATATGTGTCGAATAATAAGGAAAACGGCAACTGAATACTATATTCGAGAGAACTAATAAAGATTTGGCGACCAATATCATCATCTTCACGATATCCGAAGAAATTGTTCTGACCGCCTAATGTAAAAAATTCCGGTACTGGAAGAGTTCCATCAGCAAATCCAAATAATACTGAAGGTTTAATTATATGATTATCAATAGAAAATATATTGCTAAAATAAAATTCTGCTTTTGAAAATCCAACACTATTGCGAATATTGAATAAATTAGTTTCTAATGATAAATTTATTATTCTTCCTTTGGTCGGGAATTCGGATTTGTCTTCAGTGTCAAATATTGTTCCTATTTTAATTGTATTTACAGAATAAAAGTTTTGTTTATCTTCTAAATCTTTATAATCGTAAGACCTTTGCTTTTCTGATCTTAAATCAATAGAAAGAATGCCTTTGCGTTCTATTTGTGTTCCGAAAGAAGCCCAAAAACCATACCTTTCTACTGCATATTCACCGTCCTGAAGCCGAATAAACTCATTTGTTCTTGTGTTGGGCTTAAAAATATAATTATAAGATTTCTTATGCTCATAATAAGTTTTTAATGAAAAAGTAATCATTGAACGCAATATTCTTGGCTGAATGACTGATATTGAGGCGTATTGATTTCTTGAGCCGATAGAAAATCTTGCATTTAGCTTAGCCCCATAATTTAAAAAATTATTTTGAATGAAATCCAAGCCAACCTGAGTATAGCGTTCATTATCTACTCTTGCTCCCAAACTTAAAACTTGCTCTGGATTTTCTTTGACAAAAACACATACATCAACACCGCTTATTGTATCAGATTTATTTACTTCAAATTGAACTGTTTCATACAAACTATTATTCATTAAATTATCCCAGGAGACAGCAATTTTTTGTGAATTAAGGTAATCTCCTTGCTCAAATTTCAAATCACGTAATATAAGAAAATCTTTTGTAGATTTATTGCCGCTAACTTTTATGTTATGAACTTTGCCATAATCAAGATATATACTTAAAGAATTATTTGTTTTATTGTATTTAATACTTTTTGTTGAAGCAAAAGTGAATCCACGTTTTCTCAACTCTTTTAATATTAAAATCCTAACTTCTTTTTCCGTTTCTTTATTATATGGCTGATTTAAAAATTTTTCTGTAAGTTCAATATCCAATAAATTTTCATATTCATTATTCTCATCAAAAATATAAATTTCTTTGATTAAATCATAAGGAATCAATACAATTTCTAATTCCGAATTTTCATTTTTAATAAAATTTATTGATTGATAAAAACTCAAATTTTTTGAATAAAATAAATTTAACAACAAATCTTCAAAGTTGATTATTCTGTTGATACTGTCAGAATAATCCTCGTTAGTTAATCCAATAAATTTGATTTTGGGAAAATAATTAAAACTATTTTTTAGACCTTCAAGTAATTTATAGCAATTCTCTTTTTTCTTAAAATTTATTAGTTCTTTAATTTGAAGAATTTTATTCTGAGTAGCATTATTTCCAAGTTCAATTAAGCTGTCTAAATGACTAAAATCGAGATTACTTCTATTTTTCAAATCTGGTTCAATCAATACATCGGCTAAATTTTTAGCTTGAGAGGAGAATTTTTCCATTTGAATTGAAACCACCTGGTCGGCAAGGTTCCATGGCTTATTTAACTCTTCTTTTGGGAGTAAGGGTGAAATTGTATTGATAGCAATTATTAAATCTGGTTTGAATTCAAGTGCCTGTTCGGTTGGTATGTTTGCCATTAAACCACCATCAACTAGCACCATTGAGTCAAGCCAAACGGGAGTAAAACGAAGAGGAACAGTTGCACTTGAACGAATAGAAGTAACCAAATTCCCTTTCGAAATAGAAATAGTTTTCCCTTCAACTAAATCGGTAGCAACTGCTCTAAAAGGGTATTTAAGTGAATCAAAATCTGTTTGAAAATTATAAACGCTATTCCAAACAACTTTCTGTATGAATGAAAACAGCTTTGCTCCAACTGAAATTGCCTCTGGCATAACAAAACTGAAATTATCAAATTTTAATGATAAAACGGAACGGTCGCTTACAATTTTTTGGTCAAGAAAAAGGTCGTCTCTGTTTTGCTCATTTTTGATTGAGAATAGTTCGCTCCAGTCAGTATGTTTTATTATTGAATCAAGTTCGGATGCAGAATAACCTATTGACAGCATACCACCAACAATTGCGCCAATACTTGTTCCAACAATGTAATCAAAGTGTATGCCATTTCTATCGAATTCATTTATAGCACCAATTTGAGAAATCCCTCTTGCACCACCACCGCTCAGAACCAATGCAATTTTTGGTGTACAAAATGCAGAAGGATTCTCTATTGAAATAATTAAAGAGTCCTTTGCTGGCAAAGAAAATGTGCTTAGCAAAAGAATTATTAATATAATTTTAAATTCAATTTTGAACATAAATAGCATTCCATTAAAGCTTTTTATAATAATTTGAACATACAGCTTTAAATTCTTTATGTCTTTATTAAGATTTATTCAATATCACATCAAAATCAGAAAGAACTTGTGACATTTTAATATATAAAGAGATTTATAAATCTTTTTACTTTCAAAAAAGTTCAACAAATATACATAACGCAGACAAGAATGTCTATGCAAGCAATTATAAAACAAATATCAATAAATTTAGCTTTTTAATTGTTTATTAATATATTCTGCAATTTGAGAATTGCTAATTCGTATTTGCTCCATCGAATCACGTTCTCTGATAGTAACGGTATCATCTTGGAGTGTTTGTCCGTCAATAGTAATGCAATATGGAGTTCCAATTTCGTCTTGTCTTCTGTAACGTCTTCCAACAGCGCCGGAAGTATCGTATTGGACTGGAAATTCTTTTTGTAATTCTTTATAAACTTTATGAGCATGCTCTGGCATACCATCTTTGTTGACTAAAGGAAAAATAGCAGCAGTAACTGGAGCCAGCTTTTTGTGGAAACGAAGGACAGTTCTTTTCTCCACTTTATCATCATCTCCTTTTACGTCTTCTTCACTATAAGCATTGCAAAGGAAAGCCATAAATGAACGTGTAACTCCGCCAGAAGTTTCTACTACATAAGGAATATATCTTTCCTGATTAACAGTATCCACATATTCCATTTTTTTACCGGAAAATTCCTGATGACTCTTTAAATCGAAATCAGTTCTTGAATGAATACCTTCAATTTCACCGAAACCGAAAGGGAATTCATATTCAATATCTGTAGCGAAATTAGCATAATGAGCTAATTTCTGATGCTCTTTAAAATTCAGTTTTTCTTTGCTAATGCCGAGATTAACATACCAGTTAATACGTTCATTTCTCCAATAGTCAAACCATTCTTTTTCGCTTCCCGGCTTAATAAAAAATTGCATTTCCATTTGCTCAAACTCACGGGTACGAAAGAGGAAATTTTTAGTATTTATTTCATTTCTGAACGCTTTCCCAATTTGAGCAATGCCGAAAGGAACTTTCTGACGGGCAGAATCCATAACATTTTTAAAATTAACAAAAATTCCCTGAGCAGATTCGGGACGAAGGTAAACTGTGTTACTTGCATCTTCTACTGGTCCAACAAAGGTTTTGAACATTAAATTGAAATTACGTACTTCAGTCCAATCAGTTGAACCATTTACCGGGTCAGTAATGCCATTTTCAGTAATTATTTTAAAATAATCTTCATTGGTTTCTGCATTATCGAGTTGCGAACTAATTTTATCTGCTTCTTCTTTTTTCTTCTTTTTAATTAACTTATCTATGAATTCTTCAATAAGATTATCGGCGCGATAACGTTGTTTACTCGTTTTATTGTCAATCATCGGGTCAGTAAACTGAGCGAGGTGACCGCTTGCTTCCCAGGTACGGGGATGCATTAAAATTGCAGCATCAATTCCAACAATTTCATCGCGAAAAGTCATTTCACGCCACCACTGCTCTTTTATATTTCTGAGCAATTCAATACCTAAAGGACCAAAATCCCAGCAGCCATTCAAACCACCATATATCTCTGATGATTGGAAAACAAATCCACGATGCTTTGCAAGCGAGATAATTGTTTCTAACTTATACATTTTAACCAAGCATTTCCTAAAAATAAATACAAAATTACGAATAATTGTGTTTTTATTTACATTTTATTTACTTTAAACACATAAAGCTGAATTGTTAATATCTAACTCCGCTATTTTACGTAATTTTTTAAAATTATCAATTACGTTTTCAATCTCAAAATGAAGCATTTTTTTATTAGTAAAACAAGAAAGCAAAAAAATGATTAATTTGCATATTTTAAAAAAATAAAGATTATTTTTTGCTAATAAAAAATAGATATGAACCAAACTCAAATACTAATACTCGGCTCTGGACTTGCTGGGGCATTATCTGCGATAATCGCTGCAGAAAAGGGATTTAAAGTAACAATTATTACAAAAACTGATGATTTACTTAGCGGAAGTTCAAGGTATGCTCAAGGAGGAATAATTTACAAAGGTGATAACGATACACCTGAAAAATTAAAAAGTGATATAATGGATGCTGGTGCCGGACATTGCTGGGAACCGGCTGTTGACCAGTTATGTGAACTCGGTCCTAAATTAGTCAAAGAGCTTTTAATCGACCGGCTACAGGTTGATTTCGATAAAGATATAAATTCAGAATTGGATTTGACAAGTGAAGGAGCTCATTCCCAGCCACGCATTATTCATTCAAAAGATATGACTGGACGCACTATACAAACTTCTGTAATTAAAGCTCTTCATCAAAATAAAAATATCGAAATCCTAACCAACCATACACTTGTTGATTTATTAACCTTATCCCATCATTCAAAAAATTCTTTGGATATATACGAAAAGCCAGCTTGCTTTGGTGCTTTGGTTTTAAATAATGTTACTGGCAAAGTGTTCCCAATTTTTGCAGTTAAAACCATATTAGCAACTGGCGGGCTTGGACAAATCTACATACATACTACAAATCCGGCAGAAGCAACTGGCGATGGTATTGCTGCTGCCTGGCGCGCCGGTGCAAGATGCTTCAATCTTCAATATATTCAATTTCACCCAACTACTTTTTTTGGTGAAAGAGAGCGTTTTTTAATTTCAGAATCTTTACGTGGCGAAGGAGCAGTTTTGAAAGATAAAGACAGAAAAGAATTTATGCAAAAATATCATCCACTCGGCTCACTTGCTCCTCGAGATATAGTTTCACGTGCAATTCATCATACCTTACTTGTTTCTAAGCATCCTTGCGTTTATCTTGATATTTCGTTTAAAAAAAGCGAATGGATAAGAAACAGATTCCCTACTATTTATCAGCATTGTTATGATGACGGAGTCGATATAACTAAAGAAATGATACCTGTAGTGCCAGCTGCTCATTATTTCTGTGGAGGTGTTGGAGTCAGCTTACGAGGAAGAACTTCGCTCAGAAGACTTTATGCAGTAGGAGAGGTATCGTGCACCGGCGTTCACGGTGCGAATCGTCTTGCTTCTGCTTCACTCCTTGAAAATGTTGTATGGGCTTGGAAAGCTGCAAATGATGCCTGCACTTTTATAAAATCTGATGAATATTTCCCTAATATTTTCCCTTGGGAAGAAGAAAATGAATTAGTTGATATGGCACTTATTGCTCAAGACTGGCAAACTATAAAAAATACTATGTGGAACTATGTTGGATTAGTCCGAACACAGCAACGTCTCCAAAGAGCTAAAACAACTTTAAGACATTTGCATACTGAAATTGAGCAGTTCTATAAAAAAGCTAAAATGACTCGTGAGATTATTGAGCTTCGGAATGGAGTACAAACTGCTATGGCGGTATTTCAATATGCTTCCGAAGATAGAATTAGCCGTGGTGCTCATTATATTGAATAAGATTGTAAAATAAAAGATTTTAAACAAAAAACCTTCTGAATAGCTCATTTTCAGAAGGTTTTTTCAGTTTGCTGTCTGAAAATACTATGCAAAGACTGTCGCTCTGATTTTTAAAAAGAGAATAAAAAGCATAGAATTACACTTAAATTAGTAAAATAATCGTCTTTACTTTTGATAACTGATTATTATTTTAAATCTTTGCATTATCAATTAGTTTATTACTATTAAGTTTATTAAATTTGCAATATGATTTAAGTATAAAAAAAGAATTATGAAAAAAATAAATCTTATAATTTTAGTATTAACTTTAAGTATTTTTTCCTTTAATAGTTTACTTGCCCAGACAAAAGGATTTTCTACATTTGAAACAGAATCCCTTTTTAAAGATAATTCATTAACCAATCTATCGACAAATACACTAAATCAAACCGATGGATTTACTTTTGGAAGTATTATTTATTCAGACTTCTATAAATTAGGTCCCGGCGATGTTTTACTTTATCAAAATTTATTGGAAGAACCAAATCAACAATATATTTATGTTTCTCCGGAATGCAAGATTTTTATCCCAAGAATAGGTGAATTAGATATTCTTGGTAAATCTTTAACAGATGTAAAAAAATTGGTTTTAGAAGCAGTTAAGCAAAAGAATCCAAAGAATGAAGGGTGGATTTCGCTTTACAAACCAAGAAATGTTATGGTAACAATCAACGGTAATGTGCTTTTCCCCGGAACTTACATTTTACCCTCAAGTTACAGAATATCGAATGTAATCAATATTGCAAATGCAATACCAAGTAACAAGCAATTTTCTCCGCAACATCTTTATTCGATAACTCAAAATCTTGAACGACAGAAACAATTATTGAAAAATTTTAGTGGTAGCGGAGTTGCAACAATTCCATCAACAGTAAACAGAAATATCACGGTGCTTCATAGCAACGGAACGTCATCTAAAGCTGATATAGAAAAATCAATAGCAATAAATACTCCCGAGTTCGACCCTTATATTTCTGAAAGTGATATTATTTTTGTTCCATTTGAAGATGAGTTTCAACCGACAATAGCTATAAGCGGCGCCGTCCATCGCCCTATTATCACTTCATTTCAAAAAGGTGATAAAGCTTCTTTACTTTTAAAACTTGGTTTCGGATTGCGTGATGATGCAGATTTAAATAATGTAATCCTTTATAGCAACGAAAACAAAGAACAAAAATTACAAATAGATTCTGCAATGAATCTGATTGGAGAAGATATAGAACTACAGGCAGGAAATTATATTGTTGTCGGAGTTGAAAAGCCACAGCAGGTAAAACAACATTCTGCCATTTCAGTTATGGGACTTGTAAAAAAGCCGGGAGTATTTAGGATTGAACCGGGGAAAACACGTTTGAAAGATGTAATTGCTCTTGCCGGCGGATTTCAAGAAAATGCCTCGCTTAGTTTAAGTATGATTGTAAGAAATACATTCACTCAGAGTAATATTATTGAAGATAATATATTTAAAAATTTCCAATATAGTGATTTGACTATGGAAGATACTGCTCGCTTCAAACTTGATATGATGTATCGTCAAAATGCAGTTTCTTGTGATTTTATTAAATGTTTTGAGCATAATTCTGATGAAAACAACGTTCTTCTTGAAGATAGAGACGTAATAATAGTGCCTTCAATTCCAACGAATATTTATGTTTATGGACAGGTAAACAATCCCGGATTTGTTGTTTATGAACCCGGAAAAACAATGCAATGGTATATTGAAAAAGCTGGGGATTTTGCTGTTGGTGCTTCTGAAAGCCGTTCCAGAATAATTAAAGGAAGAACTAAAGTATGGCTTGAAGCTGATTCTAAAGCTATTATTGAACCCGGCGATGAAATCTACGTGCCCCGCCCCCCGGATTTACCTCCCGGCATAGAATCACAGAAATTTGCTGCTATTGCTACTACTTTAGCTGCTGTTGTTTCTGTTATCAACCTAATTTATTATATATTTAAGCAATAATTAGTTAATTTATTCAATGAATAATGAAAGAAAGAATATTATTATCAAATTCTCTTCTTTGATTGAGAATTTTATATATTTTTTTAGAATGGGAGTTCTAAAAATTGTCATTCTGAAGCGCAGCGAAGAATCTCACAAGCCATTATTTCCACAGATTTTGAGATTCTTCACTTCGTTGCCAATGACATCTGCTTGTTTATTATTCATTTTGTTAAGCAGTAATTTATCAGCTCAAATTGAACTAATACCAATACAACATCCTGTATATCAATTCCTTTCATACACTGAAACCAAGGGCTTCTTCCAACATTTCTCAATGTCTTCTATTCCTTTTCAAAAAAATGAAATTGTAAGACTTTTAAATATTTTAAAGGAAAACGAATCAGAATTATCAACAAGCGAAAAGCAGGTGCTTTCAAGTTTTGCAAAAGAATTTGGAATAGAACCAGCAGGCAGAGCAGTTCTTATTTATAGTACTTCAGATTCTGCACAGGTTTTCTCAAATAGATTTTTTTCAAATGATGAAAAATTTATTTTTCATTATTCTGATAGCTCAAATTCAGTTTCAATCACACCACTCGGTTCAATAGATGTTTTTACACTATTTAAAAACAGTGACAAGGATAACGCAGTGCTTGGCAATTTGGGATTGCGCCTAATCGGTACTATAGATGGTAAAGTGGGATATTTTCTTCAGGCAACAAATGGAGCGGTCTTGAGTGGAAATCGTGATGTAGCTTTTGAAAACAGGCGATTAAGCCAAAACGTAAAATTTTCCGATTTAAAGAGCGATTTCGATTTTTCCGAGTCAAGTGTTATATATCAAAATAACTGGTTTTGGGCTTCGATAGGTAGGCAGTCCGTTCAAATTGGTTCCGGAATAAATAGTAAATTATTTATTTCAGATAATTCACCTGCTTTTGATATGCTAACTTTGGGAGCGAAATTCAAGACTTTTGAATACCGCTTTGCTCATGCAAGCATTTTAGCATTGCCAGTTAAAGGAAATAATGCCGGTTTCAATACAGTTATTCCAACAAAATATTTAACATTACATCGTTTTGCAATTAAACCGAGCTGGGGCGAATTTGGCTTTTTTGAATCTGTTGTTTATGCAGATAGGGCTGTAGATTTAGCTTATTTAAATCCGCTTAGCTTTTTTAAAAATTTGGAACATTCACTTCGTGACCGCGATAATTCATTAATGGGAATTGATATGACTTTACGTCCCTTTAAAGGTTTCCAAATAAAAGGTAGTTTTCTTCTTGATGATATTATGTTTGATAAAATCGGAAAAGGATTCTGGAGTAATAAAGCTGCTTCAAATATTGGAATTCTCGTTTCATTGCCATTTAGTTCAGAGTTTGGAATTGAATACACAAGAGTAGAGCCATATACATTTTCTCATTTTGATTACCAAAAATCATATACAAATGATGGTTGGATAATTGGTTCTGATTTACAGCCAAATTCAGATGAAGTCCTTTTGCAAATTAAAACATATTATGGAAATCGTTACCCAGTTTTATTCAAGTTCTCTTACGCCCGACACGGAGCAAATATTTTGTCCGAAAGTGGCGAGGTGATTAGAAATGTAGGCGGCGATGTTTTAAAAACAAGAATGCCGGAAGATTCTGAAACAGTTACTTTTCTTGATGGCATTCGTGAAAACACAGTGAAAGCAGAAATTAATTTCGGCTGTGAGATTTTTAGAGGTTTAAATTTACAATCTGCATTTCAAATGAGATTTACTAATGACAAACCATCTCAATTTGCATATATTATTTTAAGATACGACTATTTTTAATATTTAAATATGAACTTAAATTACTACGATATAATTATAATAATACTCATTCTATTGATTTTATATCCTTTTGCGATATATCCTGTCATATTATTTTTTCTTTCTAAACTTTTTAAAAATGAAGCAAAAAGAAAAGTTGGATTAAGAAAAAAAATCTCAATAATTATATCCTGTTACAATGAAGAGAATTTAATTGAAGATTGTATAAAATCAATATTTCAATCTGATTATCCTTTGGAAGATATAGAAGTTATAGTCGGTTCAGATGGTTCAACTGATAGAACAGCAGAAATTGTGCGTGGATTGGCAAATAAATACTCACAAATAAAATTTTTTGATTTAGCACGTTCCGGAAAAAATAAAGTATTAAACGAACTATGCAGAAAAGCAACAGGTGAAATATTATTTTTCTTAGATGCAGATGTTAGGTTAAGTAAAAATTCTATTTCTTTAATGGTAGAAAATTATGAAGATGATAATGTTGGTGCAGTATTATCTTATGTGATGAACATAAATACAGAAGAAGATATAAATACTGGTCATTTAACTGAAGATTTTTATCAACGATTTGAAAAATATATAAGGAAAAAAGAGAGTATCGTCTTTTCTACTTTTAATGCAATGGGGCAGTTTTATAGTGTAAGAAAATCATTATATGAACCAATACCAAATGAATTTGTTTGTGATGATTTTACTCCAATACTAAAGGTTGCTTTAAAAAGGAAAAGAAATATTTTTGACGACAGAGCAATAGTTTATGAAGTAAGGAAAAAATCGCTAAACGGAGAATTTGCACGCAGAGTAAGAATGACTTCCTGTGGGATGTCATCTGTTTGGGAAGCCCGACAAATTTTTTCGTTTAAAACGCCAGCGGCTGCTTTTTTTCTTTTTTCCCATAAAGTTTCAAGATGGTTTGTAGCACCTTGCTTTTTTTTACTATTAGTTATGGCTATTGTTTGTTATTCAGTTTCAAATTTAGCACTATTAAGTTTGTTGATTCAATTATTAATAGTGTTAATTATAATAATAGGATGGATTTTTGAAAAAATAAATTTTAATGGTAGCTTTTTTCGTTTTGCTTATATTTTCTTTAATATGAATATTGGAATGCTTTGCGGTTTTTTCAAATTTATATTGAGAAAAGAAAACTCAAAATGGGAAAGTATTAAATAAATCACCTCGCAAATTCCACTATCAAGGAGGAATTTGGAAGGTAAGTTAAATAAATATATAGAGGATAAATAATATGGAACAAGAAACTATAAAGAGTTTCATAC
>CAZCHH010000079.1:0-12491 GCA_964498585.1 uncultured Hyphomicrobiales bacterium
TAGCTATTTCAATGAAGCATTTGGGCTTGCCCAAATGTATCGTGAGCAAGCTCACCTGCTTTCGTAAGAATGATTCTGGCTTACGACAGAATGACAAGAGAAAATTTATGCGAACAACTTGCTGATAGTAAGACTGGAGTAATGAAAACCAAAGGAACAAAAACTTTTTATTACAAAGATATAAAATCAATCAACTATTTAATTAAATTTGTAATTGTTAAGAAATGATAATTTGAATTTAATTATGACCAGGATTTCATTAAGAAGCGTTTCAAAAACATATCAAAATGGTAAATTAGCTGTAAATAATCTTAGTTTTGAAGCTAATGAAGGTGAATTTGTAGTGCTAGTCGGTCCTTCCGGCTGCGGAAAAACTACCGTGCTTCGTATGATTGCTGGCTTGGAAGATATAAGCGAGGGTGAAATATATTTTAATGACAAGAAAATTAATTATGTTGAACCGAAGCTACGCGATGTAGGGATGGTCTTTCAAAATTATGCTCTTTATCCACATCTTACTGTTTTTCAGAATATTGCCTTTCCACTTTCGATAAGAAAAGAAAAAAAAGATATTATTAAAAAGCGAGTCTGGGAAATAGCCGAAATTCTTCAAATAACTGAGCTTTTAAAATTGAAACCAAAGCAGATTTCCGGCGGTCAACGGCAGCGGGTGGCTCTCGGGAGGGCAATTATACGAAAGCCAAAATGCTTTCTTTTCGATGAACCACTTTCTAATTTAGATGCTAAATTACGTGTTCAAATGAGAACTGAAATTACAAACTTACAAAAAGAATTAGGCATTACTGCTATTTACGTTACTCACGACCAGGTGGAAGCAATGACTATGGCGGATAAAATTGTTTTGCTAAGCGATGGCGTTGCAAGCCAAATTGGAAGTCCAACTGAGCTATATAACCAACCGAACAATATTTTTGTTGCTACTTTTATTGGTACTCCTCAAATTAATCTTTTTAAAGGAAAAATTGAATTTTATAAAAATCATTATTTTATTGATGAGAATAAAAACAAATTCCCAATTTCCGAAAAACTTATAGGAACAGTTACCAATCATAATTATATTAATACTTTAGCGATAAGACCTGAAAATATTAAACCAGCGAGAAGTGAAAACAATTCTGCATACACTTTTGAAGCAAAGATAAAAAATATTGAATACATAGGACATGAAACATACATTTTCTTTTCAAATGCAGATGATTTGAAATCTTGCAGGATTACTTATCTTCCTCAAGATTTAGCAATTGGTCAGCTGCAAAAATTTGAAATAATTGAACCGGAAAAAATGCATTTGTTTTCTGATAATAATTAATTATATAATTTTGCAATATAGTATTATGAAAAAATAAATTTGATTAAATGGGTTGGATTTATCTAATTATAGCAGGCATTTTTGAAATTGGCTGGCCCTTGAGTTTAAAACTTACTCAAACATCTGAAAATAAAGTATTGGGAATAATCCTTGCGTCGATTTCAATGATTTTTAGTTTAATTTTCCTTTACATTGCTCAATCAACTATTCCAATAGGAACTGCTTATGCTGTATGGACTGGAATTGGAGCTGTAGGAACTCTCGCTGTAGGAATTCTTTTTTTTGGCGATTCCACAAGTATAGGCAGATTAATTTCTGCATTTCTTATAATTGTTGGGATTATAGGTTTAAAGATTTCTCATTAAAAATACTTTCAAATTCTGAACTATTTAGAAATATTGCTTTAACTATATGTATTACATATATTTATAATGATAATAAGCAAACGGAAGTCATCGGATGACTGGCAGTAATCCGATGACTAAAAAGTTCAGTTTTTGTATAAATACTTAAACATCACATTAGCAACTTTGTATAAAGCATTACCTGGCTCCGTAATTTTTATTAATCCATTTTAAGTATGCGCCACTACGAATATTTTGAATCCATTCATTATTATTCAAATACCATTTTATTGTTTCGTCTAAACCAATTTCGAAAGTAACAGATTGTTTCCAGTTTAATTCATTTTTTATTTTATCACAATTAATTGCATATCTTCTATCGTGTCCGGGTCTATCTTTTACGTAAGTAATTAGCTTTTTAATTTCAATTAGATTTTTTTTGGTAAAAAAAGCAACTCTTTCGCAAAGATAATTAACAAGTTTAATATTTTCCCATTCGTTTTCGCCACCAACATTATAAGTTTCACCAATTCTTCCATTTTTAATAATTGCCCAAATAGCAGAGCAATGGTCTTCAACATAGAGCCAGTCTCTAATGTTTTTTCCATCGCCATAAACAGGGAGTTGTTTTCCTTCAAGAATATTCATTATCATAAGTGGAATCAGTTTCTCTGGAAATTGATAAGAGCCATAATTGTTAGAGCAATTTGATGTAGTAGTTGCTAAATTATAAGTATGATTATAAGCAGCAACTAAATGGTCTGAAGCAGCTTTTGATGACGAATAGGGACTTCGTGGACTGTATGGAGTAGTTTCATAGAAAAAGCCGGTTTCACCGAGAGAGCCATAAACTTCATCTGTTGAAATATGATGGAATAAAACGTCTTGTCTCTTTCCCCATACTTTTCTTGCTACTTCGAGCAGATTGAAAGTGCCGACAATGTTGGTTTCAATAAAATCTTTAGGTCCGAAAATCGACCTGTCTACATGTGATTCTGCTGCAAAGTGGACTATGCAATCAATACCAAATTGTTGCATAATATTTTCTATTGCTTCAAAATCCTTGATATTTTTTTTAAAGAAAAAATATCGCTCCACGCCATATATTTCATTAATTTGTGTTAAATTGTCGGGATTCCCTGCATAAGTCAAACAATCAACATTTATAACTCTGCCAGAAAAATTAGTTTTCTCAAATAAATAATGTATAAAATTACTACCGATAAAACCAGAACCACCTGTTACTAAAATATTTTTGTAATTTCTCATATAGTTAAAAAGTATTTTAAAAAAATAAATATTATTTAAGTAATTTTTAAAATTATAAAATAATAAAAAAATCTTTGATTGCATATTTTATTTAAAAAAACACTGTGAAAACCAGTATAAATTCATTTTATTTTGTTTGCTAAGTAGCAAATTTTAAAAGGGAAAATTCTTTAATTCATATATATCAAATAATCTTCTTTGAGTAATCTGAAAGGAAATACTTTCTGCTTTATTATTGTGGAACCATCAAAAACGCTTACTAATATACTATCATTAATTGTCCATCTAGAAGTAATATTCCCGTTATCGTACACTCGTATAAATGATTTACCAAATAATTTAAAATCATTTAAATTAATATAGATTTTGCCCTGCATATCAGTTTTATTTTCGTAAGCATAGTAATTATAACATTTCACAGAATTATTGTATTTAAATCTATTCTCATCTTTAATATAAAATAATGTTGTTGAATCAATTATTATATCTAAGTGTTTTAAGTAAACTGAATAGAAACCTTCTTCAATTTGCACAGAATCATTTAAATTATAAAGATATTGATAGGTGCCTGGATTTTCTAAAGTGTCTTTCATTAAATTATAAGAATTAGAATTAACCTGATTTACAATATCAATAGAATAGATGCCTTGTTCGGTAATTTGAAAATGAAAAAAAACATTATTAATCACTGGATTAGGATAAGGAATAATTTCTCCTGTGGTGTAGTCATCATCTTTTTCAAATATATAATCCAACCTAATTTTACAGTCAATCATTGGCTGATTTGAAACAGAATCAAATACTATAATAGATTTATTGTTTTCCTTGCTTGGTTCTGAAGAATCGCCACAAGCTACTAACAATAAACCAGCAAAAGCAAAAAACCATACAGATTTCATAAAAACTCCTTTTAATTTAAAAATACTAAACTGAATAATTTATCTATTAACTTGATTTCAACGGATGAATCGATTCTGCGGCGGATTAGAACCTTACTTATTCCCTCTTGAGAGGGGATTAAAGGGCTGTGTTCTTTCTTTTATAATAAAAAAAATTCTCAAATACTTAAAAGAAAACATTTTCTAATAATCGTATATCTCCTTATAATTACTTCAAATAAAGAGTAATAAAGAACACATCCTACACCTCTCAATAGGGGAATGCTTAAGGTGAGTTATTATTTAAATTTAACTTTAATTTTGAATTATACTTATTAATTACTTATGATATTTACCTAAAAGTTTCCAGATAAAACGGTGAAAAGAATGTATTGATTTCACTGGAGCTGCATACATCATAATACATTCATTTGAAATAAAAGGAATATTATTTGTTTGGCAATATTTAATTGCATCTTCACTTTCGCTTCCTTGCTGTATCCAAATATTTTTTATACCAGCATTAACAGCTGATTTAATGGCAGAAAGTGTTTCAGTTGGCTTAACAGAAATTAGGGCAGAATCAAATTTCTCAGTTAATTCCTCAAAATTTTTATAGCACTTAACACCATCAATTTCATCGGTATTTTTATTTATTGGTGCTATGCTATACCCTTTTTTAGTTAATTCTTTGAATACATATCTGCCAAATTTTTTATTATAACGGGAAACGCCAGCTAAAGCTATTCGTTTTTGTTCGAAAAACGAGTTGATAAATTTTCCTTTTTCCATAATATTTCTCTTAGAATATAAAACTTAATAGATTTTTTTTTACAAATTTATAAAAATTTAAAAAATAATCTATTTTTTTATTTAAGTAACAGATATTATTTATAAATTTAATGATAATCAGTGGTAAATAATAATAAAACCTATATGGCCCTTTGTCTAGTTAAGTCGTAATTATTTATTTATCTACAATAGTTCTATCTTCATTAAATTAACAAAAATAGAACAATTATCCAAATAAAAGAATTTTCGATTTGCAGAAAAAAAATACCTTCCCAAATAGGATTTGGGAAGGATGGATCCTAAAGTAAATTTAACTTTTAAAAAAGAATATTATTTAAACTTTACTGCTGTTCCATACATTTGTAAATAAAAGTATTGAAAACCAGATGTATCTAAATCAATATCTTGCCTTAATCCAATTATTGCATCAGCATTTAAAATTGAAGCTCTTGATTTTAATTCTTGAACAGAAATAAAAAATGCTTTATCAAATTCATTTTGGCCTGCTGAGAATTCACCCCATAAAAATCCCCAATCAGCTCTTTCTTGGTTAATCATTGAATTTTTTTTCATAATTTCAAGTTCAGAATTATACTTTTTTATTAATTTTCCTAATTGACTTCCAAAAAATCCTTTATTAGAAACGGAAAAATACACTGGTCCAATTACTTCATAATCATTTTTCAAGTCACCAGTTGTTACAATTATTTTATTAAAATCATTTGTATTTGCCATAATAATTATGTCAGTGTTTATAGTGCTGACTCTGCACTTTTAATAATGTTGTAAAATTATTTTTTATTTAAATTTTTCATTTAATATATATTTTTTATTTTCACCCAAAGGAGAACCAACTATCAGCCATTTACTTTTAGTACCGTCATTAAATAACATTCTATGAGCCAATATTGCCCAATTATTTTTTATTAAGGCGCCAAAAGAGTTTTCAGCCTCAACTTCGATTTCAAAATCAGCACTTTCTGTATATATATCACCAAAATTAGCATTTGCAATTGAATCAGTTTTTTTTATAGCTTCAACGACTATAGAATCATTAGAAATTTCATCAATTTTTCCACATAGTGATTTTTCAAAAGCACTAACAATAGTATATTTTTCTTTGTTACTACTTTTTTTTACTACAATACTAACCTCACTGAATGGCTGGAAATTTGCAGTGGACGGAGTTTTTAAATGATTTTTTATTCCATCAACTGTTTTGTTATATAAGTCTTTTTCTTCAGAAGAACAACTTAAAATTAATAAAATTGTAAAAATATAAAATAAGGTTAAAGTAAGTAATTTGGTTTTAATAAATTTTAATATAAACATATATCTACTCCTTAAAAATTTAATAAATTAATTCATTTAATTATTAACTTATAATAAATAATTTCCTTTTTATTATTAAAAGTATTTTAAATTACCCTTATCATCTGATAATGATTGTATTTTACCTTTAACGTATTGAATTTTATATTTAAAAGATTCTTTAAAGTATATATTATATGCAACTTTTGGAAATATTTTACCTTTGTATTTATTATCGTTTTCCCTTTTATTTAAAAAAATAATCAAATTCTTTTCACTTGGAAAAATTTTGAAATTAACTTCATACAGAATTAAATTATCTTCTGCTGGATTTGAACCTGGAACGTCTTTATAATCCATTGCTTCAATAGATTTTATAGTGAAGTCTGAATCCTTTACAGTATCCAGTAAGCTGTTTTGATTTTTTTCTATACTGTCATTTTGTTTAGCAATAGCATTGTTGGAGCTATTTTCTATCATCTGTCTATTATTTTGTTCTTTGTTTTGACATGATATTGCAGTAACAATTAAAAATAACAATATAATTTTTTTTATCAATTTCATTTCAATTCCTCTTTATGTTTAACTATCTGAATCTGATTTATTTTCTTTTTTATTTTTCTTTAATCTTGTTAAAAAAAATATCCCTACTGCTAATTCAATAAAACCAACGGCATTATTTCTATCACCAATGTCTTCTGCTGCTTTTTGTTGTAAATAGTTACCTTGACCATTAGCAATTTTAGATATATCATAATAATTGCTTCCTTCAGAACAACTATAAACACCAAGCATAATAAAAATAACTGATAAAACAATGAATAAGATTTTTTTGACCATTTATAATCTCCATATATAATATAAAAAAAGGGCATTTTCACATTATGCCCTTCAGTTAGGTATCGCCAAACACCCTGCGCTAAGGCATAAAAGAAAACGCCCCAGTTGGGGCGTGTCTTTTCTACCGTTCTAGCGCTTTAAAATTGGCGATTTTAACTGAAGAACAGAAGTAAGACTACGCTTACATATTTATTTTATTTACTTGCTTACCCCATTTCCATTTTTGCAGTATTGCTTAATAGAATCAATTAAATCAATGGCATTATCAAAACCAGCTTCAATACTTTTTATATTTGTTTCTCCTTCATAATATCCATTTAAATGGAGTATATTGTAAACACTATTCAACTCTTTTAATAATTTCTTATCAATTTTACCAAGGTGTTCTTTGTAATAATCAATGGATTTTCTTCCTCTTCTTTTAGGAACATTCTTTACGTCAAACAAATAATCTAAAGCAACAAGCGTTCCTGAATATGCTGTGCCAGATGCAGTCTTAACATACTTTTCATCAGCATAGAACTTTCCATCTTTACCGGCAAGCTTCAAATCTTCTCTTGCGTTTTCTATGTAACGCATTGCTTCTTTATATGCGTTTTTTGTTTTCATTTTATTTACTTTAAAATACTTTTAGCTTATACAAATATAAAATTAATTTAATTAAATTCAAAATATTTTTATTATTTATTTCACTATATTTAAATAGTTTTTACTTTAAAATATTTTGTTTTTCAATATTTTAATTTAATTATTTTTTTTATTTAATGCAAATTAAATTTTCCAGATGGACTCCTCTCTTTGAAAGTGGAGTCCATCTTTTTGAATAACAAACCTCCTCTCCAAAATTCCACTTGGGAAGGAAGATTTGTCGGAATTATCTTTTGATAAAATTATAATCTATCATATTCAGGTGGTTCAACTGATGGGACTTTTTAGAAAAGCTCTACGAAAGTCATCTTTTGTTTTATTTTTAAAACGGTTATGAAAATATTCATTTTCTGAATAGTATTCAATTTTTTCTTCTATAGCTAAACTGGCGAAAGATTCAATACTTATATTTTCTTTTTCAGAGAGTTCTTTTATTTTAGAATATAAATTCTCATTTATAGGTATTTGTAATACGTTAATTTTATAACTCCAATTAGTTGAATTTGAACATAGCTAATCACTTGAAATTCAGTGGCTTATATATGTTTAATTAATTAAGCATATTCATAACTTTTTGCTTTCACATAACTCTTTGGAGTTCCATAAGCAATACTTTGAATGTGAACTAATGTCTCTCTTGTAAAGCTTTCTTCTCCACACCTTTTACATATTTTTGCAGGCAAATTTTCTATTACAACTATTTCATTATCTATTTCAAATACTTTTTTAACTTTCTCTTCTTTATATTCATTAGAACCGCAGTTCAAACATTGAAACATTTAACACCTCTCAATAAAATTTTTAAAATTTAATTCATCAGGTTCATAAATCGTAATAATTTTTGTATAATCCAATTCAGCTCTTGATACTAAAATATGTAATGCTTTGTTTGATTTAGAGAAACCTAATATTAGGCAGCTTGGTGAATATTTATCGTCAGGATAGTCCTCAATAATTATTGCATTTTCACCAGCTTCTTCAATTTCATTATACATAATTTTTCTTTCAACTACTCTTTTTAAAGCATGAAATGACAACTCATATTTTCCAGTTGAAAGTTCTTTCCTTATGACTTCAATTGATTTCAATTTATTGTATTTAAATTAATTATTTTCTCTTTTTTGAATTTGCTTTTTCAAAATTTGAATTTATTTCCTGTTCAAAATATACTTGAATGAATTCAAGGTTTGCTTATCAATAATAAGAATTCTTATGGCAATACAATTATCTATATGGGCTTAATTTATGTGTATATCTTTAACAAACCTCCTCCCCAAGTCCAACTTGGGAAGGAGATTATTTGATACATTACTCTTGTTTTCCAACGAAAGCACTTAGATATTCTCTGTTCATTTTTGCAATAAAGCGGACTGATATTTGCTTGGGGCAAACTGCTTCGCATTCGTAAAAATTGGTACAGGCACCGAAGCCCTCTTTCTGCATTTGTTCTACCATAGAAAGAACACGTCTTTTTCGCTCTGGCTGTCCTTGCGGAAGCAAAGCAAA
Organism: uncultured Hyphomicrobiales bacterium; assembly: GCA_964498585.1. Classification (GTDB taxonomy): domain Bacteria; phylum Bacteroidota; class Ignavibacteria; order Kapaibacteriales; family UBA2268; genus JAAYJM01. Next base: position 8,919 of record CAZCHH010000079.1, read on the forward strand.
CTGGCTGACTTTTGCAGCAACAAATAGCATTGATGCACCATTCGGACAGGCAGCAACACAAGCACCGCAACCAATGCAAGCAGCAGCATCCATCGCTAAATCTGCTTTCATCTTCGATACAGGCAATGCATTTGCATCTTGCGGCTGATTGGTATTAACGCTAACAAAACCACCTGCCTGCATAATCCTGTCGAATGCACTCCTATCAGTAACAAGGTCTTTGATTACTGGAAATGCCTTTGCACGGAACGGCTCAATGTAAATTGAATCGCCATCTTTGAATTTTCGCATATGCAGTTGGCAGGTAGTAGTTGCTGCTTCGGGTCCGTGTGGATTTCCGTTTATGGTCAGTGAGCAGGCGCCACAAATTCCTTCGCGGCAGTCGTGGTCGAATGCAACGGCTTCTTTACCATCGTGAATAAGCTGCTCGTTTAAAACATCAAGCATTTCAAGGAAGGACATATCCTCAGAAACGTTGTCTAACTGATGTTTTTCCATAAATCCCTTGCTTTTTGCGTCTTTTTGTCGCCATATATAAAGTGTTAGTTTCATTATTTATAACTCCTTACAGCTAATTTTACATTTTCAAATTCTAATGGTTCAATGTGCCTGTTCGGTTTGTTTCCAACGCCGGTAAATTCCCATGCAGCAACGTGGGTAAAGTTTTCGTCATCACGTTTTGCTTCACCGTCTGGATATTGATATTCTTCACGGAAATGCGCCCCGCAGGATTCTTTGCGTTCGAGTGCATCCCAAAGCAATATTTCAGCAAATTCAAGAAAATCTGCAACACGTAATGCCTTTTCTAAAACAATATTTAAATCTTCTGCTGTACCAGTAACAGTTAGGTTTTGCCAAAATTCTTCGCGAATTTGAGGAACAATCTCCAATGCTTTTTTAAGTCCAGCTTCGTTGCGTCCCATTCCGCAATAGTCCCACATCACTTTGCCAAGCTCACGGTGAAACTGGCTTGGAGTTTTCTTTCCTTTAATTGAAAGTATTCGGTTTATTTTCTCAGTTTCTGTCTTTTCTACTTTTTTAAATTCAATATGTTCAGTATCAATTTTATCAAATTTATTTGTAGCAAAATAATCACCTATTGTATAAGGAATAACGAAGTATCCATCAGCCAAACCCTGCATCAAAGCACTTGCTCCGAGCCGGTTAGCTCCGTGGTCTGAAAAGTTTGCTTCGCCCAATACGTGAAGTCCGGGAATTGTGGACATTAAATTGTAATCCACCCAAAGCCCGCCCATCGTGTAATGCGAAGCTGGGTAAATCATCATTGGAGTTGTGTATGGATTCTCACCAGTTATTCGCTCATACATTTCAAACAAGTTGCCATAGCGTTCTTCAATTACATCTTGTCCTAACCTGTTTATAGCATCGGCAAAATCAAGATAAACTCCGTAGCCAGTAGCACTTACACCGCGTCCGTCATCGCAAACTTCTTTTGCAGAACGGGAAGAGATATCGCGAGGAGAAAGATTTCCGAAACTTGGATATTTTCTTTCCAGATAATAATCTCGCTCTTCTTCGGGAATTTCGTTTGGAGGACGATTGTCTCCTTTATTTTTCGGCACCCATATTCTTCCGTCATTTCGAAGCGATTCGCTCATTAAAGTTAATTTGGACTGATGTTCTCCACTTACAGGAATACAGGTTGGGTGAATTTGTGTAAAACAAGGATTAGCAAAGAAAGCTCCTTTTTTATATGCGCGATATGTTGCTGTAACGTTGCATGCCTGAGCATTAGTAGAAAGGAAAAATACATTTCCGTAACCACCAGTTGCAAGTATAACAGCATCTCCCCAGTGCGATTCGATTTTTCCGGTTACTAAATCGCGTGTTACGATTCCTTTTGCTTTCCCGTCAATCAGCACAACATCAAGCATTTCTTTGCGAGTGTGCATTTTCACTTGTTTTTTACCGACAGCTCGCGAAAGAGCGGAATATGCACCAAGAAGAAGTTGCTGACCCGTCTGCCCACGAGCATAGAATGTTCGCGAAACCTGCGCCCCACCAAAAGAGCGGTTAGAAAGCAATCCACCGTATTCACGTGCAAATGGAACACCCTGAGCAACACATTGGTCTATAATATTATTTGAAACTTGAGCAAGCCGATAAACGTTTGCTTCTCTGGCGCGGAAATCGCCACCTTTCACAGTATCGTAAAAAAGACGCCAGATGCTATCACCATCGTTTGTATAATTTTTTGCAGCATTAATACCTCCTTGAGCGGAGATACTGTGTGCCCTACGCGGGCTGTCGTTATACGTGAATGCTTCTACAACGTAGCCAAGTTCGGCAAGTGAAGCAGCAGCCGATGCTCCTGCTAAACCGGTTCCTACGATTAATACTTTGTATTTTCGCTTGTTTGCAGCATTGACTAATTTGAGTTCAAAGCGGTGTTTATCCCACTTTTCTTTGATTGGTCCGCTTGGTATTCTTGAATCTAACATTATATACCTCCTCCGACAATGCCTATTAAAACTGAAATTGGAATGGAAATTAATCCTAAAGTGATTAAAAACGAAAGCGTTGAACTTCCAGCAATGATTGACGGGAAGTAACGCGGGTGATTCCAGCCGAGTGTTTGGAATGCACTTTGGATTGCGTGGTTTAAGTGAAATCCAACTATTATTACGCCAATAATGTATATTATTGAAATTAAAGGATTTTTGAAACCAAGAACGACCATTGCAAAAACATCTTTCTGCTTGAAAAGAATTTTGCCGTCTGGAATTTCAATATATTTTCCTTCAATTAATTCAGGTGAAGGCATATTATGCTCAACATACAAGCCAGCACCTTTTTCGACATATCCGCTGTAACGCGTATGCTCAGGGTTGGTAACTCCAACAGTCAAATGAAGAAGATGATAAATAACGAAGCAGCCAATAGCCAATCCCGTCCAAAACATTGTGCGTGATGTAAGCTTTGCTTTAATATAGTTCGTAACAGCGTATTTTTGCGGTTTTGCCTGATTGTTATATAGCTTCAGTCGAACTGAAGTAATTATATGCAAAATCGCAGCAAGAATCATCACTGCACGAAAGACCCATAATAATTCTCCGGTGCTATGCAAAAAATAGGCATATTGATTGAAAACCTCGCGTCCAAGAAAGACTTGAAGGTTCCCAAGAGTATGTCCGATTAAAAAAAGCACCAGAATTACGCCGGTTACTGCCATTACTATTTTCGATAAGATAATGGATTTTAAGTAACTTAGTAGTGCCATAGTTCCTTTTATAAATAATGAATAATACTTTACTTTCTATTCAACAAATCATTTAAATTACGAAAAATTTTTATGCTAATCAAGAAGTTTTAGAAATTTAGCTATCGGCTGTTAGCTGTAAGCTGTCAGCAATCGGCAATCGGCTGTTAGCAGTCGGCTGTCGGCTATTAGTTATTGGTTACTTCTCAATGAGCGTAGTCGAAATGGCTATTGACACTCCTTTTGGGACTAACTATTATACACATCTTTAGAACTTGCTGCTATTCTGCTTATCCCGTTAGGGTGGGGTGAAATAAATCTCGTATTTATCAAAAAAAAACTTCACTCCAAAA
>CAZCHH010000080.1:0-10178 GCA_964498585.1 uncultured Hyphomicrobiales bacterium
TGTTCTTATTCCCCTCCTAATAAGGAGGGGCAGGGGAGGTGTTAAAAGGTTTTATAAGCAAAAGTAGTGTTTTTCAAGAATTTTTACATATTATCCTGTTTGTAATGCACTACTACTCTATATTTACTTTTATCTGTCATTTAGGAAAGTTGAGTGTGTAATTATTTAAATAAAAAACAAAAAAACATATAAGTAAAACAGAAATCCGTTATTACCTGTTTTTGATTTTTTATTGAAAATGTTAATTAAGTCTATGATATTTAATATTTTAATATAAATTGAAATTTTTTTAAAGAATGAGTTATTCAGTTACAGTTTTATAAATATTATATTTTATTAATAATTTCTTTATTAAATTTGAATTAATAGAATTAACGAAAAAGAAAAATCTTATAATTAATAAATGAAATGTGAAGTATGAAAAAAACAAAATTCAATTTATTATTGTTTCTTATAATCATTTCAGTCCTCTTCCCAATTAGAACTATATCAGAAGTAACCAAGCTTACATTGGAAGATGCTTTAAAAATTGGACTGAATAATAATAAAGATGTTAAGATATCTTTAATGAATATCAAGAAAGCCGAGGCAGCAGTTGACCAGGCATTTGGTTATGCACTGCCAACAGTAGATTTATCAGCAACTTTTTCTCATTACTTAGAAACACCAAAGATGCCCTTTATTGATTTTGAGGCAATGCTCACAAATGCTTCTTATGCTCTTTTATTCAAAGAACACGTAATACCTGAAGATAAATCTAAATATGTGCCAGTAAATACTGCTCTTATGTCTTTTACACAGGCAAATAATTATCAAGCTGGCATTGAAGTTAGCCAAATTCTTTTTAACTCTGCTGTATTTCGTGGTATTGGGGCATCAAAAATATATCTAGATGTTTCAAAGGAGCAATTTCATTCAGCAATAACAAAAACAGTTCTTGATATAAAAAAAGCTTTTTATGGTGTATTGCTTGCTAAAGAGCTATCAAAAATATTAGAAGATGCATATAATAATGCTCAATTAAATTTTAAGAATGTAAAAGCATTGCACAACCAGGGTCTTGTTTCCGATTTTGATTTACTGCAAACTGAAGTTAATGTTGAAAACATAAAACCTTCATTAGTAGAAATGAACAATACATATAAAAATGCTATTGAAGGATTAAAAGTTGTAATGGGAATTGAGCAAAGCAGAGAAATTGAAGTTACTGGTGAAATTTCATTTTCAGACCAATCTATCCCTGATGAAAATCAAACAATTGAAACAGTAATGAATAACAACTTAGATTTAAAATCGCTTACTTTAAAAAGAGAAGTTGATGATGCATATATTGATTTAGACAGGTCTGAATGGTGGCCCTCAGTAGCAGCTTTTGGTAATTATACTTTTGCCGGCTCTTCCGATAATTTCGACTTTTTAAATTATCGTTCTGCTATGGTTGGAATTAATTTTTCTATTAATTTATTTAAAGGTAATCAAACATTAAATAAAGTTCAGCAATCAACGATTACTGCCTTGCAAACTGATGAGCAAATCAATCAATTGAAATCTTATCTATCAATGCAGGTCAAATCTACGCTTTTAGAAATGGAACGGACTAAATCATTAATTGAATCTCAAGATAGAAATGTAAACTTAGCCCAGCGTGCTTATGATTTGTCTTTAGTTAGATACAAAGAAGGGACTGGAAGTCAGCTTGAAATACAAAATTCTGAATTAGCTCTTCGTCAGGCAAAAACTAATCGCTTACAAACCGTTTATAGCTATATTATTACCCAGTTCCAATTAGATTATTTATTAGGAACTATGCAAGACGAATATATTGATTATGTTCAACCAAAATAAGTAAATAAAAAAATAATTAAGGATAAAATTTATGAAGAAAGACATCTTATTTGGTAAAATCGTTTTAATACTATTTTTTTCAACTGCTGGTTTGATGTTCATAAGCTGTCAGAGAGAAGAAAATAAGGAAGAAGCTTTAAGCATTGAGCAAATACGAGAGAAAGAAGGTGTGCCTGTTTCTACTATTGTTTTACAACCACAGGAATTTGATAAGAAACTAAACTTTTTTGCTCATTTGTCTGGAATTCAGGAATATAAAGAGTTTTCTAAAGTTGCTGATAGAATTCAAAATATTAATGTTCAGGTTGGCAGCACAGTTTCAGCAGGTAAAACTATTATTGAATTTCCAACAAACAATCCAGCTTTGCAATACAATCAGGCAAAAGTTGCACTTGAAAATTCTGAAAAAACTTATAAACGCTTAAAGAATCTTTTAGAAGCCGGCGAAACTTCACAAGCAAATTTTGATGGAGCAGAAGCACAGTATTTAGTGAATAAAAGAAATTTCGAGTCACTAAAGCAGCTTTTATTTGTTGAATCTCCAATAAGTGGCGTTGTTACTGAATTATTTGTCAAAGAAGGCGATAATGTTGATTATGGTAAACATCTTTTTACAATTGCTCAATTAAACAGAATGAAAGCGAAAATTTGGGCAAGTGATGAAGAAGTAGTTCAATTGAAAGTAGGAATGCCGGCAGTTATAAAAATCAATGATACTGAAATTACTGGCAGAATATCTGAAATTGCTCTTGCCAAAAATATGGATAAGAGAGCATTTGGAGTTGAAGTTCAATTCGATAATCCAAACAGAATACTGAAAAGTGGTATGACTTCCGATTTAAGCATTACTGTTTATACTAAACCAAACACAATAATTGTCCCAAGAAATTTCATTCAAACGGAATTAGGCAAGCAGTATGTATTTGTTGATAATAATGGAATTGCTCAAAAACGAGAAATTGTTATTGGTGAAAATGCCAGTATTAATACTGAAGTTATAAGTGGTTTACAAGCCGGCGATAAATTGATTACTAATGGTATTGCTCTTGTTAAAGATGGAGCAAAAATTAATGTGACCAATACCGAAGGGAAGTAAAATGTTTTTAGCAAAAATGTCTATTAACCGTCCAGTATTGACGACTATGATTATTCTCGTATTCGTTATTTTTGGAATAATCGGTTATAACTCATTAAATGTAAATTTACAGCCGGATATTGAAATTCCTTATATTACTATTTCTACTATTTATCCCGGCGCCGGACCGAAAGAAATCGAAACTCTTATTAGCAAAAGAATTGAAGATGCTGTTTCTACAATTACTCAAATTGAGATGATGCAATCATATTCTCTTGATGGGGTTTCTGTTGTTATTATAGAATTTAAAATGGGTAAAAATATTGACGTAGCTAATCAGGAAGTTAAAGATAAAGTTGATGCTATAATAAATGATTTTCCTACTGATGCAAAGTTGCCTGTTGTTCAAAAAATTGACTTCAGAGCTTTTGCGATTGTTGATTTAGTCCTAAGTGGCGATATGAATCCTCGTGAGCTTTATGATATTGCCGACAAAAAATTGAAAGATAGATTTTCACAGGTTGATGGAGTTGCAAACGTAACAATTACTGGTGGACAAGAACGAGAAATTTGGACTGTCATTGATAATAAAATTGCTTATGAAAATTCAATTTCTCTTACTCAGCTCTTGCAAATTCTAGCTGCTAACAATATGAATATGCCCGGTGGTTATTTTCAAATTGGTGACCAGGAATTTTCCGTTCGTCTTCAGGGTGAATTTAACGATATTAAGAAAATGGAAGAATTGCAAATTCCCACTGCATATTCAAATAAAAAATTAAAACAGTTTGCTACTGTTCTTGATACAGGACAAAGAATCAGACAGCGTGCTATTTATTTTGACAATAAAAGAGAAGTAAGGGATTCTAATATTGTTCGCTTGGGTATAGTAAAAAGCCCAGATGGTAATGTAGTTAAAGTTGCTGATGCTATTCGAAATACTCTGCCCGACATTAAAGCATCTCTTCCGCCCGGAGTGAATTTAGAGATTATAAATGATGATTCGGAATATGTTAGAAGTAGTATTAGCGATACAATCGGAAATATTGTTTTAGGCGTTATTTTCACTTCTATAGTGCTTTTAATCTTTCTTGCAAATTTCCGCTCTACTTTTATAGTCGCACTTTCAATGCCTACATCTATAATAGCAACATTTATGCTCTTAAATGCATTTGGTTTAACTCTTAATATGATGACACTGATGGGGCTTTCAGTCTCAGTTGGTGTGCTTGTGGCAAATTCGGTGGTTGTGCTTGAAAACATTTTCCGGCATAAAGATATGGGTAAAACCAACAAACAAGCTGCTCTTGTTGGAACTTCTGAAGTTACTGTTGCTGTTCTGGCTTCTACCTTAACTAATTTAGTTGTATTCCTGCCTATTGCAAGTATGACTTCAATAGTTGGTCAGTTTTTAAGAGAACTTGCCCTTGCAGCAACTTTTGCAACTTTTTTTTCTCTTTTATTTTCATTTACTCTTACTCCAATGCTTAGTTCACTTATTTTACCTCAATCTACAAAAGAAGGAAGAATAAGTGCAGCAATGAAGAGATTTTTTGCTCTTTGGGACGATGCTTATCGTGCTATGCTAAAAATTGTTTTAAAGAATAAATGGATTGCTTCTTTATTCGCATTTAGTTCTATTGTTTTATTAGTTATTGTAATAATGGTTTATGGTGGTGGTCTTGGTGGTGAGTTTTTACCATCAATGGACGATGGAAAAATAAAAATTGATGTTGAACTACCTGAAGGTTATAATTTATCCGCTACTTCTAAGATTTTGGAAAAAATAGAAAATATTATAGAAAAAGAAGATATTGTGAAACATATTATAACGAATTTAGGTAAAATTGATGACCTTACTACTGGTACAAATATGGCAAGAATGGAGGTTCAGCTTATTGATGTTAAAGAGAGAACAATAAAAGTTGAGCAAGTGATTTCAGATTTTACAAAAAAATTAGCTCATATTCCAGCAAAACTTATTGTTGACAAAATGTCTTCATCCGGACCCGGTGGCTCTCCCGTTGACTTTTTCTTGCTCGGTCAAGATGTAGATAAATTAGAAGATATTAAGATTAAGGTAATTGAAAAATTAAAAGATACTCCCGGACTCATAAATTTTGACCAGAGCTCGAGAGCTGGTAAGCCAGAAATAACTGTTTTCCCTGACAGAGACAAATTAGCTGAAGCAGGAATTACTCTTCAGGAAGTTGCCTTAACATTAAGAGCTTCTATTGAGGGACTTGAGTCTTCAAAGTTCAGAGAACTGGGCGATGAATACAATATTATGGTTACTTTAAACAATGAATCAGTTAATACACCTGAAAAAATATATAATATACCTGTTGTTTCACAGTTCGGCACTGTTTATCGATTATCTGAACTATGTGATATTAAGTTCACTACTGGTTTCACTAAAATTATGCATCGTGACAAATATACTTCAATACAATTTACTGGCTCTAATGCAGAAGGATTTTCTATTGGAGATGTTACAGATGAAATTGACAGAAGAATGAAGGAAATAGAACTTCCACCCGGATATGATTTTAAATGGGGTGGTAACACAAAGATGATGAATGAAATGTTTTCAGATATGATTTTTGCTTTTCTTATTGCTGTTATGCTTACTTATATGCTTCTTGCTGCAATTTTAGAAAGCTTCATTCAGCCGATTTTTATTTTGCTTACAATACCACTTGCACTAATCGGTGTTATTATAGCTCTTTATTACACAAATACTTCTCTCGGTATTACTTCACTTATGGGTATAATTATGCTTATTGGTATTGTGGTGAATAATGCTATTTTAATGTTAGACTTTACAAATCAATTAAGGCGTGAAGAGGGAATGTCTCCAAAAGATGCTTTGATTGCGGCTTGTCCGGTTAAGCTAAAACCAGTTCTAATGTCAACTCTTGCTTTGATTCTCGGTATGCTTCCTATGGCAATGGGAATTGGCGACGCAGGCGCTGAAATGCGTACTCCACTCGGTATTGTTAGTTTTGGTGGTTTGGTCGCTTCTACTGTTTTAACGTTATTTGTAATTCCAGCTTTTTATTATATTACTTCTCGTTCTAAGAAAAGAGAAATTCGCGAAGATTTAGTTTAATTTGGAGTATTTATGAAAAAGAAAACAATATTTGAATTTGAGAATGATGACGTAAGGTTTTATATTCACGAGAATACAGCCGTTATAAATATTCATTCAAATGCCTTTGAATGTCTGGCTGACCCTGAAAAAAGCGGACAGCTCCTTTCTCTTTTCGACTGGGTGGAAAGCGACCCGGTCGTTAAGTCCTTAATGCTAATTAATGAGCCAAATGTTTTTAATAAAGAAAATATTCTTAAATTTTTAAAAACAGTTTTTAAAACTGATGAGCAAGGAAACGTAACAAATGTAATCCCAAGCGATAAAAAAGTCATTCGTGCAAGGCAGCTAAATAGCTTTAGAAATATAGTTATGAAGATGATAGATTATAAAAAACTACTATTTTCTGCTTTAAACGGTGATTGCGTTACTCCTATTTTCGGTATGTCGCTTGCTGCTGATTTTCGCTTTGCCAGTGAAAATATGAAATTCGTTCTTTTTCATAATGAAACCGGAACACATCCTGCCGGTGCTTTGCCGTTCTTTCTTCCTCTTTACACTTCACGAGGAAAAGCAATGGAAATTCTAATCAAATGCAGTGATATTCCAGCTCACGAAGCTAAACAAATTGGTGTTATCAACGAAATTCTTCCTAACGCCGATTTTGAACAGCACTGTTTAGAGAAAATTAATCAATATGCACAAATTCATCCTGCAACAATGATTTTAACTAAACGGCTTTCTTTCAGTTTCCAGATGGAATTAGAGCAGTATTTTGAAGCAGAATCCAAAATGCTCGGCTATTAAGTTTTTACGAGATGTTAAAAAATTATCATTCTGAAGCGAAGAATCACTTGATAAGACAAATAAAAGAAATTCCATATCTGGAAGATATGGAATATCTATTATATCTCTCCTTCCCAAGCTGTGCTTGGGAAGGTTTTTTTTTTATCCTCTTTATTGTTGTAATTGGTTGTTAGGTTATTGGGGAATTAGGAATTAGGAATTGGGGGCTGGAGACTGGGGACTTGTCATTCGTCATTCGAAAAAAAATACCAATGACCAATGACTAATGACCATAAACCGAAAACCATAAACCATAAACCATAAACCACAAACCGATACCCGACAGCAAAAAAAAATTAATAATTAACAATTTTTTCTTAATTTGCAGTATTCTAAAAAAATCTGAAGTAAATATGTTTACAAAAGAAGAAGCAAAAGAAATTGTAAGGAAAATTGTTGAACGCTTTGAGTATCACCTTGATGAATACAAAAAAGGCAATTACAACGAAACTCAAACACGTAACGATTTTATTAATCCATTCTTTGAAGCACTCGGCTGGGACATCAACAACAAGCAGGGACTCGCCGAAAGCTACCGCGAAGTAATCCACGAAGATAAAATAAAAATCGGAGGGCATACAAAAGCACCCGATTACTGCTTTACGATTTACGGACAGCGGAAATTTTTCTTGGAAGCAAAGAAACCAAGCGTTTCAATAAAAGAAAGCATTGACCCTGCTTATCAACTGCGGCGATACGGCTGGAGTGCTAAAATGCCAATTTCCATTATTACCGACTTTGAGGAATTCTCCATTTACGATTGTACTATTAAGCCAACTCCACAAGACAAAGCTTCTGTTGCCCGCATAAATTACCTTACATATAAGGATTACCTAAAAGAATTTGATTTTCTTTGGGATACGTTTTCAAAGGAAATGGTTCTAAAGGGCAGTTTCGATAAGTTTGTAAATTCGAATAAGGGGAAAAAAGGCACCGCTGATGTAGATGCTGAGTTTCTAAAATCATTAGATAGCTGGCGGGATTTGTTGGCAAGGAATATCGTTAATCGAAACAAGGAAATTGACGAAGATACTTTGAACTTTTCCTTGCAAAGAATAATTGACCGCCTGATTTTTCTCAGAATTTGCGAGGATAGGGGTATTGAATCAGAAAATACTTTGTTTGAAACGATTGGCACAAACATTTATGAAAAGTTGAAAACAATTTTCCATATAGCAGACCAAAAGTATAATTCCGGGCTTTTCGACTATAAAAAAGACAAAATTACTGATAACTTGATAATTGACGATAAAATCTTAAAAACAATTATTGAGGAAATGTATTATCCAAAATGCCCTTATGAATTTTCAGTAATCCCAGTTGAAATTCTTGGACATTCTTATGAGCAGTATCTTGGCAAGGTTATCCGCATTACTCCCGGTCATATAATCAAGATTGAAACTAAGCCGGAGGTTCGTAAAGCTGGCGGGGTCTATTATACACCTCAATACATTGTTGATTACATTGTGAAAAATACTGTTGGAAAGATTGTTGAAGAAAAAACTCCTGAAGAAATTGCAGACATAAGGATTTGCGACCCTGCTTGCGGTAGTGGTTCTTTTTTGCTTGGTGCTTATCAGTTCCTTTTGGATTGGCATAGAGATTACTACAAAAACAATGATGTTAAGAAAAAGGAAAAATTTCTGACTCCTGATGGAAACCTTACTACTACTATAAAAAAGCAAATTCTTCTAAACAACATTTTCGGTGTGGACATTGATACAAACGCAGTTGAAGTTACGAAACTTTCTTTAATGCTGAAAGCTATGGAAGGCGAAAGCAATGCTTCTATCAATGAGCAGATGCAGCTATTTCACGAAAGAGTACTTCCGACTTTGGATAACAATATAAAAAGCGGAAACAGCTTGATAGATATGGATTTTTACGATAGCCAGATTGATTTTGAGCCGGGAGTGGAAAAGAAAATTAAACCGTTTAACTGGGAAAGTGCGTTTCCGCAGGTGTTTGGTTCTGGGGGCTTGGGACTGGGGACTGGAGATAAGGGATTTGATGTGGTTATTGGAAATCCTCCATGGGTTTTTACTAAATATTTTGACTGGGGTGAACCAACAAAATCTTATATTGAGAAATCATTTCTTAATGTAAAAAATAGCATTAGTGAGGGGAAAGCCCGTCAAGCTGGAAAAATAAATTTATTTTCAATTTTTCTTATAAAAGGTTTATGCTTACTTAAAGAAAAAGGTTTATTCTCATACATTATACCTAATACAATATTAAGAACAACTACTTACGATATAATTAGAGAATATATCTTAAATAATACTAAAATTTTACAAATTGTAGATTTAAAAGCTAATGTTTTTGAGGGAGTAACAGCATCTACAATAATTCTAACATTAGAGAAAAACTATAAAAATATAAATAATAACATACATATAATTGATCAAAATATTAATTCTAAAGTAATTGATATGCATAATATTAATATAGTAAATCAAGATAACTTTCGTAAAAATATTAGTTATACTTTTAATATTTTTGTTAATGAAAAAGAGAAACAATACATTGATAGAATTCAACAATTATCAATAAATTTAGAAAATTTAGTAAATGTTTGTAATGGAATAGCAACAGGACCAAATAAATCTGGCTTACACAATAGCAGTATAAATGAAAAGTGTAAGATGTTGTTACTAGGAAAAGATATAAAGCGATATTTTCATATATGGAATAACAATTGGATTGAATATGATCCTAAATTACTTCATAGAGCAAGAAATGAAGAAACATTTTTAGCTAAAGAAAAAATCATTATGCAAAGAATTGGAGGAATATTAATTTCTAGTTATGATGATAAACAGTTTTATACATTTAATTCTGTTAACAATCTATTATTAAAAAGCAATGAATATTCTATAAAATATATACTTGGTATTTTAAATAGCAAATTATTAAAGCATTACTATGAAAAAAACTTTACAAATAAATCAAATCTAACTGTTAATATTTCAAAGACATTTCTTGATAAATTACCAATAAGAAATATAAAATTTAATGAAAGTGATGAAAAGCAAAAGCACGATGAAATAGTACGCAATGTAGAAACAATGCTACAGCTCAACAAAGATTTACAGAGTGCGACTTTACCCGAGCAAAAGGAGCAGTTGCAAGCCCGCATTTCCTACACCGACAAGAAAATCGACTCCCTCGTTTACCAGCTCTACGGCTTAACGGAAGAGGAAATTAGGATAGTGGAGGGGGAGTAATTGTTAATTATTAATTATTAATTGTTAATTATTAATTTTTCTATGTCATTCTGGAGCGAAGCGAAGAATCCAGAAAAGCAAAGTCATACTATCA
>CAZCHH010000080.1:10188-11800 GCA_964498585.1 uncultured Hyphomicrobiales bacterium
TTCTTATAATAAATAAAAAAAGGATATATATATGGTATTAATTGAAGAGTTGGAATGGTTAAAAAATGATGATACACTTTTTCATTACACAAAAGCAACAACTGCTATTTTTCACATTCTCACTGAAATGAGATTATTGTTTAATAAATTCAGTAATTTATCAGATATAAGAGAAAGTATAATACCACACCCAATTATTTCGATGTGGATAAAAGAAAACAAAGATTTTGATGAAGCATTGATTGGAAATAGAGATGAATTAAATAAAAGATTAGAAAATGGAAAGAAATGCAAACGTGTTGCTTGTTTTTGTTCAAATACTACAAAAATAATAGATAACCCGTTAAAATTTGACACTTGTTTTGACAAACTAAAAGATGAAGATAAATATATTTTTGAAAATAAAGGTTGTTTTAAAAGTAGGATGTGGGACCAGTATGCTGAAGGTTATAAAGGTGTTTGTTTAGTTTTCTCAAAAGAATCCTTAATAAAATCTTTAAAAGAATCAAATATTACTTCCCATTATGGTGTTCAAATAAATTATACTGCTAGTTTTCATTTTTCGTTTTCATTGTCAGAAGATTTTGAAATTGAATTAAATAAATTATTGGATTATAGAATTGAACATAAAAGTATTGATTATAAAGGCGAATCTGAATTTCGTTTTGTTGTAAATATAGAAGAAGATGATAAAGATTTTTACTTAAATATTTCTGATTCTTTAAAAGCAATAATTATTGGACCTTTATTTCCGAAATCACAAATAAAACTTTTAAAATGTTTATTGAAAACGAATAATAATAATATTAAGTTATTAGAATATAAAATTAATAATAATTTTGATGATGAAATTTGGGTAGTAAAGGAGAATGATTAATATTTTTCTTTACGATTCTTCATTCTCAAACCCCTTTCTTCCTGCAAATCAAATTCAGAAGGAAATCTGGCTTTTGGGGAAACTTTTGCAAATTGCTTTCTTTCAAGTCATCCGATGACTCGCAGTCATCGGATGACTGCTTCTTTTAAGAAATAAAAATATCCCGCCAGGGATTGTATTATTGTAGTAAATGTTTCCTGTTACCAATATTATCCCGCCAGGGATTAAATTTTGCAAACACATAATCTTATCCCTTTTCAAGTCATCCGATGACTCGCAGTCATCGGATGACTGTTTCTTTAAAGAAGAAAAGAATTTAAGATGTGCCACACTTTGAAAGTGTGGCACATCTGGGGAAAACTATCCCGCAAGGGATTGTATTATTGTAGCAAATGTTTTCTGTTACCAATATTATCCCGCCAGGGATTATATTTTGCAAACACATATAATCTAATCCCTGTCGGGATAAATTGGTTTCGTTGTTTGATTTTTCTACAATAATCTAATCCCTGTCGGGATAAAAGAAAATCTTCCTTCCAAAATGCAATTTTTCAAGAAAAAATAAGAAAATATTTCATCAAAACAACTAAAAACGCTTGCGAAAGAACTCAAAACGTCTGCGAATGAACTCAAAATGTCTGCGAATGAATACAAAACATCTGCGAAAGAACTCAAAACGTTTGCGAAAGAACTCGAAACGTTTGCGAAAGAACTCGAAACGTTTGCGAAAGAACT
>CAZCHH010000081.1:0-11749 GCA_964498585.1 uncultured Hyphomicrobiales bacterium
TATGGATTCTGGCATACGCCAGAATGACTGGCTTTTACTTTCGTTTCCCAGTCATACGAACAACAAGTTGTTCGCATTGCAAGAATAAGTGTCATTCTGACGGATGCCAGAATGACAGAGTTAAGTTATGTCATCTCCATTATAATAAAGCATCTGCTTTATCAAGAGGTTTAGAATGACAAGCATGCGAAATAACAAACTATGAGGAATCAGGAGTTCTAAAATTATGGATTTCAGAATAAATTCAAAAAAAAGGGAGCATTGAGCTCCCCAAATAAATTTATTTATAAAAATATTCGAAATTGCTTATTCTCCTGAAATAGAAATTCCATTAACTTTAATAGTAGGTCCAACAGTAGAGCGGTCGAAAACTAAATCATTACCTATCATTTCAATATTCTTTAAAATATCTCCAAGGTTACCATTGATTGTGATTTCATGAACTGGATAAGTCAATTCACCTTTTTCAATCCAAATACCATAAGCGCCGGTAGAAATGCTTCCAGTCGAAGGCATAGTTCCCTGTCCAATAGTTTTAACGAGCAAAAGACCTTTATCAACAGACTTAATAATATCTTCTGGGCTGTGTTTTCCGGCTTCAAGATAAAAATTAGTTGTTCCTCCTGAATGTCCGTTTGACTTCATATTAAGTTTTTTTGCAGAATAAGTATCGAGAAGATAATTTTTCAAAATACCATTTTCTAGTATTGGAGTATAGCGGGTAGGAACTCCTTCACTATCGAAAGGACGGCTGCCGAATTTGCCCGGCATAGTTCCATCATCAATAATTTTTAAATTCTTTTGAGCAATTTCCTCATTAATCTTACCAGCCAAAAAGCTTTGGTTCATATAAATCATTCTGCCCGATATGCAGGAAGCAAGAAAGCCAAGTATTCTAGCAGTCATTGCTGGTTCTAAAACGAGTGGAACACTTTGAGTAGGAATTTTTCTTGAATTCAATAATCTAGTAACTCTGTGAATTGCCTTATTTGCAATAATTTCTGGATTATCAAGTTTATCAAAGCCAATAGCGTTGCTCCACCAACCATCTTCAACTTTATTATTTGTATCACCTGCCTGCATATAAACGCCTGCGTTCGTACTTGAACTTTTGTAAGAGCCGACAAAACCATTTGAATTAGCAAGAAATTCTTCTGACGCATAAGTTCCACACCACGCTCCAGATGAAACAGTAATTCTTTTGTCTGCCATAGCAATTTTTTCTAATTCCATTGCTAGCTTAATTTTCTTTTCCGGACTAACTTTTAAAATGTTTGGGTCATATATTTTTAGCTTATCTTCGCTTATCTTAATTTCTTCTTTTGGAGGTAAAACAGCAAAATCATCTTTGCTTGTATATTGAGCTCTTTTTATTGCATTATCAACTAAATCAAGAATTGTTTGCTCTTTGAAATCAGAAGTGGATGCAGTAGCAACTTTATTATCGACAATTACTTTTAATGATATACCTTTAGAGCCGGCTTCAACAAGTTTTTCAATTTTTTGCTCACGTATTTCTGCAGTAAACTCGATTCCAGAGCTAATTGTAACCTGAGCTTCGCATTTTGCTTTTGATTTAGAATAGCTTACGATTTGCTCGGCAAGGTTCAATAAATTATTAACGTCTAATTTCATGCAACACCTCCTACGGTCATTTTCTTAATTCTTAAGGTTGGAGTGCCAGCGGTTACCGGAACAGATTGCCCTTCTTTTCCGCAGGTGCCAAGGAAAAATCCCATATCGTTCCCAACCATATCAACATCTTTGAGTATTTGAATATTTGTACCAATTAAAGTGCAATTCTTCAGTGGTTGTGTTAGTTTTCCGTTTTCTATTAAATATCCGAGATTAACAGAAAAAGTAAATTTCCCGGTATTGCTAACCTGTCCGCCTTGATAGGAAATAGCATAGAAACCTTTTTTAACATCTTTAATTATTTCGTCATGCTCGCTTGTTCCATTAGCAAGGACAGTATTATTCATACGTGGAATTGGCATATTTTGATAACTTTCGCGTCTTCCGTGTCCATTGGCTTTTGCTTTTAACATTCGAGCGGCTAATTTATCATTCATAAAACCATTTAATTTACCTTTTTCTATTAAAATAACATTTTCGGTTTTTGTTCCTTCATCATCAACAGACATAGAACCGCGATATTTAGGAATCGTGGCATCGTCATAAATTGTCAGCAAAGGATTAGCAACCATTTCACCAACTTTATCCCACATAATAGTTTGCTTTTTCCATGCGGAATCGCCTTCAAGAGGATGACCAACTGCCTCGTGAATCATAACTCCGCTATCACCGGATTTGAGAACTACAGGATATTCACCACCGGGGGCATCTTTTGCATCAAGAAGAATAATTGCTTCTTTTGATGCTTCCAATCCAATGTCTTTAGGTAAGGATTCATTCTTATAAAAATGATAACCAATTCTGCCACCAGCTGATTTATAACCGGAACTTTTACTGCCATTCTCTTCTGCATTAGCAACAACAGAAAGACGTGCCTGTGGGCGAACATCTGTTACAAGTAATCCTTCACTATTAGCTATAGTTACAATTTGAATTTCGTCAGCGAGAAAACTACTTACTTTTTTGATACGGTTATCGTAATTTTTTGCTGATTCATACCCTTGCTTAATCAATTTAATTTTATCATCAAGTCCTAATTTGCTTAATGGTTCTCCTAAATCATATAGTTTTGAACTTACTTTTAATTCATTTAGATTTGCAACTTTATATTTACTTGCCCCAGAAGCAATAGCAGCCGCAGTTAAACAGGTCTGCCTTATTTTATCGAATGTTAAATCATTTGTATATGCATAGCCGGTTTGGTCATTATTCAGAACTCTTATACCAACTCCAAGTGTAATATTTTCAGAAGAAGATTTGACAATGTCTTCTTCATAAGTAAGTGAAGTAGAAAGACGATATTCGAAAAACAATTCAGAAAAATCGCCACCTTTAGAAAGTGCTATTTCTAAAAGCTTCTTCATTTCTTCTTTGCTTATACCAAATAATTGCTGGTAGTCTGGTGCAGATAAACTTTTAGTAGGGTCTGCAAAGAGCGCCTGCGACCAAATATTAGCTGTTAGCAATGCACCTGCTCCAATCCCGCATTGTTTTATAAAATCCCTTCTTTTTATAATTCCCATAAATTCCTCTATAATATAGTATCCTATTAATAATTTTAATATTTTTTACGTATATAAATTATATAAGTTACAATTTTTTTTTATTTTTTAAAAATGTCTAAGTAAAAAAATTTGATAATTATATTGAAAATTTATATTAAAACTCTATATTATATAACCTTCTATACTTTGATATTTCGAAAAGTCTTGAGTTCTTAATTCAAAATTCTTCAACAGTTATTGCTTCAAATTCTTTTCTTATTAAAAGTTCTTCTTCTTCTAAAAGAATTTTATTACGTCTTGCCATAACGATTTTAGCAAGTTCAATAGCTTTGTCTAAAGTATGTATTGTTGATTTCTCTTTGATACCGCCCCAAGTGAAAGAAGGAATATAGTTTGGCAAGAAGCCGGAATGGAATAAAATACTGCATATTCCTGCTGCAGTGCCAGTAGTAAAACTTGTATTAATCGCAGATTTAGTATGGTCTCCACACAGAAGTCCAAGGAACATTCTACCCGTTTTTATAGATTGACAGCCGATATTAATTTTTATTTCGCCGTAATTATTTTTCAAATCAGAAGTGTTTGTATCTGCACCGAGATTTACCCACTCACTTATGAATGAATGCCCAAGAAAGCCATCGTGCTGTTTATTCGAATAAGATTGAATAATTGAGTTTTCTACTTCTCCACCAACCTTACAAAACTCGCCTATTGAGGTTTTTTCATAAATTTTTGCTGCTACTTTTATTGTTGAATTCCGCCCAATATAGCAAGGACCAGTAATAACTGAATTTGGCATTATTTTGGCATTCTCATCAATTATTATTACTCCTTCACTTGCATCTAAAACAGCTCCGGGCAATATAATTGCTGTTTTTGAAATGTTTATATTTTTCTCATTTAGCAAAGTTACTTTGTCAATCTGACTAGAATTTTTGGAGTGAAAAAAATTAAAATCATCTTCAATTGCTAATCCGTTATATTCAATAGCATCCCAAATAAAATCCAATATTTTTGCTGACTTTATTTCTATTTTAAAATAGAAATCATTTTTTATGTTATTGATTGAGTAATTGTTTATAAAGTTATCACTTAATTCAGGGAAAAAATAAGCAATTGGCAGATTATCTTTAGTAAAACATACAATTTGCTTTTGATTATCACCTTTCAGCAAAAAACTATTGTATTGTTCTTTTAGTTCATTAAAAAAAACTGTTGTAGGCAAAAGATTAGCTAATAAGAACAGAACATTTTTCTTATTTGGTTCTGTATTTTTTAGATTGAATTTTTTTAAAAAGCAGTTCAAATTTTCTTGTCTATCCGATAAGAAAGAAATATTAGAATTTGGAAAGAGCTTCCCAATTTTTTCAAACAAACGGAATGCCCCACATCTCAATTCAAAAATTGTGTGCAATACCGAAAATGGATAAAAATTTAAAGCATTGTTTGGTTCAATAAGAACAATTGAATTTGTTTCCATAGTTATTTTGCGTCTATAAGTTCAATTTCAAATATCAATGAGGAATTTTCTGTAACGAAGCCAGTTCCATCAGTTCCATAAGCTAATTCAGGAGGAATAATAAGTTTCCTTTTCCCGCCGACTTTCATTCCTAAAAGACCTTCTTCCCATCCATTAATAACTAGGCCTTTTCCAATAGTAAAAATAAATGGTTGATTTCTGTCGCGGGAGCTATCGAACTTTTTTCCATCAAGATATGTCCCAACATAATGCACAGTTAGCTGCTGTCCCGATTTTACTGGCTCTCCTCTTCCTATTAAAATATCGCCATACTGTAAGCCACTGGGAGTTTTTATCATTTTTATTTCTTCATTAGATATTTCTTTTGCTCCGCTGCAAGCTGAGACAACAAAACTAATTGTAATAAATACTATGAATAATTTATTTTTCATTTTGAACCTTAAAAATAAAAATTTACTGACATAAAATAAAACTACATTATAAAATTAACGATTCTTTTAATTGAATATTTTATTGTATTAGGGCTTTGCTACCAAAAAACTTGGGATTCGGATTGACAAGACAAAAGAAAAAATGTCACTGGCACTTCAGTAAAAGATGAGAATTATTAGTCATACTATCAATAAGTTGTTCGAATGACTTTCTTGTTTTACTTTCATAAATTTTCTTTAGCTATACGAAATTTAAACCATCTAATCCTTCTAAACTATCTAAACCATTGAAAAGAATTTAGCACTTTCATCATTTTCCCAATCGCTTAAAGACAGTCCATTTCTATCTTTTTCAGAAATAAGGAATTTTCCTTTTAGAGAATTATAGATACTTTTAAGTTTTTCATCGCATAAAGACCAGTCAATTTCACTTGAAAGTGGACATATCCCTGCTTCGCATTTTGGATTATATTCACCAGAACAATAGTATTCGATACGGGTTTCTTCTGTAAAAATATTACCATGAGCAAAACCGAATGGTATCCAAATCCACTGGCTGTAATCATTTGCTTTGCATTCCGGCATATCGTAAGCGATTATTTTTCCGTAATTTGGGCTGTTTCGCCTGACATCTAAAATT
Organism: uncultured Hyphomicrobiales bacterium; assembly: GCA_964498585.1. Taxonomy (GTDB): domain Bacteria; phylum Bacteroidota; class Ignavibacteria; order Kapaibacteriales; family UBA2268; genus JAAYJM01. The sequence continues at coordinate 5,692 of CAZCHH010000081.1, forward strand.
AAATCGACCATTCTTCCGTATATTGTTCTAATTAATTTTCCTTGAGCTGGTTGCCACTGAAAATGCAATCCTCTAATTACATTTGCAAGAGAATAGCTCTCATTCATTTGGACAAAATTTATATTTTCAAAGATTGGTTTTAGCAAGTGATGAGTTTTGAAATCGCTTTGCCTGAATGGTTCAGTAAAATAACCGCGATCATCTTGAAAACGACCAAACCTGATTATTTTTATTTCCGGAAAAACTAAATTTTCAACTGATAAAATTTTCATTTTATATAATTATTGAAACAATAAAAATTTTTTATTTAATAAAAAACAAAAATAAGAAAAAATCTGTATTTATTGAAAAAATCAATAAATTAAAAAATTGAAAGAAAAGCAAGTTTTTTTGTACGCCAGACAGGATTCGAACCTATGGCCCTCAGCTTAGAAGGCTGATGCTCTATCCAACTGAGCTACTGGCGCATTTAGAAATACAAAATTACTAATATTTTTTTAAACTACAAAAAAAAATTGTTTTTTTATTAAATATATTATTTGTAATTTTGTAAAGAGAAAAATTTGAAAAATTGAAGAAGAGCCAAGTCCCGTGCAGCTAAGGCAAGCCCAATCCCGCCAGGTCCGGAAGGAAGCAACGGTCAGTTTGATTTTAGGGTGCCACGGCAAACTTGGCTTTTCTTAATTTAAACTGATGTTTTCATAAAGATGAAAAAACAAATTATAATTAATTCTACTCTTGATGAGGTTAGAATTGCAATTACTGAAGACGAACAATTAGCAGAACTCTTTATTGATATGCCGGATAAACACCGTTCTATCGGTAATATTTATCTTGGGCGAGTCAATAATATCGTTCAATCGCTAAATGCTGCTTTCATTAATATCGGACTAAAGCAAGATGCTTTTCTACATTTTTCCGATATTGACGAGTCATTGGAAAACGTTATTACTGAGGAAGACGAAGACATTTTCGACCTAAGTTCTAACGATAGCAAGCCAGAGCTTTCAAAAGTGGATAAAAAATTAAATAAAGAAACTGCAGTCGCCCTTCGTAAAGTAAAACAAGCTAATTCATTACAAACAGATAATCTTGCTTCATACAGCACCAAAAAGCATAGAGATATTAAAATAAATATCGAACAAAAGCAAGACATTATTGTTCAGGTTACCCGCGAATCTTTCGGAACTAAGGGCGCTAAAGTAACTACAAAAATTGGAATTCCCGGACGATATCTCGTTTTGCTTCCTTTCGATAAATTGCTTGGAGTATCAAAAAAAATTCAATCCTATCAGGAACGCAAAAGAATTCGCACAATCGCAAAACCAGTAATCAATAATGAATATGGCTGCATCATTCGAACTGCTTCTAAGGGTATGGACGAAAATGAAATAAGACGAGATTGGAATCAGTTGGTTGCTATTTGGAAAGAAATTGAAAAAAAAGTAAAAAAGCTTAATGCGCCTGCTATCCTTTATCAGGATATGCATATTGCAACTGGCACTATCAGAGATTTGCTATCCAATGACGTAACAAAGGTCGTTATTGATTCAAAAAAGATATATAAAGACTTATATAATTACGTAAAAAGTTTTTCACCTCAAGATGCTGAAAAAATTGAGTTTTACTCAGATAAAAAACCAATTTTTGAAACTTATGGTGTTGAAAAAGAATTAGAAAATACATATAAGAGAAAAATTACTCTACCAAGTGGTGGCTCTATTGTTATTGACCAAACTGAAGCAATGTTTGTAATTGATGTTAATTCCGGACGCTCCGTTTCTGAAGCTCAACAGGAAAAAACTTCTTATAAAACAAATCTTGAAGCAGCTAAAGAAATTGCACGGCAAATTCGGCTTCGTGATTTCGGTGGAATGATTATTGTTGATTTTATCGATATGATCAGTCCGGATAATCAGAAAAAACTCTTTATGTTCCTCAAAAAAGAGATGAGAAGAGATAGAGCAAGAACAACTATTTATCCACTTACAAAACTCGGACTTATGCAGCTCACCCGGCAGCGGATAAATCAAAATATTTCCGAAAAGATGAGTCAGAAATGCCCTATGTGTAATGGAACCGGTAGAATCGCCTCTAAAGCTGTTCTTATGAATTCTATAGAAATTTGGCTGAAAAAATTCAGAGTTAAGTCAAGAGAATTTAAATTAATTCTCGAAGTTCATCCGCATGTAGCTTCTTATTTTACTGAAGGCACTCTTTCTAAAATTACTCGTTTAATGTTAAAATACTTTACAAAAATTAAAATTCAGCAAAACGACAGAATGAATATTAACCAGTTCCGTTTCTATTCCGTTAAGCAAGATAGAGATATTACAAACGAATTCCTTTAATAATTGTAAACTAATAATTTGTCTTGTTGTTCTGGCATACGCCAGAATGACAAGTTAAGATGTTTTTGGCAAGCGCAGCAAAGAATTTCAAATTTCGTGTTAGCAATGACTTGTGAGATTCCTCACTTCGTTTACCAATGACATCTTTACGTTTGTCTGTCATTCTCTATTTAAATAAAGCACTTGCTTTATCTTGGGGTTCGGAATGACATTTTGATTTTGTACTTTTAGTTAGCTGTTTGGTATAAAAAAGCGGAGTGGTAGGTTAAAATTATAGGACTTACAACAGTAAGTTACATTTTTTAGTTTAAAGAAAATTCCTTTAGGAATATAATATTGGTAAACGAGCAAGAAGATTAGCATCGAATAAATAATTTCGCTTTTTTCCATTGTAAATTATGGTGATACATTAATTATTAGAATAACTTCCAAATAAATTTATTCCTTATAAGAGCTAATTTTTGTCTTTTTCCCATTTTTATCTACAGCATAAACTTTAAATTCAAAAGGTTTAGAGCTATTTAGAGGGGTTATAATAAATTCCTGGACTAATGCTGGAATTGGGTCTTCGTAAGAACGCATATTACCACGTAGTTCACGATATTTTGCATTTCCTTCAATTTCTAAACTGTCAATTTCATTAAACTGCTTACTATATTTTCCATAACATTTAGTTATTATTATAACTTCATTATTTTTCACTTTCTTAATGTCAAAAATATCTGGATTAGGATAACTCAGAATTTTTATATTATATTTTTGACCGAACAATTTATCATTAATATATCTTTCAAGCACAAGTGTTTTATTCACCATAGACAAATCGGGAGTAAAATAAAATTTTTCACCTTCCTGACTAACTGCAATTATTTTATTTCCATCTTTAATGTATGCTTTAACATCGCTTGCCAAAGGCAAATTTGGTTTAATCAGATAAGTTTTTTCCGGATACATTTCAGAAGCAAATTCAGGATGCTCAATTCCTTGTGGGATAACTCTAAATGTAGTTTTTACTTCTTCTTTATCGTATTTGCGAATCACTCGTATTTGGACGAACATCTTGCCAAAGCTTGGAGTTTTTCCTTTTATTGTTATTCGTTCAGGACTTGTTTCGCTAATAAATGCTTCTCCACCATTATTCTCTGGCTCGCAGGTTACATTTAATTCCGGCTTAGTGGCTAAATCCTGCAGCAAATTAATATTACTTGCAATTACGGTATTTTGCCAATTCTGTGAAGCTATCAACTTTAAATCAGATTTTTCAAGATACAAATTAAAATTTTGAAAATATGGTGTATTGATATATGGATTATAAGGAACAGTAGTAGTTTGAACGGAATCAGTTTGTATATTACCGCTTGTAGCAATATCAAAAGAGGTAGATTTTATGTTGTGATTATATACAATGTTAATACCGAATTTCCCTTTTAGTTTCACCGTCTGATATGTAATGCTCTCATCATTATTTTCTTTCTTTGTAGTAGCATTAGCAGTAACATGAACAATAAAACTTTTATTTTGGAAAATTGGAAGTTTGGGTACCCAAAAGAATTCAGCTTTATTTTGTTTATAGTTCTCAATAGTACGGAATGATATTAATTTAAAAGGATTTTCAATTACTTGCTGATAACTAGAACTTGCATCTTCAATATAAAAATCGAATGAAATGTTTTCAATGTTATCAGACCAAAAAAAAGTATTTACAGAATCTATGGTAGCAATTTTTAAACCGAGAGAGTCGCTATCAATAAAGCAGTTAAGAGTATTTTGCTCGATATTTAAAGACATTTCAGGCAGATAAGTTCGGGCAATGACGTCAGATTCCTGCTGCCCAATTTCTCTTTTCTCTGGAATTAGCAAAATCAGGGCAGCTAAATAAAGGACGAAATAAATTTCTATTGTTTTATGCTTTCTGATTTTCATTGTCTTTAGATAAATTTGCGAGTAATAATTTTTCAACTTCTTTTTTTACAGAAAATTCAATTTCTTCTTTCCTGATTAATTTTACAGTTCTTTTCAATTCTTCTAAAGAAGAGTTAAAATCTTTCAGTGATTGCGAAGTAATTTTCATAGCGTTTAGCAATTCGGGATTTGGGCTAACAGCATCTTTGGCTGAATTTGCCAATTCTTTTATAGATAAAATAATTTCACTTTGTTGATGTAATAAATTTTTAATATTTTCATTTTGTTCTTCAATTTTCACAAGGGCAGCAGCAAAATCTCTGCTGATTTCACCTATTTCAATCAATAAATCATCATTAGGTAGCTCTTCATTATTTTTTACTGAATTTTGATGAATTTCGTCATTTGGAGTAAAAAGCATAACAATAAACATAAAAAGTAACAGCAAAGCTTCGAAAATCACACCGGCAATGACTGCAGTATCATTAATTTTATCACTAAAACGCCTGATTCCAATTAAAGTAAGCAAAATTGCAGCTCCAAAATAAACAAAAGAGTTTATTGTTGTAAAATAAAAGCGATTTACAATTTCTTCCAACCAAAGAGCAGTCCCTGAAAAGATACCAAGCGGATGCTGCACAGTAACCTGATGACTGGAATATTTGAATAGTTCGGTTTCAGAAGTGCAAAGTCGCCAAAGAGTCAATAATGCGTTGATTGATGAATTTTGTTTTTCGTAACGCAGCTCTTTGAATATTTCTGTGATAAGAATTCTGCCTTCTATTGTTGCCAGTGTTTGTATTGTTTTCATCTGTTTAAACCAAATATTTAAAGAATTCCAACTATTTGTATTATTCTATCTATAAAATTAATAATTTTTTTTGTTTTTTTTGAAACTTATAAAAAATTCTTATGAAAATTAAGAAAATTCATCTTTTTTGGTCTTTATTTCATATAAAGTCTAATATCTATTTACAAATAAGAAAACAGCTACTCCTTCGCAATTGTTGATAAATCATTATTTTATTAAAGTTTAAAATAATTCTTCTTATTATAGTGGGGACATTATTATAAGCAATATCTTAGGTTTTTCAAAGAATTATAGTTTTAATCTCCTGAATTATCTTGAATTGGAATAATTTTGCTTCTCAACTGTTTCTTTTGAGAATGTAACTTTTTATCTTCGAGAATTTTAATTTTTACGCTCAGTGGCTTCTTTCTGTTTTTTCTTTTTTGCTTTTCTATATCATCTTGAATTTTCTTTTCTTTGTCTTCGTAATATTTAAGAACTTTTTGAGCTAATATTTTTCTTGCTTTAGCTCTATTTGCAGCTTGAGTTCTTCCTGATGAGCATTTAATTTCTATACCAGTAGGAATATGTTTAAGTTGAACACAGGTGGCAACTTTATTAACGTTTTGTCCACCAGGACCTGGCGACCTAATGAATTTTTCGTCTAAATCATCTTCTTTTAAAGTAAATAAAATGTTTAATTGCTCATTATTATTTTCTTCATTATTTTGTTTATTAATTTCCAAGTCCTTTTTTTCATTTATTTTTATTCATAAATAATGCTTTAAAATACAATTTAAAAAAATGCTTTTTTTGCTAGCATCTAATTCAGAAAGCGGTGAGCAATCTACTCAACTATCAAATTAATGCGTTGCTTGAAAGAATATATAAGATTTCTTACTGCTTACTAATGACATTCTTTACTATTTTACTAACTCACATTACGCAATTTCTCTTTTTAGAAATGAAAAAGTGTAGTTTAGATACATTTTTTAATCTACTTTTCTTATTCCCC
>CAZCHH010000082.1:0-11691 GCA_964498585.1 uncultured Hyphomicrobiales bacterium
TTATTCATTATAATTAAATTTTTTGGTTAAATTTTATTTACAAATATAAGCATAATTCTTTATATTTCAAAATGTTAATTTTTAGAACTCCCCTTCTATAACAAAAATAGAAGAAATAGAAAATAAAGATAGTAAAGAAAAAGTTATATACACATATTTAGAAGAGATAAATCAGATACCATCTGCTTATGGAACAAGAAATATGCGCGTTGTTTTAAATGGAATTGTTTATCGTGGAGGAGCTAATAACTATTACAATAAAAATAACAAGCGAGACAATGAAAATCCAATGCCAGAAGAAGGTCTTGAAAATTTACTTAATGAAGGATTTTCAACTGTAATTTACTTGTATTCTAAAAATTTTGCTGATTCAAAAAAATCAACAGGACCAGACAAAAATGGTAAATACTTGAATTATATACAAAACTCTTTATCCAATGAAAAGGAAATTAGACAATTTTTAGAATTAGTTTATAGCAATATAAAAGATTCGACCGCCGGACCAATTTACATACATTGCTGGAATGGCTGGCATCAGTCGGGTTACGCATCAGCAATTATTTTAATGCAATTCTGCGGATTTACAAATGATGAAGCATACTCTTACTGGGAAAAATGCGCCGCAGGCGACCTTTCTAAATATAGCCATATAAAAAAAGCAATTTACAAATTCAAACCAATAAAAGAATTTCAAATTAGCGAAGAAGTCAAATCAATAATTTGTCCGGGTAAGTAACTATAAAGGGAAATTATAAAGCTAATTATAGGAAGTTCTAAAATTTAAATATTTCATATACAAATTTACCTTTTTCAAATGGTGATTTGACAACTTCAAATGGTGATTTGACAACTTCAAATGGTGATTTGACAACTTCAAATGGTCATCTAACAACTTTTTATTCTATCTGAAGCTGTTATTTGAACAAAATAATTCATTTGATTATTGCATGAACCTGATTTTTGTGATATTTTACTTATTATATATATAATTTTATCTTTATTTAAATAAATATATATTATCATAAATATAGCAGATTATTTTGGCTAATTATTTTCATTGATTAAATAAATAAACGATGTTTTTCTTTTAATGAAAGAATAACTTAAATAATAATTAGAAAGGTATTTTAAAATGATTTTGGGGTGCAGAATAATGTAAGAATTAATTTAGAACTCCTGATTCCAAGTAGTTTTATATTTCGCAATTAAGAAAGTTCTGAAGTTAAAAAAAGTAATTTCATAAAATTAAAAACATATAACTCCCAAATGAATTTGGGAGTTATTCTAATAATTAGAGTAACTCCATAATTTATTATGGAGGTTCAGTGCTCAATTATTCTTTGCGAGGCAATTCTCCTAATTTCTTTATTTTCGTTATGGGATCAGAAACTAAAGTTTAATCTCTTGGAATAAGAGCAAAATAATTCTGTTTAATTTCAATTATTTTTCTTCCTTAAAAATTATTATATTTACTTTTTTAGAAATATAAAAATGGGAAGCAAAATGAAATCATTTAGAAAAGAATTATGGTATAATACACCAACTCGTAGGGCATTTGTAAAAATTACAGGAGAAGTAGAAAACTGCATAACAGAAAGTGGTGTGAAAGAAGGTCTTGTCCTCATTAATGCTATGCATATCACAGCAAGTGTTTTTATAAATGACGATGAATCAGGGCTACATTATGATTATGAAGTATGGTTGGAAAAACTTGCTCCGGAAAAACCACATTCACAATATCGTCACAATGGTTTTGAAGATAATGCTGATGCTCATATGAAAAGACAAATTATGGGTAGAGAAGTTGTCGTTGCTATTACTAATGGAAAACTTGACTTCGGACCTTGGGAGCAAATTTTTTATGGTGAATTTGACGGGAAAAGGGAAAAAAGAGTTTTAGTGAAAATTATCGGAGAATAAATTATTTTCAATTATAATAAGAACTATGTGTCCAATAATGGAAAAAAAGGAGTTAAGAGTTATATACTTTTTATTTTTATGTAACTCACTTTACGCATTCCCCCTCTTGAGAGTGGAATGGTACTTGTGTTAATAAGAAAATAGTGCATCAACTTAACTTGTTTAAAATCTCAAAATTGAATAGTGTATGTTGAGTTAGTAAACTAATTGCAATGAAACCTCTTTTATTCCTTTGAAATACGAATTAATTTCCTTATTTTTACTCATAGATAAGTGAAAAAATTTTTAAAATGTTTTTTTAAATACTTGCTATAAAAAACTCCTTTACCTACTTTAATCAAGAAATTAAGGAATTATTAAAATTATAAGATTTGAAATATAAAAATGACAAAAGAAAGAAATAAAAGAATATATATAGAAACCTATGGCTGTCAAATGAATGTGAACGACAGCGAAATTGTCAGCTCAATTCTTTTAGATGCTGACTTTTTTATTGAAAAGAAAATAGAAAATGCAGATATAATTTTTCTCAATACCTGTTCGGTACGTGAAAACGCTGAACGCAAGATTTTTGAGCGGCTTATGCACCTAAAGCAATATAAAAAGAAGAAGCCACGATTAAAAGTTGGTTTACTCGGTTGTATGGCAGAAAATCTTAAGGAAATGCTGTTAGAAAAAAATGAAATACTTGATTTAGTGGTCGGTCCTGATGAATATCGGAAATTGCCCGATTTATTGCATCAATCTTTAAATCAAAGCAGACGACATGTTGCTGTAGAGCTTAGCACCGAAGAAACTTACGATGACATTATTCCTTATCGCGAGAATTCTGTTTCTGCTTTCGTTTCGATAATGCGCGGATGCGATAATTTCTGTTCATATTGCATTGTCCCTTATACGCGTGGTAGAGAGCGCTCAAGAAATTCTGATTCAATAATAAAAGAAGTGGTTTCTCTAAATGAAAAAGGCGTAAAAGAAATAACTTTACTTGGACAAAACGTTAATAGCTATATTTGTCCAGCTACTAAAATGACTTTTGCAAAACTACTTGAAAATTGTTCTGAAATTAATCCCGGCATTTGGTTTCGATTCATTACATCGCACCCGAAAGATATGAGCGAGGAACTTATTGATGTAATTTCACAACATCAGAATATTTGTAAACACATACATCTACCATTGCAAGCTGGCTCAAACAGAATCCTAAAACTGATGAATAGGAAATACACACGCGAGCATTATCTTTCACTAATAGAGAAAATCCGGACAAAAAATCCAGAATGTGCAATTACTACTGATATTATAGCAGGTTTCCCCTCAGAAACAATTGATGAACATAAGCAAACACTTTCGACTATTGAATCCATTCGTTTCGATGGTGCTTTTATGTTCAAATATTCTGTTCGTCCCGGAACTAAAGCAGAAAATTATGAAGATGACATTTCTGAAAAAGAAAAAATCCGCCGTTTAAATGAGATTATTGAATTGCAAAGTGCTATTGCAAAAGAAATTAATAAAAAAGAAATAGGAAAAATCCATATTGCTCTTGTTGAGGGTAAAAGCAAAAGAAATCCAAAGCAATGGCAAGCTCGCAGCGATACAAACAAATTAATAATTTTCGATTTGCCCGAAGTAAAAATTGAAATTGCTTCTTTTGTTAAATTAAAGATAACTAAGTCAACCTCAGCTACTTTATTCGGGGAGTTTGTAGAAATATATAATTGAATTTCATTTTAAGCAGGAAATAATAAGCAGAAGGAACGAAAAAAATTAAAAAATTATCCGATGACCCGCAGTCATCGGATAAATAATAAAACTATTTAAGTTTTTGGCTTAATTCAAATAATATTCTTTTTTCTCTATCAGTCAAACTTTCATAACCGCTTCTTGAAATCTTATCTAAGATTTCGTCAATTACACTTTGTTTTATTTCTTCATTATCGACAGTAAAACCGTTAGGTTTTTCTTGTGGTTCTTCTCTAATAGTTTGTTTTTGCTGAGTGAACCAGGAAAATGGTTGTTGCTGTGTCTTTGTCCTATTTTGGAAATTATAAATATTATTTGGTTCGTCATCTTCAGCAAATTGAGGTGAATTATCATATATTTTATTTAATTTCAACTGTTTTTCAAAACGAAGAAGAAGAAATCCAGTTAAAGCTCCACCGAGATGAGCAAAATGAGCAACTCCACCACCGCTATCAGTAAAACCAGAAATTAGAGCGATTCCTGCAAATATAAGCACAAAGAATTTTGCCGGTATTGGAATAAAAAGTGGAAACATCATAATAGGACGATTCGGAAAAGTTAAACCAAAAGCAAGCAAAACACCATAAACTGAACCTGAAGCACCAATAGTTGGAGCAGGATTTGAAAATATTGGAGCAATAAAAAGCTGAGTTAAACCGGCTCCTGCTCCGCAAAGCAAATAAAAAATCAAGAAGCGTTTTGAACCCCAGCGCTCTTCAAGTTCTATTCCAAACATCCAGAGCGCAAAAAGATTAAGGAAAATATGACTTAAACCACCATGCATAAATTGATATGAGATTAATTGCCATATATAAAAGCCATCTTCAATAGGCCAGAGCGCAAAAAACTTAAAAAAATATGCTCGTAAAGAAACACTATCTATGTGATACACACTTAAGAGTAAATATTCAGCAAGAAAAACTACAATATTTATTATTATTAATGATTTGATTACGGGAGGCATTATTGAACGTCTTCCAAAAAATCCCTGCCTTTGATAATTGTTCATACTTTATTTCCAATTTTCTGGTATTAACGAAATATCTCTTATTTAATTGCTAATTCATAGAAAGAAATATTGCACTTATGCCGCTAAAGAATTCTTTAACTCAATAGCAAATTCACTCCATATAAAATAAAAATCTTCTCAAGCCATAAAAATTAAATCTGGGTATTTCCTAAAAGTATCCCAATTAATAATCAATAAAATAAACAAATAAACAAATCTACTGTTTCAATGCAGCAATTCCGGGCAGTTCTTTTCCTTCAAGGAATTCGAGAGAAGCACCGCCACCGGTAGAAATATGAGTAATTTTTTCTTTTAAGTGCATTTGGATGACAGCAGCAGCAGAATCACCACCACCAACTATACTAATAGCACCTTTATGGGTTGCTTCAGAAAGAGAATTAGCAATTGCACGAGTTCCCTTTGAAAACTTTTCCATTTCAAAAACTCCCATAGGACCATTCCAGATAATAGTTTTCGATTTTAGAATTTCATCGGTAAATATTTTTTGGGTTTCTTCTCCAATATCCATACCCATCCAATTTTCTGGCATTTCGTTAAATTTAACTGTCCTGAAATTTGCATCATTTGAAAAAGCATCGGAAATAACAACATCAACGGGTAGCATAAATTTAATATTATTGCTTTTAGCACTTTCAAGAAGTTCTTTTGCAAGTTCGACTTTATCATCTTCAACAATAGATTTGCCAATTTCCAATCCCATAGCTTTAAAGAAAGTGTACATCATACCACCACCGAGAATTATAGAATCGCATTTTGTCATCAGTTTACGAATAACGTCAATTTTTCCTGAAATTTTAGCACCACCGATTACAGCAGTAAAAGGATGTATTGGATTAGCAACGGCTTTTCCAAGATATTCAATTTCATCGAGAAGTAATTTACCTGCATATTTTTCTTTAAAAAACTTAGTAACTTCAAAGGTGCTTGCGTGAGCGCGATGAGCAGAACCGAAAGCATCATTTACGTAAACATCAGCTAAGGAAGCAAGCTGTTTCGCAAATTCATTGTCATTCATTTCTTCTTCTTTGTGAAAGCGAAGGTTCTCAAGTAAAACAATACTACCAAATTCAGCATTTTTAACTATATCAATAGCTGGTTTTCCAATGCAATCTTTTGCGAAATGAACTTTAAAGCCATAACGTTTTTTTAGAACTTCAGCAACAGGACGAAGCGAATACTTTGGATTAGGAGCCCCTTTAGGTCGCCCTAAATGAGATATAACAATAGGCAAGCCACCATCATCAATAATTTTATCGATTGTTGGAAGCGACTCCCGAATGCGATTATCATCGGTTACTTCTAACTCTTGATTTAGAGGTACGTTAAAATCTACTCTGAGGAGGACTTTTTTTCCCTCAAATTCTGTATCGTATATTGATTTTATCATATATTTGAATAGTATTATTTAACATAATTTTACTAAAATATAAAATTTTTTTCAATTAAAATGAACAAATGTATTTTTTTTGAAAATATTTAAAATTTAAAAAATTAAAAATAATGGCATATATTTTGATAATTTTATAATTGAAATAATAAATTGATTATAAATGGAATATTTATGACAATAAATGAAGATTATAATATCATCGGTATTGATGGTGGCGGAACAAAAACAAGAGGTGTTCTTTATAGATGTAATGAAGTGATTGCCAAATCCAATTCTGGCACTACCCGAATTGGTGCTGTTGGTGTTGGTGAATCCTGCGAAAGATTGCTTAATGTAATTTCTGATTTATGCGTTCGTGCAAACATTGAAAGTAATGAAATTGATGCTGTCGTTGTTGGTTTAGCTGGCGTTTGGTTAGAAGAAGAGAAAAAAAGAACTACTCAATTAATCAAAACACTTGCACGTACTCAAAAAATGTATCTTAACGACCTTATTGTAACCAGTGATGCTGAATTGGCTCTCGAAGGTGCTTTCGGAGGTAGTCAAGGTATTGTTATGATTGTTGGAACTGGCTCTATTGCTGTTGGAAAAATTGCTAATGATAAACTGATTAGATGCGGTGGTTGGGGAATCGAATTAGATGATGAAGGAAGTGGTGCCTGGATTGGTAGAGAAGGATTAACTGCTATTGTTAGAGCTTTGGACGGAAGAGGAAAAGAAACTGCTTTAACAAAAATTTTTGCTGAACTTTACCCTTCAAGTATTGATTTGAAAGAACCTAGAACGATTGTTAAAGCTTATTCGGACAGAGTTTTTGAATATTATATGCTTTCTCCCTTAGTTATGAAATGCGCAGAAGAAGGAGATCCGGTTTGCCTTGAAATTATTCAAAAAGCTGCTTTTCATCTGATGGAACTTCTGGAAACCTTAAAGAAAAAATTTAAAACAAATCAGGTCAAAGTCGCACTGCTAGGTGGTATTATTGAAGCAAATACTATTCTTGCTAAAATGCTTGAAGACAGTATTGCCGTGCATCCTAATTTCAAAAGAATTGAAGCTAAAGGCAGTGCTCTTGATGGTGCTATTGCTATCGGGAAACAAATTATTTCTGAAATGGACTAACTTCTAAATTCAATTTCACTTACCAATCTGACATTAAAAGAGTGTCATAATGGCACTCTTCTTCTTATGCTTTTGTCAAAATGTCATTTTTTGAGCATAATTTACAAAAAAAACGCTTTGGCATAGTTTTTCTAAGAGTGTAAAATAAGTTGTTAAATTTGTAGAAAATTTAAAAAAATTGAAAGGAGCTTTAAAATGACACTATTAAGATTTAACCCAGCAAGAGGATTCGAGAGCATCTCTCGTAGAATGGGCGAGTTTATGAACGAACTCGATAAAGGCATTAGCTTTGAAATGGGTGGTTTCACCCCCAGAGCAGACATAACAGAAGATGAATTAAATATTTTCTTCCACCTCGAACTGCCAGGAATGTGCAAAGAATGTGTGAAAATTTCTGTAAACGAAGACAGAATCCTTACAATCAAAGGTGAAAAGAAACGCGTAGAATTATCAGAAGACAAAAACTATATCCGTAACGAAAGAGTATTTGGAGAGTTCAGCCGCTCATTCGTATTGCCAGAAAATATTGATTTTGAAAAAATCGCTGCTAAATTTGAAAACGGTGTTCTTGAATTAGCAATTCCAAAGAAAGAACCCGAAAAGCCAAAAGAAATCAATATCGACATTGCATAAGAAAAAAGTGTCCACCTCCTTCCCAAGTTCAACTTGGGAAGGAGAATGAAAAACAAACCGTGTTATTCTGACAGCAGTCATACAAATAAACACAAAGACTTCTATCAGAATAACATTTAAAAAGAAAATTTTTATAAATAAATAAATTAAAAGGAGAAAATTATGGCATACATTCAATTCAATCCAGCAAAAGAATTTGAAAATTTGACAAAGGAATTTAACCAAATTCTTAAAAACGTTACCGCACCGGAGAATATGCCTCGCATTAGCTTTCAAAAGTTCAGTCCGCGAGTTGATATTCTTGAAGATAACGCAAATGTTTACTTCGAAATCGAATTGGCTGGTGTCCCAAAAGACAAGGTTTCGGTTACAGTAAACGAAGATAACATAATCACAATCAAAGGTGCAAAGGAATTTGAAAAGAAAGATGAAGTAAAAGTATGCTGCAAAAGCGAAAGAGCTTATGGCGAATTTACCCGCTCTTTCCAGTTGCCAGGTAACACGGAAAATTCGAAAATCGAAGCTAAATATGAAAATGGTATTCTGTTTCTTACAATCCCAAAGATAGAACCAGTTAAACCAAAAGAACAAACAATCACAATAAATTAAGAGAGGCAAAAAATGGGAAAAATTATTGGTATTGACCTTGGAACAACAAACTCAGTAGTTGCAGTAATGGAGGGTGCGTCTCCAACAGTCATCGCAAACAGCGAGGGCTTCCGCACCACTCCATCAATGGTCGCTTTTACAAAAAATGACGAAAGAATAGTTGGCGAAGCTGCGAAAAGACAAGCGGTTACTAACCCACACAAGACGATTTACTCAATAAAACGATTTATGGGTAGGAGATTAGACGAAATTGGGGAAGAAACAAAATTAGTACCTTTCAAAGTGCAGCCATCAACAGATGGAAATTCTGTAAGATTAGATATTGACGGCAAACTTTTTTCGCCACCTGAAATTTCCGCTATGGTTCTGCAAAAAATGAAGCAGACCGCTGAAGATTATCTCGGGCAAAAAGTAACCGAAGCTGTTATTACTGTTCCAGCTTATTTTAACGATGCCCAGCGTCAGGCAACAAAAGATGCCGGCGAAATTGCAGGGCTTACCGTTAAAAGAATTATTAACGAACCAACCGCTGCTGCTCTTGCCTACGGTTTGGATAAAAAAGGTAAAAACCTTACTGTTGCTGTGTATGACCTTGGTGGTGGAACTTTCGATATTTCTATTCTTGAAATAGGCGAAGGCGTTTTTGAAGTTAAATCAACCAATGGCGATACACACCTTGGTGGCGATAACTTCGACCAACGCTTAATAGAGTATTTTGCTGATGAGTTCAAAAAGCAGGAAGGCGTTGATTTACGCAAAGACGCAATGGCACTTCAAAGATTACGTGAAGCTGCTGAAAAAGCAAAAATTGAGCTTTCTCAAAAATTGCAGACTGACGTTAGCTTGCCATTTATCACTGCTACTCAAGATGGACCCAAGCACTTGAATATGCAGATTACCCGTGCAAAATTTGAGAGCTTATGTTCTGATTTGTTTGATAAAACATTGGGACCAGTTGAAAGAGCTTTAACCGATGCAAAAGTAACTCCGGCTCAAATTGACGAAGTTATTTTAGTTGGTGGTTCAATACGTATTCCAAAAATTCAGGAATTAGTGCGTAACTACTTCGGAAAAGAACCTTCAAAAGGCGTAAACCCAGACGAAGTAGTGGCAGTTGGTGCTGCTATTCAAGGTGGTGTGCTTTCCGGCGATGTAACAGATGTGCTTTTGCTTGACGTTACTCCGCTTACACTCGGTATTGAAACACTCGGTGGGGTAATGACACCGATGATTCCAGCAAATACTACTATTCCAACACGCAAGACTGAAATATTTTCGACTGCTGCAGATAGTCAGACTTCCGTTGAAATTCACGTTTTGCAAGGTGAACGCCCGATGGCACGTGATAACCGTTCGCTTGGCAGATTCCACCTTGATGGAATTCCACCGGCACCACGCGGCATCCCACAAGTTGAAGTTACTTTCGATATCGATGCTAACGGTATTCTCGGAGTTGCTGCTAAAGATAAGGCAACTAACAAAGAACAGAATATTAGAATTGAAGCTTCAAGCGGACTTGCTAAAGACGAAATCGAAAAAATGAAACACGAAGCTCAGGCAAACGCTGCAGAAGATAAGAAACGCAAAGAAGAAATTGATAATCGCAATCAAGCTGATTCTTTGGTTTATTCTACTGAAAAGCAGCTAAAAGACTTAGGCGATAAAATCCCTGCTGATATGAAAGATAAAATCGTTGCTGCAAAGGAACGCCTTGAAAATGCTATAAAAAGCAATGCAGCCGATATTCGTCCTGCTATGGACGCATTGAATCAGGTTTGGAGTGATGCAAGTACTAAAATGTATCAGCAAGCCGGTCCTACTCCAGACCCAACTGCTAATGCAGGTCAGCAGCAGAGCGAACAAACCAATCAGCCCAATAGCGGAGTTGAAGACGCTGACTACACGATTGTTGATGATAAATAGTTATCGGTAGTCAGTTGCCGGTAGTCGGTTATTTGATTAAAGAAAAGCAGTATAGTTTAAAATGGCTATACTGCTTTTTTGTAATTATCATATCCGTTCTATTTTTCTTTGATAGTAATAAAAGATTTTGTAAATTTACTATAGTTAAATAAATACTGATTTATAATTTTTTTATAAATTTTAAATATTGATAAAAATTTGAATGAAATATTTTGATTGGAATAAGGATAAAGATATATTATTAAAGCAATTAAGAAACATTTCATTTGAGGAGATAGAGTTTGCTATAATAAATGGTGGATTGATAGATACAATTGAACATCCTAATCAGGAAAAGTATCCTGGTCAGAAAATATTTTTTATTAAAATTGATAATTATATTTATTCTGTTCCTTTTGTTGAAGATGAAAATACAATATTTTTAAAAACTATTTATCCTGATAGAGTAGCTACAAAAAAGTATTTAGGAGAAAAAAATGATTAATTACATTGATGAAGAAGAAAAAGAAATAATAGAATCCTTACATAAAGAAGGTTGGAAACCAAATCTTAATAAGGATTTAAATAAAATTTACGAGGAATATGCTCGAAATAGTTATGAATTTAAAAATTCAATTGAAATTAAACTTACGGACAAAGATATGAAAAAGATACAGTTACAAGCAATGCAAGAAGGTATACCATTTCAGAATTTAATTTCAATGCTTGTTCATAAGTTTAATGAAGGTAAAGTCTTGATGGATATTTAATATTTTAAAATGAAATTAAAAGTAGTTCAAGAAAACGATGCTATTTATTTTCGGCTTGATGACTCAAAAATAATTGAATCTGAAGAAGTTGAAAAAGGAGTAATTCTTGATTTCAATGAACAGGGCAATATGGTCGGTATTGAAATTTTAGGGCTAAGCCAACGTAGCAGTAAAATTAATTATAATTCCCTACAATTCGAAACAGTGTAATTAAAGATAAACTACTGCTCGCCATATTAATTGTATACTTTTGAATGTCATTCTGAGCGAAGTGAAGAATCTCATACTCTGTGATAGCAAAAACTAGTGAGATTCTTCGCTGCACTTACAAATGACATCTTTACTTTTACTCTATAAAACCTTCCAAAGGTTTCTCAACCTTCGGAAGGTTATTCGTTAAAATTGAGATTCTTCACTTCGTTCAGAATGACAGGATTAAATGATGTCATTCCGCTTTAAATAAAGCACTTGCTTTATCGGGAGGTTCGAAATGACATCTTTTAGTCATTCTGGCGTATGTCAGCACCTGTCTTACTTTTTAGTCATTAGTCATTGGTCATTAGTTGTTA
>CAZCHH010000083.1:0-11037 GCA_964498585.1 uncultured Hyphomicrobiales bacterium
GAATGACGCATTAGTAATGTCATCTCCATTTAAATGAAGCACTTGCTTTATCAGGTGGTTCGGAATGACAGACAATATAATATCATTATAATACTCTAATTTTACTTTTTCCAACAGAAATGATATAATATTTTATAGAAATAAAAAAGCCGATGATTTAGATCTCATCGGCTTTTCTTTTGTGATCCAGGTAGGGATTGAACCTACGGCCCCTTGATTAAAAGTCAAGTGCTCTACCCCTGAGCTACTGGATCAGTAAGATTACAAAATTACGAACATTTTCGTTTATATACAAGAAAAAAATAAAAAAATACAATCTTTCATTTATTCTTCTAGTGTATTTAAGGCAATTACAGTAAAAATAAACTTGCTTCCTAATCCAAGGGTGCTTTCTACCCAAATAGTTCCGCTATTTCTTTCAACAAATTCTTTACAAAGAATAAGCCCCAATCCTGTTCCTAACTCGTTATTAGTTCCTGGAGTAGTAAAAGATTTATCAATTTTAAAAAGATTTTCAATTTTTTCAGGAGCTATTCCAATTCCCGTGTCGGATAAAATAACTTGTAAAGAATTTTCATCGGTATGCGGTTTAGCTTCAAACACACATTTTCCTTTATTTGGAGTGAATTTAATAGCATTTGAAAGCAGATTTCTCATAACAGTCAAAATCATATAAACATCTATGTTGGCAAATGTATTTGGAGGAATTTGATTAATGAGTGAAATATCTTTCTTTTGGGCAATTGGTTTTAGAATAGAAATAACATTTTCAGCAAGCATATTTAAATCTGTTTCTACTGGATTATATTGAATTATACCACGCTGAGAGCGAGACCAATCCAATAAATCATTTAATAAAGAAAATACAACTTCTGCTGATTGACGAGTCAATTGAATTAATTCAACTTTTTCCTCTTCGCTAATGTCGTTATAATTATCGCTTAAGAAAGCAGTAGTATCGCGGAAGCTGCTGATTGGATTTTTCAAATCGTGAGCAATAATAGAGAAAAATTTATCTTTTGTCGCATTAAGTTGAGTAAGTTTTGAGTTCTGCTCATTAATAACGTCCTGAGAAAATTTTAATTCAAGATGATTCTTTATTCTGCTTAAAATTTCATCTGAATTAAAAGGTTTTGTGATGTAATCTACTGCTCCAACGTTAAATCCTTTTACAATGTCTTGCGAATCATTGCGGGCAGAAAGGAAAATCACAGGTATATCTTTAGTAATGTCTTCGCTTTTAAGGATTTTACAAACTTCGTAGCCGTCCATCTCAGGCATTTGTATATCAAGTAAAATCAAATCGAATGGTTTTGATTGAGCTAATAAAATAGCTTGACTTCCTTTTGTTGCAGGGGTTACCTGAATGCCTTTTTGCAAAAGGTAACTGCCGAGAACCTTTAGATTTTCAACATAATCATCTACTATTAGTATTTTACTTCCTTCAAAAGAAAAAGGTTTCATTTCATTATTCATAAATTTTTATATTTTTTTTAATGCAATTTAACATTTTATCTAATAATTAACCAAATAAAATATTTGTATTTCTTTTTAATTCAACTTTTCTAGTTGATAAAAAAATTTAAATATAGGGTAGTAGTGCCTTACAAATAAGATAATGTGTTTCTATTCGTAGAAAGTACTTCATTTATTAATAAAACTTTTAACACCTACACTGCCCCTCCTTATTAGGAGGGGAATAAGAACTGTTCTATGTCTTAGCATTCCCCTCCTTATTAGGCTAACGATTATACACATCTTTAAAAGTGCTGCTATCATACTTATCCAGTTATGGATTTGATATTTGTAACAATGCTTTAGTTTTTAATATTTAATCCCTACGGGATAAGCACAGTAAAGGTTTCTTTCTGTTACAAATATTTAATCCCTACGGGATAAATTTCAAAGACACTTTACCTTTTTTACTCCTTATTATACAAGAACTAATATTTGTGTATAATCGTTAGCTCAAGAGGGAGAATAAGAAAAGTGGATTTAAAGAACGTATCAGCCCTGGGGAAAGGGGAGGTGTATTTATTGTCTTTTTACCGCTTTTAGTCATTTTTATATTATTCTTTTATTACACACACTTATGACAACTATGAAAGTTGAGTTCTTCATATAAAGTAATTTTTTGAAATTAGTTTTCAATATTTATATTAAATATTTGAATAAAATTGCTAAAATATGAATATACGCGATCTAAATCAAAATTTGTAGTATAAAAGTATAATTTTTCCCCGTAATCAATAAGTGGTTTATATTCAAATTCGTTGCCTGTTTGAATTAAAAGTAATGAAAATTTATTAATATCATTAATATCGTTAAGTAAATTGATTTCATTCCAAACGGGTAAAATTTCATTTTTTAATTTTATACTTAATGCTTCAGGAATATTTTTATATTTTATTTTTTTTTCATTCTGTTTCTTGTTTAAAGCTACTTTTGATTCTTTTGCGGAAGAATCCACAGGTAAATATTTTTGTAAAGCAGTAATCAAGTCTTGTTTGCTGATTGGCTTTCTTAGATGTCCATTGAATTTTGATTTAATAGTTTTTTCATCATTTAATTTTACAGAAGCAGTTAAAGCGATAATTGGTATTTTTTTTATTTCATTTATTTTTCTTATTTTTTCTACTGATTCAAAACCATCCATAACAGGCATTTGAATATCCATAAGGATAAGGTCTGGGAGCTCAGATTTTGCTAATTCGAGAGCAATTAAACCGTTTTTTGCTTCAATGATATTGATATTATTATTACTTAAAAAACCTTTTATAATTTCAATATTGGATAGGTTATCTTCAGCAATAAGAATCTTACTTCCTTTGAAATTGAAGTTTTCATCATAAGTTGCTTGAATTTTATTGATAAAATTGTAATGAATTTTAGCAATTTGAACATTGGGTATAGTAACAGTGAAAGTAGAGCCAATAGAAATTTTGCTATTTACTGAAATGCTGCCTCCCATCATTTCAACTAATCTTTTTGTAATAGTTAAGCCAAGTCCTGTTCCGCCATAAATTCGTGTGTCTTTAGAATCTCTTTGGTTAAATAAAAGAAAGATATTCTTGAATTGGTCTACCGGAATTCCTATTCCTGTATCAGATACTTCAATAAATAGGTCAATTTTATCAAGGGTTAATGTTTCTTTCTTGAAAATTGAGATATTAACAGTTCCTTCATTAGTAAATTTAATAGCATTTCCAATTAGATTAAAAAGAATTTGGCGTAACCTTATTTCATCTAATACTAAGAATTTAGGAATATGATTATCAATTATAAATTTCATTTCCAGCTTTTTTTCTTTTACTTTAATAGCAAAAAGTTCTTCTAATTCCAAGCATATTTTATCCAAACTAATTGGTTCGTATTGGAGTTCTAATTTACCGGCTTCGATTTTCGACAAATCAAGTATATCGTCAATAATGCTTAATAAACTTTTTCCACTTGAAATAATACCATTAATATATTCAAAACCTTTTTTATCATCTACATACTGCCTGAGCAGTTCAGCGAAACCGAGGACAACGTTCATTGGTGTGCGAATTTCATGACTCATATTTGCAAGGAATTCAGATTTAGCTCTATTTGCTATGATTGCTTCGTTAGTTGCCTTGTTAAGTTTTCGTTCTAATTCTTTTAATTTGGTAATATCCGGGAAAATTGCGATACCTGCAATCAATTCACCGCTTTTATTGAAAATTGGAACTCCGCTGGCAAGACACCACTTAACGTTTCCTTTTTTTGTTATTATTTTTATTTCTTTATTCTTTGTTATAATACCTTGAGCAGCAAGAGCTAATGGTTTATTTTTATCGATAATAATTTTGTTCTGTTTGTCAAATCCCTGCCAAATTCTGCTAAACTCCAATAAATCATTATTTATGAGAAATTCATAGTCATTTTTTAAATCAAAGAAATCCAAACATTCAGTATTAATTAATTTTATTTTTTTATCTGGATATTCAGCTAAAATCATAGGCGCTGGATTTTGTTCGAATGCTGCTTCAAAGAGGACTTTTAGTTTCTCAATTTCTATTTCTCTTAGTTTTTGGTCAGTAATGCTATAATTAATACCAATTATAACTTTGTGTTGGTCAACAGGATTCACAAATAAGTTCCCGTTTGCCTTAATAAATTTCACATCTCCATTAGGAGTGATAATTCTAAAAGATTCTTCAAAATAAGATTCATTTTTAATTGACTCTAAAAAAGCTTTTTTAGTTTTAATTTTATCTAATGGGTGAATAGAATTAAACCATTTATTGGTGCTTTTATCCTGAATATTTTGTTCGATACCATAAAGTTCGAACATATCTTTATCCCAACTAAGTTGATTTGTGTTAGTGTCGAACTCCCAGATACCGAATTTTCCCGTTTTTTGAGCCATTAACAAACGGAAAGAATAATTAATTAGTTCGTTTTCAACTTGTTTTCGTTCTGTAATGTCAGAAATAAGAGCAATAGCTCCGTTGAAAACACCATTGTCATCGATAATTGGAGAAGAAGCTAATGATGTTATGATTTTTTTGCCATTTTTTGAAATAAAATTAAATTCTAATTGTTCTGATATACCTTTTTGAGCTCTGTCAAGATTTATTATAGCTAAATTTTTTGCTTCTTCATCCATAAAATCGAATAGTTTCTTGCCCATCATTTCTTTAGGAGAATACTCTAGTATTTCTGACAATCTGTTGTTGACATAAACAGTCTCGCCATTTTTATCAATTTGCCAAATGCCTTCATGAGCATATTCAACAATTCTTCTGAACCTTTCTTCGCTTTCTTTCAAGCGTAGTTCAGCGATAAATTTATCGTTAATGTTTTCTACTATACAAATGAAATATTCAACTTTTTCTGGAGTTTTCCTGTAAGCATTTGTATTTGAATTAACCCAGATGTATTCTCCGTTTTTCTTCAAATATCTTTTGTTTATTTTATATTCGCTGATTTCATTTGAAAGAACCTTTTCAACCAATTTTAATTCTTCAATTAAATCATCTGGATGTGAAAACAATCTAAAATCTTTATATATAACTTCTTCTTTTTTATAGTCACCAAATTTTAAGAATGCATCATTGATATAAATCAGTTCACCATTTGTATTGCCTATTACAAATCCGAATGAAGTACTCTCAATTATTATTCTTAATAGTTCTTCGTTTTCGTGCAGCTTTTCTTCAGTTTCTTTTCTAAATGAAATATCGCGGGCTATTCCTTCTACAGCAATTGGATTATTATTGTTGTCATAAATCAAAGTTTGTCGTTGCTCTATCCAAATTATTTTTCCGTCTTTTCTTTTCCATTTTAATTCAAATTGAGTATTGTTAAGCAAACCAGGGATATTTTTTAAATTATCAATTAATTCCTGGTCATCTGGTTGGAGCATATTTTCTATTAGTTGGTAATCATTATACAATTCTTCAACTGTATAACCGGTAATCTCTTCCACAGAAGGACTTATATAATCAAGTACTCTTTTCGGATATATAGTAATTCGAAATACTATATCTTTTACTTTTTCAGAAATCATAAGGTATTGATGTTCAAATTTTTCTGTCTGTATTTCAGCTGCTTTTTGTTCGGAAACATCAATTAAATGTTCAATGACAATATCCGGTTCTACAAACTCAAAATAAATATGAGACTGTTTCTTTACTTTACTATACATAATTTCATATTCAATGAAGATGTCTAACTTAGTCTTATTATTCACGCAATCCCTAAAACATTTTAACAGTTCTGGAAGATGAGCCATTAAATTCTCAGCGCTAATTCCTACGACATTCTCTTTAACTGCATTTGAAAAATTCAAAGCTGCATTGTTTAAGTCATAGAGAATGTAAGAACCTTCTTCTTCTTTCCAAATGTAGATTGGCGAAGGAGAGTTTGAATAAATAGCATGATGTAAATTACAGTTTAATTCCATTTGATTTAATGTGATTCAGATAATAAATAAACAAAAATTGCAATAGCTGCTGCACATTTTAAGAAATCCTGTTTTTTTATTTGCTCAAAAGTATCGGCATCAGAGTGATGATACCAAAAATACTTTCCATCGTCATTAGTATTTAGTCCTGCGCCGGGAACACCTGTTCTCATTAATGGTCCAATGTCAACTCCGCCGCCACCTTTTTCTATTTTTACACTATCAATTATTTGTAAATATTGTTCTAATAGTTTGCATTTATCAAAAACGCTGTCTGGAGCATTTACTCCTATTCTTGAAGGAGAAAAGACTCCGGAATCGAATTCTAAAGCAAATATGTGGTTTTCGTCTTTATGCTTTTCTGCATAAGCCCGTCCGCCACGCACACCGTTTTCTTCATTTACCCAGTGGACGCATCTTAAAGTTCGTTTTGGTTTCAATCCAAGCTTTTTTATATAATGCAAAGCAGCCCAGGCGGAAAGACAGCCACCTGCATCGTCGTGGGCGCCTGTTCCCAAATCCCAGCTATCTGAATGACCACCAAACACTATTATTTCATCTGGTTTTTCGCTGCCTTTTATTTCTCCCATTACATTGTAGGAAAGTGCATCGGGATATGTTGTAGCTTCGGTATATACTGTAATTTTGGGGGTAATTCCTCTGTTTTGCAAACGATGAAGAAGAGCAGCATCTTCCGGACTAATTGCCCCATGCGGTATTTTGGGAATTGTGTCGTCATAAACCATCATACCTGCGTGGACTTTCTGCAAACCAAGAGGTGTTACTGAACGAATTAGCGAGGCAACAGCGCCTGCACGTGCTGCATTTATAGCTCCGCTGAAACGGTAACGCACCGCCTGTCCGTAGTTCTGAAATTCATAATTGTAAACTAATATTTTTCCCTTTATTTTTTCTTTATTTTTCTCAACTTCTTCAAAGTTATTAACAACGAATACCTCTGCTGTAATACCATTTTTTGGAGTAGCAATACTTCCGCCTAAAGCAATGAAATTCATTTTTCTTTCAAACGGATAGAGCAATTTGCAAAACTCCAGTCCTCTGTCCCAGTGAGGCACCATCACGCTGTCTTTACATACATTTTCAAAGCCGTCTTTCTGCATTTCCAAATACATCCATTCCAATGCATTCTCCAAATTCTTTGAGCCACTCAAACGCGGTCCAAAAACATCGCAGATGTAAGATAATCTATCCCAGTAAATTGTATCACAAATAGCTTCCTTGAAGATTTTTTCTGATATTTTCTGAAAATTCTGATTTATTTTATTTTCTTTTACCTGATTTTCTGAAAATAATTGAAAGAAAAACAAAAACAATATTATTATTACTGTTGTCATTAGTTTCATATTTTTCTCGTTAATAGTTTATAGTTTATGGTTATGCTATCAGTTTGCTGATAGTATGATTTGTTTCACGATTTAAAAGATGGATTCTGACATTCGTCAGAATGACAAGACATTTATCACTTTTCCAGCCATACCATCAACTTCGTTGATAGCATGACTTATTTCTTTTTCTAATTCTTAGATATCCCCTTATTATAATCATTAATCATTAATCATTAATCATTAATCACTTATCACTTATCACTTATCACTTATCACTTATCATTAATCACTTATCATTAATCATTTAAATCAAATTCCACTTCTGCAAAAACGTTTGCAGTCTCGTATAGTCTTACTTTTAATGAAGTAAGGTTTTTATATCTTTTAAATAAGGGAATGAAAATATTAGAAAGATGAATAACTATATTTTCGGCTGTAGTGCTATTTTCTATTAAATAATGCTTAAAATTATTCTCTTTTAAAAAATTAAGCATAATATTGTCATTTTTATCGACAATGAAAGAATGGTCTAATTTTTTAATAGTCTGCGAAACAATTTCTTCAAGGACATAATAATCCATTACCATACCGTTTTTATCCATAATTCCTTCAATTTCAACTCTTAATTTGTAGGTATGCCCGTGTATATTTTTGCAATGCCCATCGTGAAAAGGCAATCTGTGGCTCATATCCCAGTTAAATTCTTTTGATATATTCATTATCATACAAAATTCCAAAAAAATAATTAATTTTGTTAATTACAAAATACATAAAAGTTCTTTTATATAAAACAAAGATTTAAATAAAGATGAAAAATAAAGCAATTTTTTTTGACAGAGATGGGGTAGTGAATTATCGGATTGTAGGGGAATATGTAAAAACAATAGATGAATTCCATTTTATACCGGATTTTTTTCCACTTTTTTCTTATATAAAAGAAAGGGAATTTCTTGCAATATTAATAACAAATCAGCAGGGAATTGGGTGCGGAGTAATGAATGAAAAGCAGCTAAACGAAATTCACTCTTATATGCAAAAAATACTTATAAAAACGACTGGCAGTGGTTTTGATGATATTTTCTACTGCCCTGAACTTTCTTCAGCAAATAGCTTTCGCAGGAAGCCAAATCCAGGAATGCTTCTTGAAGCAATGGAAAAATGGCAGATTGACTCAAATAAATCATGGATGGTAGGCGATAGAGTAAGCGATTTTCTTGCTGGAAAAAATGCCGGTATTAAAACTGTGATAGCTAACTGTCTAGTGGAACCAAACGAAATTGCTGCTGATTTCGTTGGCTATAATTTGATTGATGTTTTGGAGTTTTTTAAGGGAAATGAAGCACTACTGTAAGAGAATTCTTTTTCTGATTACATTAAATTTACCGATACGGATTTCAGCGACGTAGTCTCCTTTTTGCATTTTTTTTCCGCTATCGTCACGTCCATTCCAAGTTAAATTATAAGAGCCGGGGACTTGTGTTCCTTTAAACAATGTTGCAATAACAACTGCCTGCATAGAAAAGATTACAATTTCAACGTCAGCCACATAATCAATAGTATATTTTAAATTAGGAGATAAATCTTCTACTAATCCGAGCAATTGTCCGATAACAGATAGTGGAATTTGAGCTCCAAAACTTGGTTTTGTATTAATAAAAGGGACATAAAGCGAACGATTTATGTTATCTTGGAACTGAGCGACCTCGCGTGGGTCTGGCAAATAGAATTCTTCAGGAAAATCCATAACCTGTAATTGTTCTATTGAAGTAATTGTCTGAGGTGTATATGCTGCTGATGTAGAAAGCCGGTTTAAATCCAATGCAAAGAGAGTAGAAGCGGGCAATTTGTTTCTCATTGCTTTTTTGTAAGCACTATCTTGCTCTGGAGTAAATCGATTTATTGATGGTCCTGGTAAATCTAATGGGTCGGTTTCCTGACTTCTCGTTAATGAGAAGGCAAGTAGTGTAATTATTATTGATATATTGATTAATCTTATTATCATTTATTTTTTTATTTGTTCATTTCCCAAATATAAACATTAATAACCAAAAAGAAAATTGATTTATATAAAATTATTCAAAAATAGTTTCATTATGAGATTTTATTTATATTTAACATCAAAACTGAATTTATCAGATATTATTGAAAAATATCCATAAAATAGAGCCATTCTAATTTATAGTATTTTTTAAAAGTATAATTAAATTATTCATCAATTATTCTTTTATTCTAAAATGTATTTATTAACGAAAAAGTAAAATTATTGTTTCACTAATCATTAATCATTAACAATTAACAATTAAATTGTCTAAATGATTTTTAATAATATTATAAATTTCATCAATAGTGCCGCTTCCATCAACGCAAAAAATTAGATTTTTCTTTTGGTAGTAATCAATTAAGGGCATTGTTTCTTTATGATATATATTGATTCTTTCCAAGATAGTTTCTTCTTTATCGTCATCTCTTTGATATAAATCGGCACCTTCATTATCGCATTTATTGGGAACTTTTGGTGGATTATATATTAAATGATATGTGCTGGAACAAACTGTGCAAGTTCTTCTTGCAGAAAGACGGGCGACAAGAATTTCGTCTGGTACTCTGAAACATAAGACAGACTTTATTTTTTCATTATCTTTTTCTAATATATCGTCTAATACCTGTGCTTGATATACATTTCTTGGAAAACCATCAAGAATATAGCCATTTTTTGAGCTACTTTGTTTAATCTCGTTACTTATGATATTTATTATAAGGTCATCAGGGACGAAATTGCCAGCATTTATGTAGGATTTTATCAGGTTTCCTAATTGAGTATTAGAATTTCTTTTTTCTCTAAGAATTTCACCTGAAGAAATCTGTAATAAATCATA
Organism: uncultured Hyphomicrobiales bacterium; assembly: GCA_964498585.1. GTDB lineage: Bacteria > Bacteroidota > Ignavibacteria > Kapaibacteriales > UBA2268 > JAAYJM01. The sequence goes on from CAZCHH010000083.1 coordinate 10,155, forward strand.
TTCTTTACAAATGCGTTCTGCTTGGGTGCCTTTTCCAGCTCCGGGAGGACCTAATATAATTAATTTCATTAAAAATTCCTTTTTATATTTTTTTTTCTTAATATATTTTATGTATCTTTTAGAATCAATTAACAAATAATTAATAATTGATTAACAAAAGAAATTTTTTGAAAATTGAAATTACGAATAATAATTTAATTGTAAAAGAAAATTTTCTGATTATGATTATGTTGAATTGAAGAATAAAAAGTAATTTAGAAAAAAATCAAAAAAAAAATCAAAAAAATCAAATAAAACTTGCACAGAATAAAAAAAGTTCGTAATTTTAAATTCTTTAAATTAATCAATAACAAAATTGATTAAAATAAAGAAAAATTCTTTGAAAATTGAAATTACGAACAAGACGCAGTAAATATCTATCTATTAGAGATAAAGGAAAAGGTTAATAAAACAAGTTTTTAATTTTTTTTAAAAAAAAATAAAAAAAACTTGCACAGAATAAAAAAAGTTCGTAATTTTAAAATCTTGCAATTAATCAATAACAAAATTGATTAAAAAAGAGAAAAATTCTTTGAAAATTGAAATTACGAACAAGGCTCAGGAAAAACAATTCCTAAAGGTACAGAAAGAAAGCAGAAAAAAGCAAATTTGAAGAAAATTTAGAAAAAAAATCAAAAAATAAAAAAAAATTTGCACAGAATAAAAAAAGTTCGTAGTTTTGAATTCCCAAAAGATGACGTTCTTTGAAAACAGGGAGCAAAATAAAAATCAATACGATTAAAAGTTAATTCCTTTTAACAAATAAATCTGACAAAAAAGATAAGAATATACAACGGAGAGTTTGATCCTGGCTCAGGACGAACGCTGGCGGCGTGCCTAACAC
>CAZCHH010000084.1:0-10649 GCA_964498585.1 uncultured Hyphomicrobiales bacterium
TATGCTTTATTTAAATGGAGATGACATAACTTAACACAGTCATTCTGAACGAAGTGAAGAATCCAGAAAAATTTCTTTAAACCACTATCCTCTGGATTCTTCGCTCCGCTCAGAATGACCGACAAATGTAAAGATGTCATTGGTAACGAAGTGAGGAATCTCAAGTTTCGTGGTAGCAATGACTTGTGTGATTCCTCACTGCGATTCAGAATGACAATGTTAGTTACCAATAACAAACAATTAACAATTAATCATTAACCACTAATCATTAATTATTAATCACAATTCATTAATCAGTTTCCTATTATAAAAGGTGGTGAATTTTTTCCACTACCTAAAATAATAATTTTAGAATTAGGAGAATTAACGAGTTCTTTTTGCACGTTAATAGATTCATATTGCAGAACGCGGTCGGAGAGTCCTTCGTTTAAAATGCGTTGAGCATCAGCAATACCTTTTGCTTCTACTCGTTTACGTTCTGCTTCCTGTTCTTCACGTTCTAAAACGAATTTCATACGCTGTGATTCCTGGACAGCAGTAATTTTTCGTTCGATGCTTTCCTTTACTGAAGTTGGCAAAGTAATATTTCTGATTAGCATTTGTTCGATGATTAAGCCGCGAGTCTTAAAATCATTTTCAATTTTAGTTTTTATTCTATTTTCAAATTCTTCTCTTTTTTCAGCAAATAAATCAATTGCATCAAAATAAGAAGCGCTTTCACGAATGCCAGTGCGGGTAATAGGGCGAATTATTTTATCCTGATAATTCATTCCTATTTCACGAAAAAGTTTAGGTGCTTCATCTGGAATTATCCGATAAAGAACAGTCAAATCAATAATAACCTCAAGACCATCTTTGCTCAAAACACGAATAGCATCGTCTCCTGCGCCAGTTCCTTTTTCTGATATTGCAGACATTGTGTAGTTCTGAGTTTGTATGCTCATTTCATTGACATCAACAAGAGGATTTACAAAATTCAATCCTTCATGCAAAATGCTTTTTTGAACTTCTCCAAAAAGCACCTGAACGCCAATTCGACCGGCATCAACCTGGCGAATTGCTGATATTGATATTCCAATAATTACGACAATAATACCAGCTAATCCGAGCAAGCTCTTCCACTTCCCTATTGGGCTGTTTCGACTGGCAAACATTGCTATCAAAAAGATTACTACTCCTAATATAATCAGTGACATATTTTTCCTTTCACAATTATTTAGAAAATTTACGTAAATTAATAAAAATAAATTTAACAAAAAAAAATAATTGAATTTTAAAAGAATGAAGGCAGTTATTCAAAGAGTTTCGCAAGCAAAAGTAGAAATTAATAGTGTTTTAAAAAGTGAAATGGGGGAGGGGCTGCTTGCTCTTATAGCTGTTTCAAGTGATGATACTATTGAAAAGATTAAGTGGTTTGCTAATAAATTAGTTAATCTTCGGATTTTTCCAGATGAACAGGACAAGATTAACAAATCAGTTGCTGATATTGGCGGCAGTTTAATGTTAATTTCTAACTTCACTGTTTATGGCGATACAAACAAAGGTTTCAGACCAAATTTCTCGAATGCTGCACCACCGCAAGAAGCAGAAAAGATTTTCAGACAACTCGTAGATTATTTCAAAAAGAATTACAATATTCCAATCTTAGAAGGAGAATTCGGTGCTATGATGGACATTTCCTTAACAAATGCAGGGCCGGTTACCGTAATCGTAGAGAAGTAGCACTATTTATACTTTCAATAGAAAGAAAGACATACAAACCAAAAGGAGTGTTTTTTCAGATGAACTTCACCTGCCAGGTGGAGTTCATCTTTTTTTATGAATTAAATAAATCTTTTATTCATAATCGGAAAAGTGCTTGGATTTTGCATTATAAAAAGTCCATTATTTATTTATAAATAAGGATAAACGATGATGTTTGTTCAACTCTTTGACAAGGCAATATATGTAAACAGCATTCCTGAGCCCTGTTTGTAGAGATTTTGATATTTTTGATAGAAATCAACTTAGTTGCTACCAGTTTACAGAAAAATAATTTATTAGGTCGCAGCTATGTTGCTTTATTCTAAAATAAATTGATTATCTACAAACAGATTACTCCTACTGAGAATTTTTAATATATAAAAACAATATTTAATACAAATTAGAACAAACAATGATGTATGTTCTGCTATTTGATTGTTGTAATTATTTATTAGACGAAATATAATTATCTGTCATTCAAAATGTATTAAATATTTTTTTTAAAGTGGTTGCAACTACTTGTTAAAAATAATCAACCAACGGATTAATCCGTTGGTTGATTTTAAGATGGATTCAGACATCCGTCAGAATGACTCATTTAACGATGTCATTTCCATTTAAATAAAACTTTTACTTCATTTTGGATTAATAATGACTATTAAAAATCAAATAAAAACTCACCTATAGTAAATTTCAAAAAATATTGAAAAAATTGTCTGGCAATTACTTGATTTCTTTATGAATAGTATGGCGCCTTAAAAAGGGATTATATTTTTTTAGTTCAAGGCGCTCAGTAGTATTTTGTTTATTTTTCTTTGTGGTGTAACGCGATGCTGGCTTTCCTTCTTTCTTTGCCTCAGTGCATTCTAATGTTACTGTTATTCTTACTTCTTTTTTTGCCATTTTGTTTCCTAAATTTTATTATATTAATATTTCAAAATTATGAAATTTATAATAGTTATCAAAATTTAATTTTAAAATAATTTGAATTCATTAACTTATATAATAGTAATTATTTGCTGCTGCTTGGTTCTTTTGTCATATTTTTATAATTATTTATCAAAGAAATTAAAAGTACCATCAGTGATTTTTTTGATTGCAACCGGAATAATAATCAAAGAAATAATGAACTATTACACAATAGAGCTACCGAGTGGTTTTATAAACATATTAGATATATTGGGCGGTTTAGGGCTATTGCTTATTGTGCTTGAAGCAACATTAGAACTATTTTTATCAAAAGAGAAAATACCGCTAATAAAGAAATCATTAATTTTAGCAATAAGTGTTTTTCTAATTACTTCTGTAGCAATTGCGTTTACTGTGATGTTTCTAAGTAGTAAATCTTTTTTACAATCATTGATTTTTGCCATTCCTTTATCGGTAGTAAGTAGCGCAATAGTTATTCCAAGTGTGCATTCTCTTGAAAAAACCAAGAAAGAGTTTATTATTTACGAATCCACTTTTTCTGATATTATTGGAGTAATGTTCTTTTATTTTGTTTTATTACAGATTTCTGATATCTTTTCTGTTGCTGGTTTCGTTAACATTATTATATCAATAATATTTTCTGCAATAATATCTATTATTTTAATAATAATTGCTTCACATTTAAAAACACAGACAAAACTCTTTTTGATGCTTTCAATCCTAACATTGTTTTACCTGTTAGGAAAAATGTATCATTTATCTTCACTACTAATAATTCTTATATTTGGATTGATGCTAAATAACGTAGGATTATTAAATAAAAAAACAATAAAAAAACTAATAAATTTTGAAAATATAGAAATTTTTAGAAAAGAATTTAAACTATTAACCATTGAAACCACTTTCATTGTTCGTACTTTCTTTTTCGTAGCTTTCGGAATGGCAATAGATATTGGAGCTTTATGGGATTTAAAAATCATTATTGCCGGTTCTATCATTGTAGCAATCTTATATATTGTTAGATTTATTTACTTTAAAATATTTATAAAAACTGACTGTTTCCCTGAAATATTCCTTTCACCGCGAGGTTTGATTACAATAGTCCTGTTTTATTCAATTCCAGCACAGTATTTAGTTGCTGATTTTAGTATAAATTTACTTTTTTTCATTATTATTGTTACAAGTATAATTATGTCTATTGCTCTCATCTCTACTCCAATCTCAATTGATAAACCAGATGAAATTACATTGGTCGATATTGGAATAGCACCAACCGGAGATTATAGTGACGAAGAAATAGTATAAAAGAAACAAACGGTGCTGCTTTTTTCTTTCAGACATACTATCAGCATAACTTAAGAGATAAAAAAACATATCAGCCCTGATTTTAATCCTTCTTCTCTTATAAGTATTACAAAACATTATGATTTTATGATTTATTATTATTTTTTTGAAAAGATTAAAAAGAGAAAATAAAAGAAATCTGAAAAAAATTCATAATGAATATGAAAAATTTAAATTTCATAAAGAATAAACTCAACGAGAAGAATGAGTTCATCAGATTTAATTTCAATATTAAGGAAATTGGTATTTTTGACTCTTATGTTAGGAATACCATAAGATTGCATATTGTAATAAGTTACTGCTACAACTAGTTCATTTTCAGCTGGTTCAAAAAAATAAACATCTAATTTCATCTCAATTTATTTATTCTTTTAACGGAATTTCCGAGCAAAAATAAAGGAAAAAAGTGGGGTAACATATTGATAAATCAATTTATTATGTCGTTAATATGTTATCTCACTTTTTAGCTACAATTTTATTCCAAGTTTATTGATTATCTTTTGTTGATGTGGTAATAATTGCTCTGATACTGCTTTTATTACTGTACCTTTTAAATCATACTCAAACTGATGTATCTTATCTAAGCTGTCAATGATATGAGCCCGTGTATATCCTAATTCTTTACATTCGTCGCTTATGTATTTCGTTATCATATATGAAAGCATTACTACCAACACATGACCACGCGTTTGTGCCTCTTTCCTTACAAATATGGGTCTCAAATTCTCTAATGTCGTCTTCATTGTTCTAAATGCAAATTCTACATCATTCAAATCCTTATATCGGTCATGTGCTAATTCTTTGCTCATTTCGGCTGATGGAACATCTGTCTTTAATACGTAACAACCGTCTAATTCTGATGAATGTTGAAGTTTCGCTTCATCTATCATTATGCTTATTTCACGTTCATTTAACTCTATTTTCAATATAGATTTTAAATTGTAATTACTTATTTTTTCTGTCACTTTATGAAGCGATACACTCGCTTTTGCTTTCTGATGCTCTAATAAATATTTATTCTGTTTCAATACAAATTCTTGAATCTTATCTATTTTTGATTGTCTAATATTTTGTTTCTCTTTAGCAAGAAATGTATTGCGTCGTAGTATATATCGTGTCCCATCCTGCGATACTTCAACCAAGTCATCGTCAAAAAGAGATAACTGGATTATATCTTCGTTAATCAATGTTTGAATCTGTTCTTTTGTAATGCTTGTTAGGTAATTCCATTTGTATTCTTCTAAATTAAGTTCTTTGATTTGAGCCGATTTAATCATTCCTATATCACCAACAAATATTACTCTTTCTGCCCCAAGATTATATTTTAGTTTTTTTAGCTGATTCGTTACTGTTGTAACACCACTTGTGTTACCAGTGAAAACCTCTACTGATACTGGATAACCGTCTTCATCTGTAAACAATCCTATTACTATTTGTTTTTTGCCAACTTTTTTATCTCTATTATAGCCATAAGCAGCTAATTCATTCTTGCTATCTTCTAAATATGATGATGTAACATCGTATAAATACAAAGTCTTAACGGATTTATCCTTATGACGTAAATTAAATAGTTTTTTTTCAATTTTACTTTGATTTTCACTTAACCACACCAGATTTGAATATAAATCATCTTCTGTCAAGCTATTAATATTAAAGACATCATCAATCGCCTGATTTTCTGACCATTCGTTAGCAAGATAATTTCTTGAGCCCTGGCAAATGATTCTGCCAGCAATTTGAAACAGTGCGAAACTGGCTTGATGAGAAGTTCCGAGAGCTTGAGTAATTCCAGTTCTACGAGCAATATCGCTTATTGTTTTAATGGCACCGATGGACATTCCTTGTTTTAAATCAGCAAAATCTTTAAAAACTTTTCCAGTTTTCAGCATAGTAGCAATATTTTCAATTACTGGAAGAGGTAGTTTAGTTAGATTAGCAATAGTAATATGCTTAACTTTTTTTCCTTCTCGAACACTTTTCTGAACGAGATAATTAATATATTGTTTATTTCCACTTTTTTTAACAAATTTTTGAAGGTACATAACAAAAAACTGAAATTGAATATATATTAGCTACAAATATACGATATAAATAATTGATATGCAAATAATATAAAAAATATAAAAATTATGCACATATTTTACATCAAAATATATATATGTAGTTTAATATTATATATTTACATCGTTTTTGTTGAATATTTTGCTCGGAAGTTCCGTTATAAAGCAAATGATTTATTTAAAAGGAGATGACATAATTTTACCCTGTCATTCCTAATCGCAGCGAAGAATCTCATAAGTCATTGTTTTCACTACATTTGAGATTTCTCAATTCGCTTCTGAATAACAATTATTAAAACGCTCCTATACTGATGATATTTATTCTATAACTAAGAACCATCGAATAAATTATCCAGAGAAGTTAAGAAATTATGTTTTTTAAAATATATAATTATCCTTTAATAACCGCAAGTGGTTTTAGTCTTGCAACAATTTTTGCAATACCAGCTCTTTCAACTACATTAACAACAGAATTAACATCTTTATAAGCATCAGGAGCTTCTTCAGCTAAACCTTTTACAGATGCAGTGTTTACAACAATTCCTCTTTGGTTTAATTCTTTTTTTAGTTCATCACCTTTGATTCTTTTCATAGCAGCAGTTCTGGAAAGCAATCTGCCAGCACCATGGCAAGTTGATGCAAAACTTAATTCCATTGCAGAACTTGAACCTACTAAAACATAGGATGCAGTTCCCATACTACCCGGAATAAGCACCGGCTGACCTATACTTCTATAAATTGCAGGCAATTCCACATTTCCAGCTGGGAAAGCGCGGGTAGAACCTTTGCGGTGAACAAGAACTTTTTTCTTTACTCCTTTAACTGTGTGTTCTTCAATTTTAGCAATATTATGAGCAACATCGTAAAGAATATCTAAGTGCTTTCCTACTTTTCCAAAGACGTTTTTCCAAGCTTCACGGATTTCCCAAGTAATAAGCTGGCGGTTAGTCCAGGCGTAATTTGCAGCAGCAGCCATAGCAGCAAAATATTTTTTTCCTTCTTCTGAATCAAAGGGTGAAGCAGCAAGTTCTCTGTCTGGCAGTTCAATGTCGTATTTTTTCATTGAGGAGACCATTTGTTTTAAATAATCAGTTGCGACCTGATGACCAAGTCCGCGGGAGCCGGTATGAATCTGTATAACAATTTGATTTTTATAAAGTCCGAAAATTTTTGCAGCTTCGTCGTCAAAAATTTTATCAATATAATTAACTTCAACGAAGTGATTTCCAGCTCCCATCGTTCCGAGCTGGTTTCTGCCTCTATCTTTGGCAAGTTTGGAAACAGAGTCGCTTTCTGCCTGTGTCATATTTCCATTGGATTCAATAAAATCTAAATCGTTTGAATGAGTCCAGCCCTGCGCCTCTGCATATTTACATCCATAATTCAAAACTTTATTTAACTCATTATCGTTTAGCTTTGTGTTTCCGCTTTTTCCAACTCCGGAAGGAACCAATGAATAAATTTCACTTGCAATGCTTTCTATTTTGCTTTTGATTTCTTCTAATGTAAAGTTGGATTTTAACAAGCGTACACCGCAATTAATATCATAACCAATACCACCGGGCGAAATCACTCCATTATTTAAATCTGTAGCAGCAACTGCACCAATAGGGAATCCATATCCTTCGTGGATGTCGGGCATCACTACAGGAGTTTCTTGAATACCGGGTAAAAATGTAACATTGATTAACTGGTTTACTCCACGGTCTTTTAATGCCTGAACGAGCATTTCTTCAGTAGCAAAAATTCTTGCAGATACTTTCATACCTTTACGAAAATCAACAGGTATTTCCCAAAGTACATCAGATAATTTTATGAATTCTCTTAGTTCCATAAAAACTCCATTTTGAAATTGATAAGAAAAAAATAATCACTTTGTTTACGTATTACAATCTTGAAAGATGAAAGAATAAGCTGAATTAATCGTTATACAAAGTAGGTCTGCTATAATTAATAACAGCATATCGAATCAGTTCTCCTGCAGTTTTAATTCTAAGCTTTTGCATAATATTTGAGCGATGAGATTGAACAATGCGGTGGCTAATATTTAATATCTGAGAAATTTCTAAGCTTGTTTTTCCTAGAGCTACGTAATTTAAAATTTCTTGTTCTCTTTTAGAAATTGAAATGTGGGCAATACTGCTAGTATCATTATAGCCATAAGTACTCTGAAGTAAATTAACAATGGATTTACTAAAAACTCTTTCACCAAGAAAAACATCGTGAAGAGCAGCTATTAATTCTTTTGTTCCGATATCTTTAGTTAAGTAACCATCAGCTTCCGCTTCCAATGCTTTTTCTAAGTGTTCAGCATCTTCAAAAGCAGTAAGAATAACAACTAATACATCAGGACAGGTAGTCTTAATTATTTTTGTAGCTTCGATTCCATCCATCTGAGGCATAAGAATATCTAAAAGAGCTATATCAGGTTTGTGATATTTTACTAACTCAATAGCTTTCAGACCATTAGGAGCTTCATCAAGGATAAGGATAGATTTATCAACAGATAGCAATCGCCTTAGACCAGCCCGAATAACCTCGTGGTCGTCAGCGATTACTATTTTAATCTTTCTGTTTGATAAACTATCAATCATTTTACATACTCAAATTTTGCTGTAAAGTGTCTTAAGAAAGGAGCTTCCCAAATAATTTTCATACCTTTTAATTCATTTCTTCTTTTATAAACTTCGGTAATACATTCAGCTATATATTGTAAATGGCTTGATGTATAAACTCTGCGTGGAATTGCAAGACGAACAAGTTCCATAGTAGCTGGTATAAAATTGCCTTTTTCATCTATTTTGCCGAACATAATAGAGCCGATTTCACAGGAACGGATGCCACCTTCAATATAAGTTTCGCAAGCTATCGTCTGTCCTGGAAACTGTTGTGGAGGAATGTGCGGGCAAAAACGTGCTGCATCAAGATATACAGCATGCCCTCCTGTTGGTACCAAAATTGGAACTCCACCTGCTATAAGCATATCACCAAGTGATTTTACCTGCTCAATCCGATATTCTAAATAATTTTCATCGAGGACTTCAACAAAACCTTGAGCGAGAGCTTCTAAATCCCTACGTGCAAGCCCTCCGTAGGTAAGGAATCCTTCTGTAACAATTAAATTTACTTTAAATTTTTCAGCTAAAGCATCATTATTTGTAGCGATAAAGCCACCGGTATTTGAAAGTCCATCTTTTTTTGCACTCATAGTGCAACCATCAGCATAAGAAAACATTTCCTGAGCTATTTCTTTTATGGTCTTGTTAGCATAACCTTTCTCACGTATTTTTATGAAGTAGGCATTTTCAGCGAAGCGGCAGCAATCAAGATATAGTGGGATGCCATAATTTTTTAAAAGCTCTTTGGTTTGTCTAATGTTTTCCATTGAAACAGGTTGTCCTCCGCCAGTATTGTTTGTTACTGTTAGCATACAAGCAGGAATATTATCTTTTCCAATTTTTTCGATGTAGTTTTTCAGTCCTACTAAGTCAATGTTGCCTTTAAAATCACCAACAAGGTCTGGACGTTGTCCGATTTCAGTAATAAAATCAATTGCTTTGGCACCAGTGTATTCGATATTGCCTCTGGTTGTATCGAAGTGAGTATTGTTTAAAATGTGCTTGCCTTCACCACCAATAATTGAAAAGAAAATTCGTTCAGCAGCTCTACCCTGATGAGTTGGTAGAATATGTTTAAAACCAGTTATTTCGCGAACTTTTTCCTCAAATTTATAATAGCTTTTAGAACCGGCATAAGATTCATCTCCATCCATTAATGCAGCCCATTGCTTCGAACTCATAGCTGTTGTTCCACTATCAGTAAGTAGATCTATAGTGATATAATCTGATTTCAAATAAAATGGATTATAAAATGATTCTTTTAAATAAACCTTTCTTTCTTCCTTATTTGTTAAAGGTATATGTTCGATTGTTTTAATTTTGAACGGTTCAAATTTTGTTTTCATACAAGTTCATTTCCCTAAAATCTAAAAATTATTATTAATATTACAAATATAATGAAAAATTTAATTCAATATACTACATATTATAAAATATTGATTTAATTAAAATTTTTAATATATTTTGAAAAAACATTAACTAATTTTTTTAATAAAATTATATTATATCATAGTTCGCTTCTTATAAGTATCTGAAAAATTAATGGCTTAATATAACTATTTAGCTAATGCTTGTACATCTTGAGAGATGCCTGTTCATTAACCACATTTATTCGTCTACATAATTGGGAAAAGAAATAATTTATGTGTAATTGGAATTTTTTCGTAGGAATTATATATTTTTAACAAGAATATACAAATTTGTTTTTATTATTCCGATTTTAATGTAATTTCGAATCCCAAGATAAAGCAAGTGCTTTATGATAATTCAGATTACATCACTTTACCATGTCATTCTGAATCCCAAAATGAAGTAAGAACTTTATTTAAATAGAGATGACATAATTAAAACTTTCATTCTGACGGATGTCAGAATCCATCTTATTATTATTCAAAGCTTTTCAATTTTAGCTATTTCATTGAAGCATTTGGGCTTGCCCAAATGTTCCAAGTGA
>CAZCHH010000085.1:0-10141 GCA_964498585.1 uncultured Hyphomicrobiales bacterium
TCTGGATTCTTCACTTCGTTCAGAATGACTGTGTTAATTGATGTCATCTCCATTTAAATGAAGCACTTGCTTTATCAGGGGGTTCGGAATGACAAGAAATGTTTATCAGGTTTTCAATGAATTATTACACTAGTTGATAAAATAAAGTAAATATAGAGTAGCAGTGCCTTATAAATAAAATAATATGTTTTTATCCTTAGGAAATACTTCATTTATTAATAGAACCTTTTAACAGCTCCCATTCCCCTCCTAACAAAGCTATTCATTACCCACATCTTTAAAACGTGCTGCTATTCTACTTATCCCGTAAGGATAAAATATTTGTAACTATGCTTTTTTTAATTTCTTTTATTCCGTAGGAATTAAATATTTAAGTGCTTTTTAATATATAATCCCTACGGGATAAGAACAGGAACGGATTTCACTTATTACAAATATTTAATTCCTACGGAATAAATTTCATATACAATAAATTAATACAACTCCCTTTTATAAGAACTAAAACATGTGGGTAATGAATAGCTTGATAGGGGAATGCGTAAGGTGAAATATTCATTTAGAAAAGTAAAATTTGACTACATAAATTTTTTTTTATTTACCTAAAAACTGTAAAACTTTTTGTTTTTCTACTGTCTTCATTTGTTAAAGTGCAATAATACATACCGATTGGCAAATCATTTGTTGAAATATTGATTGCATTATTTCCAATAATTTCAGAGCTAGCGATTCTTTTAACTTCCATTCCCAAAGAATTAAATATTGAAATTGAATTATACTTTGTGCTTTCTGGAAAAGTAATAGTAATTTTATTAGAAGCAGGATTTGGGTAAATAATTATGCCTTTGTTATCAGTTATGGGTTCAGTAACATCGGTTAAATTAAATTTAGAGAGTTCAGCACTATAAGTACCATTTCCATGTGTTCCAGCAAAAATATAGGTATCATTTAAATAAATGCTGGAAACGTTATTTTCGATTAATCCTGAACTTACTTCTTTCCAATATTCACCATTATTTGTTGAAAGATAAACTTCACCAATTGCAACAAATATATTAGAACCAAGAATAGTAATAGCTCCGGCGCCGTTACTTCTAATTTTACTCCAGCTATCTCCTAAATTTGTAGATAAATAAACACCATCAGACTTGCCAATTACTATTTTTGAACCACTTATATCCATACAGGTAATACCTATTGGGTAAGGCAGCAAACCGGAGTTTATTGCAGTCCAGCTATTTCCAAAATCAGAAGAACGGAACATTCCATCTTGTTTTGTTGCTGCAATGAAGTTAGTTCCTTCTATTGTTAAATGTGTAATATTTAAATTGGTTAGACCATTATTAATTTCAGACCAACTTTCTCCTTTATCAGTCGATAAAAATACTCCTTCACTATATGTTCCAGCTAAAATAATATTACCATCAATAGCTAAGCAATTGATTGCAGATGAAGTGATGTTTACTTTTTCAGATGTCCAGGCATTTTCCAAATAAGTACATTTAAATAACCCAGGGCCAGTGCCAACAAAAACAGTAGAATCTGCTTCTGCAAGACAATAAACTATTGTTTGAGGAAAACCTAAATCAATTACATTCCAATTCTTTCCACTATTGGTTGATTTGTATATTTCTATGCCATCAGATTGCGTTGCCGTATAAATTACAGAATCTTTTACAAAAAGAATTTTTGTGTATAATTCGTGGAGTCCAGAACTCATATCAGTCCAATTAACACCGTTATCTGTCGATAAGTAAGGACCAGACCTTGTCCCGGCAATAATATTTGAACCGTCTGCTGTTAAATTAAATATTTCTTGACCCAATAAACTTGAATCTATCAATGTCCATTTCCCACCATCATACGAAGATATGTAAATCCAATAACCACACCCGGCGTACATTTTATTTCCTTTAATATATATACTATTTACTCTGTTGTCATTAAGCTCTGGGATAATTCGCGTCCAGCTGGTCCCCTTGTCCGTTGTCTGGAATAATCCAAATGATGTGCCTGCAATTATTTGCGATTCAAAGGCATATAAACATTCAACTCTTGATTGGAAACTGAAATCTGCTTCGTTCCAACTTTCCCCATAATTTGTGGATTTATAAAACTCATAATTGCATGAACTTGCAAAAATAACATCTTCATATATTGCAATTAAACAAATATTAAGATTGGTTAAGCCCGAATTAACTTCATACCAACTTTCTCCATTGTTTGTAGATTTAAAAATCCCACCATCCATTGTACCAGCAAAAATTATAGAATCAGAATAAGCCATACAATTAATATAAGGATTGGTTAAACCATTGTTCATTTCTTCCCAGCTTTCTCCGTTATCTGTGGATTTAAACACTCCGTTAAGCGTTCCAGCAAAAAATTCTGTTCCTTTAATTATTATAGAGTTTATAATATGAATTTTATTGTTGTAATTTAACCTGGTCCAATTAATGCCTTTATCTGTTGTCCGAAATATACCTTGCCAGCTTGTTCCAACAAAAATGTTAGAATCCTTTACTGCAATGGAATTAATTCCATATCCATGCAATGGCTGTGACCAGTACTCTACTGAATACGAAATATTACTTAAAATAATAAATAATCCAATAAAAATGTAGTTCTTCATAGCTAATTCCTTTAAAATTAAGAACAAATTTATTTAAATAGAAAAATTTTCAAAAGATATAATTAAATTTTTCAAAAATCCTTTTATTCCCTCAGTTAGTTTAATTTTTTTCAAATTAAAGAAAAAAATTATAAAATCATAATGTTTTGTATTATTTATTAAGAGAAGTAGTGCCTGACCACATTAATAGTATACTTTTGAGTGTCATTCTGAGCGTAGCGAAGAACCTCATAAATCTTTTATAATACAGTATATTAGATTCTTCACTTCGTTCAGAATGTCAACCAGAATTGAATTTTTAGAATTCCTTATATAGAATTAATTTTCTTTGCTTACTCTTTTAAGGAGTTCTTCGATTAACTGCTTGGCTGCAGCGGGAATAACGGTGCCGGGACCAAAGATTGCTTTTGTGCCTGCTTTGTATAGGAAATCATAATCCTGCGGAGGAATAACGCCACCAGCGATAACCATAATATCTTCACGTCCATATTTTTTAAGCTCTTCAATTAATTGAGGAATAAGCGTTTTATGTCCCGCTGCAAGAGAACTTGCACCAACAATATGAACATCATTTTCTACTGCCTGACGAGCTGTTTCCTGCGGAGTTTGGAATAAAGGACCGATGTCCACATCGAAGCCCATATCCGCATAAGCAGTTGCAACAACTTTAGCACCTCTGTCGTGTCCGTCCTGTCCCATCTTTGCAACAAGGATTCTTGGACGGCGACCTTCGATTTCCTCGAATTTATCAGTCAATTTCAAAACTTCATCAATCATATCTCTGTCAGAATATTCAGAACCGTAAATACCAGAGATAGAGCGAATAACCGCCTTATGTCTGCCAAAAACTTTTTCCATAGCACTTGAAATTTCGCCGAGTGAAGCACGCACCCTTGCTGCTTTAATGGATAAATCAAGCAGATTGCCATCGCCGGTTTCTGCCGCTTTTGTAATGTCGTCAAGTGCTTTTTGGACATCGGCTTCGTTACGCTCTGCTCTTAATTTTTCTAAACGTTTGATTTGCTGCTCGCGAACAAGAGAATTATCAACTTCGAGAATATCCATTTCAGCTTCTTTGTCGAGCTTATACTTGTTTACACCAAGAATAATCTCTTTACCAGAATCAATTCTTGCCTGACGGCGAGCCGATGCTTCTTCAACTCTCATTTTTGGAATACCAGTTTCAATTGCCTTTGCCATTCCGCCAAGCGATTCAATTTCCTGAATATGCTCCCAAGCGCGGTGCATAAGCTCATTGGTCAATGTTTCAACATAGTATGAACCAGCCCATGGGTCAATTACTTTGCAGATATTGGTTTCTTCCTGTAAATGAATTTGAGTATTTCTTGCAATACGGGCTGAAAAATCAGTTGGAAGTGCTATTGCCTCGTCAAGTGAATTTGTATGAAGCGATTGTGTATGCCCAAGAGCAGCTGCCATTGCTTCAATTGCAGTTCTTACAACGTTATTGAATGGGTCTTGTTCAGTCAAACTCCAGCCGGAAGTCTGGGAGTGTGTTCTCAAAGATAATGACTTTGGATTTTTTGGATTAAACTGCTTTATAATTTTTGCCCAAAGCAAGCGTGCAGCACGCATTTTAGCAATTTCCATAAAGTAATTTTTTCCGATTGCCCAGAAAAATGAAATT
The DNA here is from genome assembly GCA_964498585.1 of uncultured Hyphomicrobiales bacterium. Classification (GTDB taxonomy): domain Bacteria; phylum Bacteroidota; class Ignavibacteria; order Kapaibacteriales; family UBA2268; genus JAAYJM01. The sequence continues at coordinate 4,278 of CAZCHH010000085.1, forward strand.
CGTGGCGCAAAAGCATCAATATCCAATCCAGCTTTCATACCTGCGCGGACGTATTCAAGACCGTCAGCAAGAGTATAGCCCATTTCCAAATCTGCTGTGGCGCCTGCTTCCTGCATGTGGTAACCAGAAACGGAAATGCAGTTGAATTTAGGCATATTCTTTGAAGTATATGCAAAAATATCGGCAATGATTTTCATTGAAGGAATAGGGGGGTAAATATATGTATTTCTAACCATATATTCCTTCAAAATGTCGTTTTGAATAGTGCCGGTAAGCAATTCCTGTTTTACCCCCTGCTCTTCTGCAGCAACGATATAAAATGCCATAACTGGAAGGACAGCGCCGTTCATCGTCATTGAAACAGACATTTTTTCAAGTGGAATGCCATCGAACAGCACGTTCATATCTAAAATTGAATCAATAGCAACACCTGCTTTTCCAACGTCCCCAACAACGCGTGGGTGGTCAGAATCGTAGCCGCGGTGAGTAGCCAAGTCGAAAGCAACAGAGAGTCCCATCTGCCCGGCTGCAAGATTTCTGCGGTAAAATGCGTTACTTTCTTCAGCAGTTGAAAAGCCAGCATACTGGCGGATTGTCCACGGTTTGCTGACATACATTGTTGAGTATGGTCCTCTTAAAAATGGTGGAATACCAGAGAGGAAGCCAAGATGCTCTAATTCCTTCAAATCTTCTTTTGTATAAACCGGTTTTATGTCGATATTTTCTAATGTTTTTTCGATTAGATTTGAGTAATCTTTGCCGGTTTCTTTTTCGATTAACTTATTCCATTCTTCAATTGAAGTTTGGATGAAATCGCTTTTATAATCTATTTTTGTGAAATCGGGATTCATTCTTTCCTCTTAAAATATTTTTAAATCATTTTGCAGCTTGGATAATACTCCGTGTATATCTGCTTTAATATGAATAAAATCATCAACACCAGCAGCTTTGAACGCTTCAATATGCTCAGTAGGATAGCCTGCTACTATTACTTTACAATCCGGCTTTACTGTTTTTACTTTTTTTGTAAGCTCTGGGACGATGTCCGGGTATGTGTCGTCTGTAGAACAGATTACAACACATTTCGCATCTGATTTGGAAAATTCAGCAACAGCATCATCAATAGTGTTGAAACCGTTTGGATAAATCGGCTCAAACCCGGCAACCCTGAAGAAATCATTTGAGAAATCTGCTCTGGGTTTGTGTTGCTTTAAAGGTCCCATCGTAGCAAAAAATACTTTTGGGAAAGAATTGTGTTTGTCTTTGAAATTTAGTGCATTCAAACGCATTGCTTCAAATGGTTCAGAATAACGCACTTTTTTAAATGACTTAATTTCTGCTGGGTGCGGCTCTTCGGCAAAAGTTGGATTATTTCTCAAATATTTTTCATTTTCATAAATATTTGGATTTTTATTCGTTCCAACCAGCACTTCTTTTCTTGTTTTGTAGTTCTTATCTCTTGTGCCTGAAACTTTTTTAACTTCATCTTGAGGTGTCCCGCTTTCGAGTGATTTAAGCCAGCCGCCATTTGCTTCAACTGTTTGGAATAGCTGCCAGGAACGTTTTGAAAGTTGGTCTGTTAAATATTCTACGAACCAGCTTCCTCCAGCAGGGTCAATAACCTCGGTTAAATTGCATTCATCTTTCAAGATGTGTTGAGTATTTAAAGAGAGCCGGTATGAATCTTCATTTTGGAGATTAGCGCAGGCATCGAATGGAGCCAAACTGATACTATCGCAGCCACCCAGAACAGCAGAAAGAGCTTCGCCAGTATTACGAATAATATTCTGATGAACGTCTAATATTGATTTATTGCAAGCCCAAGCGTCTGAGTGAAGAAACATTTTTTGGGCTTCTTCATTGCCACCAAACTCTTTTGCTATTTTAGCCCATAAAGCACGAATTGCTCTAAATTTAGCGACTTCAACAAAGAAATTTGTTCCAGCAGATAATCTGAAAAATATTTTATTTGAAAAAGTATTTATATCAAAACTCTTTTTCTGAAATTCTCTAATATACTGCACTGCCTTACTTAAAGAATAAGCAATTTCCTGCACAGCACTTGCTCCTGCATTACCATAAATGCTGCCGTCAATTGCAATTGTTTTTGCTTTGCTTTTGCTAAAAATATCATTGCTTGTTAAATCAACTAACTTGTCAATTGCATTACTAACTGCTGCAGTTCCGCAACCATCTTTTTCAGCAAAAGAAATTGGGTCAAAAAGAATCCCACCTTTAGCTATGTTTGATTTTTCAAAAAACTCTGTAAGTAAATGGATTTTTGAAATAGTTTCGTTTCCAACTTGAAAATAAATAAGCAAACCGTTTAATTCAATATTTTTAAACAGTTCACAAAAATCGTTAAAAGTAGAAATCTGTTTTAAAAATGCTTCAGGGATAATAACTGAGTTTAAACCGTGTGAAATTAAATATGAAAGAAGTGTGTTAAAATCAACTGGTTTGCAATAGCTTATTTCTTGAGCTATGTTCCACGCTTTTGCTTTATATCCACTGTGATTAGAGCTTCGGATGTAAGGGAAGAAGCCGGGCAGATTGTTTTGCAAATGAGCAATTTCTTCCATATCTTTTTGAGTGTAAATAGGGAAGAAATCAATGCCTTCAACTGTTTTGGTAATTAGCTTGTCAATTGGTTTACCGTTATTTGAAAGCTCAGCTTCTTTAATCCAATCGTTGAAATTCGGAGTTTGAAATTCCGAAAGTAGTTTTTTTTGTTCCATAACTTTTATATTGATTATTAAACAATAAGAATAGCATCACCATAAGCAAGGAAGCGAAAGTTATCTCTAATTGCTTTTTTGTATGCTTTTAAAAGATTTTCTTTCCCTGCAAAAGCTGCGGAAAGCAGCAGAGTTGATGTTGCGGGTGCTTGAAAATTTGTTATAAATTTAGTTGCTATTTTAAAATCGTAATGAGGATAGATAAACTTATCTGTCCAGCCGCGGTTTGGTTTTACAGCCCCAGATGTAAGAACTGATGATTCCAATGCTCTTACAACACTTGCTCCAACGGCATAGACATCGCGTTTTGCCTTTAGTGATTTATTTATTATTTCAGCAGCTTCTAATGAAATATTGAAATATTCTGAATACATTCTGTGCTTTGTCAAGTCTTCTACTTCAATTTTTTCAAAAATGCCTTGTCCTATGTTCAGAACAATTTTAGCAATGCGGATACCTTTTTTCTCTATTTCTTTGAGTAATTTTGGAGTGAAATGTAGTCCAGCTGTTGGTGGAGCAATAGAATTTAAATAATTATCACTTGCAAAAACTGTTTGATAGGTTTCTTTGTCAAGGTCGGTTGGTTCACGCTTGATTAATTCCGGAATCGGCATCTGCCCGATTCGTTCTATTACCTGAAATAAATCATCGTGATAGCTAAAACGAACTGTCCTGCCGCGTGAGGTAGTATTATCAATTACTTCGCAATAAAACTTTTCATCGTCAAAATAGATTTTATTACCAATTCGGACTTTCCTAGCTGGTTCTACTAATACGTCCCAAATTTTCTCTTCGGCTTTCAATTCACGAAGCAAAAGTACTTCAATAGTGGCATTAGTCTTTTCTTTTTTGCCGTAGAGCCGGGCTGGAAATACTTTTGTTTCATTGATTACAATGCAGTCACCTTTTTGCATTAAATCTAAAATATCTTTGAATTGCTTATCTTCGGTTTCACCAGTTTCCCTGTTGAGTATCATAAGACGTGAAGAATCACGCGGGTCTGATGGAAATTTTGCAATACTGTTTTTTGGTAAATTATACTTAAATTCTGATAATTTCATTTATTTCCCCTAAATTCTTCACACTAAATTTTACAAAATTAACACTTTTTTTTTGCTTTTCATATTTTATTTTCTTTATTTTTTATTATTTAGTTGGATTTCTTTATTTAGGTTAAGGAGTTATTGAGTTATTAGGTCTTTGGATTTTTGAGTTTCTGGTGATAAACAATACAAATTTTAAACAAATATTTTGTGCCATTACGAAACGAAGTGAGGAATCTCACAAGCTGTTGATAACACTAAGATTTAGATGTCCTACATCTTCGAGATGTAGGACATCTGACTCTTAATTGTTTTAATATTAGCTCTTTCAAGGAAGCATTTGGGCTTGCCCAAATGTAACTAGCAAGTGAGTAAGCTCACTTGCTTTCCCAAGATGGATTCTGGCATCCGTAAGAATGACAGTCAAAAATATTTCATTTCCTTTTATATAAAACTTTTAATTTATGCAATAATTAGCATACATAATTTTTTTTAATAAAGTATAAATTTATAATTTAAATTTAAAAATTATTATGACTTCCATCACAAAACGGCGGATTATCTGTTTGCTTGCAGGCACATAACCAAACTTTCTTCTTTTCATCAATTTCGAAGGGAAGAGGAGTGAACTCGCTGCCATTATGAGAACTATCGCAGAATGGCTGATTTGTAGATTTTCCACAAGAGCACCACCAATATTTGCCTGGTTCCAATTCTAAAGTTATCGGACTTTTTTGAGCTATTTTACCTTTCATATTTTCACCTTTATGTTCAAAAAACAACAAAATACTTATAGAATTTACAAAAATTAATCAATAATTAAAAATAAAAAAAATTCCTTAAATTTGAAAAAAATTTTGAAATCAATTTTTGGAGAAATAATGAATCAACATTCTAAACTCTCAATTTGGATGACGCAGTCACGGGTCAATTTCCTTTTATTAGCTGTTGTTTTAGTGCTGATTGGTATTGCTTTGGCAGTGAAATTTCCAATAGAAAGCGGAGCAAATTTAACCATTTTAAATATAGCTTTGATGCTTATTGGAAATGTATTGGCTCACTCTTCTGTGAATATGATTAATGATTATTTTGACTACAAAACAAAAATTGACTTTGAAACTCCAAAAACTCCGTTTAGCGGTGGTAGTGGTATGATTATTAAAGGGCTTACCAAACCAAAAGAAGTATTCTTGGTTGGAACAATTACTATGCTAATTGCTTTGTCTATTGGAATTTATTTTGCTATAACTGCTCATTGGTTATTGTATATTTTAATCGCCTGTGGTGCTTTGACGATATATCTTTATAACAATCTATTTGCAAAAATACTTTTAGGTGAGTTTTTTACCGGTTTAACGCTTGGTACTTTCGTTGTGCTTGGTACTTACATTGGTCTTGCAGCAACTCCTTCAATGAGTTTAAGTCAGATTTTGCCTCTTGAAGTTGTCTTAATTTCAATTCCACCGGGAATTCTGACATTTTTGCTTTTGTATTTAAACGAAATACCTGATGCAGAAGCTGATAAACGTGGAGGACGCTTTCATTTGATTATTCTGCTTGGCAAAAAGAGAGCTTCCATATTTTATGCTGTTGGTCTGTTCATTACTTATCTTGTTATTTTAATAACTCCATTAGTTAGTATTTCTGGTTATTTTGTTTATTTAGGTTTGCTTACAATTCCATTGGCAATAAAAGCCAGCATTATTACTATTAAAAATTATAATAGTTTGGAACAGCTACTTCCTGCTATGGGAGTAAACATTCTTGTTGTTTTAATAACTGATTTACTGCTTGCAATTGGAGTGTTAATTGGATAAACAAAATATTTTTTTAAAATAAGCATTAAATTATACTTTTCCTGTTCTAGTAAGTATTGAGAAAGTAAAAATATCTTCTCTTTCTTCTCCTTGTTAGGAGGGACATAAGAACTGCTCAATCTTTCAAGCATACACATCTTCTAAAAACGAGAGGAAGGGCTGATACATTCTTTTATTTTTTACTACAAATCCAATTCCCCTCTTGAGAGGGGCAGGGCTGATACGTTCTTTATAATTATTGTTTTTTATAACATTCAGAAACAATT
>CAZCHH010000086.1:0-9947 GCA_964498585.1 uncultured Hyphomicrobiales bacterium
CAGCTGCCAGCTATAAGTCATTGGTCATTAGTATTTTTACTTTAACCTAATAACCAATAACCAATTAAAACAAGAACACACCCCTGCCCCTCTCAAGAGGGGAATTAAGAATTCTTCTTCTATACCGCCAGGGATTGTATTATAAAGATGGATTCCACTTTCCAAGCGTGGGGTCCATCTTTCTTGAACTTTGTCGAAATTACTTCTTCAAAAACTTGCCGCTAATGTTACTCAATCCATCGCTTATGTTTACGTAATAAATTCCCGGCAAAAGAAAGGAGATGTCTAATTGCTTTTGTTGAGAATTTTTAAGCTTCCAGCCTACTGAAATCCAGTAAACATAGACGCTTGTTTGAATGAATCCGGCTGAAATACTCTATAATTATCACTATCACCCCAACGGAATTGCCAAGGGCTTGGCTCATTATCTTGTGCATTTAAATTACAATAACATAAAATAATAATTAATAGTAATATTTTCGATTTCATTTTTAATTCTCCTTAATTACTTTGTATGTTTGAACATCAGAACCACAATATATTTTTATAAAGTAGATAGAATTTGAATAGTTAGATAAGTCTAACTGGAAAATTGAAGAACTATTTTCAACTATTCCACTTTTTATTAATAATCCGTTTTGTTCGTATAATTCAAATTTTAATTTATCACTTATACAGTTTAATTCTATATTTAATCTTCCAGATGTAGGATTTGGGTATAATATCTTATAAATTTCTGGTTCTGGTTTTACTCTACTTCCATTTTTATATGTTAATTTAGTAATATGTTTTACACCTCTACCTACAATTACATCTTTACTTTTAGAATATAATATTTGCTTATTAATATAATAAATACCGCCAGACACTTCTTTTAAAAATTTAGTTAAATTTATAACAAACATTTGAAAACCATTTGAAAATATCAATCTTTCCTCATTTTCAATAAAAGTGAAGAAACCTTCAAAAACTCTTTCATTACCGACTCCAAAAGTAGAATCAATAATTTTATTTTCTGTAATACTGTATATAAATAAACCATTATTTGTATTAGTACCTTCAATACTCTGTGGGAAGTTACCTGAAAAATATATTTTTTCTGAATTTATTTCTGAAAATTTAATGCTAACAGGAACCCCTCCGCTTCCACCTCCATCAGAGTAATTTTTGCATATTCTAAATTTTTGTAATTCTTTTTGTGTTGATAAATCTATTGTTACCAAATAACTTTCTCCTTGGTTTATAAATGATAAATACTTACCATCGCTTGATATGGCTATGTGCTCATAAACTTTATTCTCAAAACCAGCTGGCGTTATGTCAGCAACTTTTTCTAAAGTTTCATAATTATACACAATAACTCTATATTCACTAATTCCTAAACCAGGTTCGCCATCCCACCATTTTACCTGTAAAGCATAAATATATGGTCTCTTAGGGTCAATTTCAATTTCCAAAAATCTTTGACTATAATTCGGCTCTGGTGCTGGCATTGTATAGCTTTTAACTATACTGAAATCTTCTACATTTCGTTTTTCAATTACCCACCCATACGACATAATTAAATAATTACTATCTGGAGTAAATTCAATGTCATATTGCGAATAATCCTCCATCTTTGGATATGTTTTAAATATTTCACCGTCTTCAGTTCTTCTTACTTGAAATTCATTTGCCGTAACTAAAACAAAGTAGTCATTGTCTGGCATAAACTCCATATCATAAATTTTGCTTTCCGCCATCTTATTCCAGTGGAATACTAATTCACCTGCATGCATAGCTACGGAAGCAAGCAGTAGAGCAATAAAAATCATTATGTTTGCGATTAAGAGTAAAATTTTAGTTTTCATTTTTTTCTCCTTTTGGAAATATGTTTCTGAATAATTTAAATTATAAAAATATATCGTAATTAGCAAATATATTTAAATATTTTTTCCTATTTCTATAGTTCAATTTGGTAAAGAGATAAAAATTTGTTCGCAAAGTTTTTATCTTAAAATCCAGATGTCCTATATCTCAAAAATCTATAAAGAAATAAACACCATTCCTAATTCGTCATCAATAATTGAGTTTTTAATTTTAGGATTTAAAAAAAGAATGAGTAAAAAAGTAATATTAATGATTCTTGATGGATGGGGAATAGGGGATAAATCAGAATCCGATGCAATATATTTAGCAAATACTCCCAATATAGATAGATTAAAAAAGGAATATCCAAATTCTTACCTTCTGACAAGCGGAGAAGATGTCGGCTTGCCAGATGGCCAAATGGGTAATTCAGAAGTAGGCCATTTGAATATAGGAGCTGGTCGCGTTGTTTATCAGGACCTTGTAAAAATCAATATTGCAATACGTGATAAATCCATAGAATCCAATCAGGTTCTGCTTGATGCTTTCAAATATGCAAAAGAAAACAAAAAAGCAGTTCATTTTCTTGGGCTTGTTTCTGACGGCGGCGTTCATTCTTCCGATAAGCATCTTTATAAGTTATGCGATATGTGCAAAGATAATGGTTTAAAAGATGTTTTCATTCACTGCCTTACTGATGGACGTGATTGCGACCCTAAAAGTGGCTATGGCTTTGTTGAAAATCTGCTAAAGCATTTGAAAACCTCTGTAGGGGAAATTGCAACTCTTACTGGAAGATACTACACAATGGACAGAGATAAACGCTGGGAAAGAATAAAAATTGGTTATGATGCTCTTGTTAATAGCATTGGAAAGAAAACAAGCAACCTTCTTAAAGCTATATTGGACTCATATAAGGAAAATATAACAGATGAATTTATTAAGCCGATAATTTGTACTGATGAAGATGGGGAACCTGTCGCTGCAATTAAAAATGACGATGTGGTTATTTGTTTTAATTTTCGGACAGATAGATTGCGTGAAATAACAACTGCACTAACACAAAAAGATTTTCCAGAGCAGCAGATGAAAACGCTTACACTTTATTATTTAACTATGACAAGATATGACGATACTTTTAAAAACGTAAAAGTAGTTTTTGAAAAAGACAATGTGAATATGACGCTTGGTGAATATCTTTCCATACTCGGGAAAAAGCAGTTACGTATAGCAGAAACAGAGAAATACGCTCACGTAACATTTTTCTTTTCCGGTGGTAGAGAAAATGAATTTCCTGGAGAAAGCCGCAGATTAATTCAATCTCCCAAAGTAGCAACTTATGATATGAAACCAGAGATGAGCTGCTTTGAAGTCAAAGATGCAGTTATTGAAGAAATGAATAAAAATGCTCCAGACTTCATCTGTTTAAATTTTGCAAATGGTGATATGGTCGGGCATACGGGAGTTTTCCCTGCAATTCTTAAAGCTGTTGAAGCAGTTGACAAATGCGTTGCTGAAGTTATTGATACTGCTGTTAAAAATGATTATGATGCTATTATTATTGCTGACCACGGAAATGCAGATTTTGCCAAAAACGATGATGGTAGTCCTAACACTGCACATTCTCTTAATCCTGTTCCTTGTATCCTTGTTAGTAAAGATTATAATAATATTAAGCATGGCATTTTAGCTGACGTTGCACCAACAATTTGCAAGATTATGGGATTAGAAATTCCTAAGGAAATGACTGGTAAACCATTAGTATAGTATCAGAACTGAATAATGAAATGAATTATAAGTTTACATTGCAAAATTAATTTTATAGTGAGTTACTAATAAAATTCTGAAGCTCTCTTAATTAGACTAAAAAAAATAAACTAAAGAAAATTGCTAAATTTATCTTAATTTTGCATTAAAAAAAGTGAATTATGGAAATACTTTGGTCACCTTGGCGCTCTCAATATATTGATACTTTTAAAGAAGAAAATAATGAAAAGCAAAAGAGCTGTTTTATATGTGAAGCAATAGAAGCATCTGGATGCGAAAAAGAAAGATTGGTAGTTGCTCGTTTTGAATTTTGTATTGTTTTGCTAAATAAGTTTCCTTATAATAATGGTCATATTTTAATAGCTCCCAAAAAGCACACTGGCGATATCTACAAATTGCAAGATGAAGAAGCATTTGAAATGCTAAAAACAACCCGAAAAGCCACTAATATATTAGAAAAAGTTTTTAAGCCGAATGGTTTCAATATTGGAATGAATCTAGGGCGAGTTGCTGGAGCTGGCTTGCCAGACCACTTGCATATTCATATTGTCCCTCGTTGGATTGGAGATTCTAATTTTATGCCGATTATTGCTGATGTCAAAGTGGTTTCCCAATCTTTAGCACAAACACAGGAAATTTTAGCAAATGAGTTTAACACTTTTTAACCTTTGATTTGAATAAGTTGGAAAGCATAAAGCCCAGGAAGTCATTAGGACAGAATTTTCTTATAGATAAAAATATTTCTAATAAGATTGTTAATTTATTAAATGCTGCTGATGATGATGTAGTTCTTGAAATAGGACCAGGCACAGGTGCTTTGACTTCTTTATTACTCGAAAAAAAAATTACTCTGTATGCAATTGAATTCGATGACCGTGCAGTAGAATCTTTATCAGTGCAATTCCCTCAAAGTATTTATCCAAATTTCAATCTAATTCAAAAAGACATTTTAAAATTTGATATTAATGACCTTTTCATAATATTTAATAAAAAAATTAAGATAATCGGAAATATTCCTTATTACCTTTCAAGTGATATTTTGTTTTACTTATACAGCTATTCAAAAATCACAGAAAAAGCTATAATAATGCTTCAAAAGGAATTTGCTGAAAGATTGGTAGCTGTTCCGAGAACTAAAGAATATGGAATACTTACTATAGCAAACGAATTAGTAGCAAAAACGAAATTATCCTTTAATGTTTCAAATAACTGCTTTTTCCCAAAACCAAAAGTAACTTCTTCTGTAGTAGAAATAAATTTTATTGATAAACAATTGGATAGCAGTGAGTATCATTCTGTAATAAAAGTTGTTAAAGCTGCATTCGGCCAAAGAAGAAAAACGCTAAGAAATTCACTGCGTCATTTTTTCGAAACAGAAATAACACTCAATATTGATGATTTTATTCTTATGAATAATGAAGATATTCAAGATATTTTCAAGAAGAGACCGGAGGAATTAACGAAAGAGCAATTTATTCAATTAAGTTGTTTAATTTTTTCATATAAAAAAGATGACAAACGTTTATAAAGAACTTAAAAAAAATATAATAAGTACAGATGTTTATATAATATCAATAGTCCTAATAAACATTATTCTTACACTTGCCCTCTTTGGAAAAATCCAAGCACCATTTCTAATTATTATTTCAAATATTGGAATTTTATTGATTATAACTATTACATCAACAAACCTAATAGCAGATTTATTAAAATCAAAACTTCTTTTAGTTAAATTATTGTATATACTTCCAATTATATTTATTATATATGACCAGACGCAGATTTTCATAAGAATAACCAATCCGCATCTTTTTGATGACATTTTAATCCAGTGGGATTATGCTATTTTCGGATTTAATCCAACTGATGCTGTTGAATGGCTTCATAATCCCTGGCTAACTGAATATTTACAGTTTTCTTATATGACATTTTTTTTAATGCCTGTTGCTCATTGCGTCGAAATGTATATTAGCAAAAGATTTGATGAATTCGATAGTATTGCAAGAACGATTACATTTGCATTCTTTTTATCATATTTGCTTTATTATTTTATGCCGGCGATAGGACCGCGATTTACATTATATGATTTCCAAAATCTAAGTAAAGAAATACCCGGTGTTTGGCTAGCCGATACTTTCAGGTATATTATAGATACAGGTGGTGGAATAATAAATAATGCTATTAATCCTGCAATTTTGGTAAATCGAGATTGTATGCCAAGCGGACACACAATGATGACTATTGCAAATATCTATCTTGCTTGGAAATATCGCTCTAAATTACGTTTTGTGTTTTATATTCTTGGGGCAAGTTTGATTTTTTCAACAATTTATCTTCGTTACCACTACGTTGTTGATTTATTTGCCGGTGCTTTCTTTGCCCTTGTTGCTATTTATCTTGAGCCAAAAGTAAACAAGCTGATAAATAGAAAAGATTTTATAATTACAAAATGAACTTTGCTGAATAATTTATCCGATTACTCGATATCATCTGATTAATAGATTTAGCAAATTAACTTATACATCCTTTTTTTATTATCATTGTTATTGTAATATTCTCATAGTTCGCAAATGTTTTTTGTAATATTTTTTTTTAAATATTTCGCAATAACGTAACTTTACAATTCATTAAAAAAGAATTAAATTAAAATAATTTTTTTCTAATAAAATAATTATTTATATTAGTTTATTGAATTGGTTTATTTAATTTTTGAAAAATAATTAAATATTATTATTAGTATCAAAATGTTTGAATAAAACAGTTTTTATAATATTATATTTTGATAGCATCGTTTAATCACAGAAATATTATTTATAAGCTTGTTTTTTGAAGCAAATCGAAAAATCTCAAATTTCATATCTACCAAAGCAATTGAGATTCCTCGTATCACTTCAGAAAGACGTAATAAAAACAATATTTCTTTTATTATGCAGTAGTGTTGGTTAAGAGAAAAAAATAGAAAAGAAATTCAATTTTGTTTCACATAAAATGGAGCTTTTATGAAACATTTATCTTTACTATTATTTGTATTTTGTTTAATTTTTGTTTTTTATTCGAATACAAATGCAGACCCAAAATATTCCATAGGTGTTGGAGGTGGTCTTTCATTCGGCATAAACGAGTCGGTGGACAGACCATTTGACCCACAGATAAGATTACTGTTCTTGCATACTTATGATGATGATTTTTGGGGAGAGGCAGGATTTAGCTATATAAAAAATAGTGGTTCAAATCCAGATTTAAATGGATATTCCGATTACAAAACGACAATGCTTAGCTTAGATTATCGTTTACGTTGGAATTTGTTAAAATTTGATAGTTTTACTATTTTCCCCTTTGTTGGAGTTGGTGGGCTTTATTGGAAAAATGATGAATATCAGAAATCTGAAGCACAAGATGCCGATGATAATGGTTTTGGAGTTACTTTCCCAATGGGTTTGGGTTTCCATCTTCAATTGGATAATAACTGGGGACTTGAACTTACAGCTCACGGAAATTTAACTCCTTCAGATAAACTTAATCCACCGCTTGATGACCAAATTGATGGCTTTTGGGGTGGTTTACTCTCTGTAGTATATACTTTTGGACCTGATGAAGGCGATAAAGATGGAGATGGACTATCCAATTCATATGAAAAATCAATTGGTACTGACCCAAATAATCCAGATACTGATGGCGATGGTTTAAAAGATGGGGAAGAGGTTAACACATATAATACTGACCCATTGCGTCCCGATACTGATAGCGATGGACTCAGCGATGGTGACGAAGTCCTTAGATATAAAACTAATCCACTTAAAGCTGATACCGATGGTGACAGACTTAGCGATGGCGAAGAAGTCTTGCAATACAAAACCGACCCACTTAAAGCTGATACCGATGGCGATGGACTCAGTGATGGCGAAGAAGTTTTGCAATACAAAACCGACCCACTCAAAGCTGACACCGATGGCGATGGACTCAAAGATGGCGAAGAAGTTCAGAGATATAAGACTGACCCACTTAAAGCTGATACAGACGGCGATGAACTCAGTGATGGCGAAGAAGTCCAGAGATATAAGACTGACCCGTTAAAAATCGATACTGACGGCGATGGTTTGAAAGATGGCGAAGAAGTTACTAAATATAAGACTGACCCAACTAAATCAGATACTGATGAAGGTGGAGTTGATGATGGTACCGAAGTTGCAAGAAAACAAAATCCACTTGACCCATCTGATGATTTTGGTAAGAAAACTTTAGGTCCTCAAAAAGTCGGTGCTAAGATTGTTTTGGAAGGTGTATTGTTTGCTACTGGAAAATCTGATATTACTCCAGCTTCTGATTCTATTCTTACTTTAGCTTATGAAACTCTTGTGGCTTATCCAGATATGGAAGTTCGTATAACAGGACATACTGATAACGTTGGTAAAAGAGATAAAAATCTTAAGCTTTCAAAAGACAGAGCAGAATCTGTTAAAAACTGGTTAGTTAAACGTGGAATAAAACCTGAAAGAATTACTACTGAAGGTTACGGCCCTGACAGACCAATTACGTTAAACGATACCCCAGAAAATAAAGCAAAAAACAGAAGAATTGAATTTGAACGTATAAAATAAATTTAATTCTATTAGAAGGTAAATGGGTTCTGTCAAATAGATGGAGCCCATTTTTTTTATTTTTCGTAATCTCAGAACTCCTGCCAGCTCTTATTTTCTTATTTTGCAGTCTTGTCATTCCGAATCCCACGATAAAGCAAGTGCTTTATTTAAATGGGTATAACATAACTAAATGTGTCATTCTGACGGATGTCAGTTTCTATCTTATTATTGTTCAATGCAATTCAATTTTAGCTATTTCAATGAAGCATTGGGCTTGCCCAAATGTTTCGTGATAAACTCACTTGCTTTCCCAAGATGGATTCTGGCATACGCCAGAATGTCAAGAAAAGATGTCATTTCTATTTAAATTAATAGTATGTTTTATTAGGGATTTCGGAATGGCATTTTATATTTGCTTTATAAATAAGAAATTTGGTATACATTAAATTTTTGAGAAATAAGACAAGATGAACATCTGTCTCATAGCAAGTTCAATAGCAATAGCATTATTTACCTTACTATTATCATTTGTTTTATTAATATAAGGTAAGTTACCACAGGAAAAATTTTTAAAAGAGGTAAAAGCCGGCACTTTAAGGTATAACGAAAGCAAGCTAAATCCAATATTAAGGCGTTTAAGCATACATTCGGCAATCCAGCCATTTATAATTGGGTATGGGTCACATTTTAGCATGTGAAACTTTTCAAATCTTTTCTGAAATTTGGAAACAAGACCTTCTAAACGATTTTCATAAAGATTTTTAAAATTTGCATTATATCTTTCGTCTAATAAATCAGATAAGCCATCTTTAAAAATAAATAAATCTTTCTGAGAAATTTGCTGAAGATAATTATTAAAATTTGGTTTTTTTATAAATTTGTAAGAATTAATAGCGTTTTTATAAAATTTATCATTAATTTTCACATAATTGTTTAAACTGTCCTGTTCGGTATCTTGTAGAAATCTGTTAATAAAAATTCTGATTGTAGATTTAGGATAAATTAAATTTATAGCATCTTCAATAATTTTTGAACCATTTGTAAGAAAAGATGGAGCTAAAATCTTTCTTTTTCTCATTCTATTCAAAAGTTTAGTCCAAATATTATATTCTCCGTCAACTCCTATTTCAAATCCAAGCACGACAGAAGAAACAGCATCAATAGCCACAGCTAATAGCATAGAATTAGAATTACTTTGATTGCAGTTGCAAGCAAATTTTTTCCCAAGCAGAAAAATTATTCTACGAAAATGGTTCTTTGCCGATAAATCTAGATATTCTTCCCAACTTGGCAAATATTGAAGATAATTACGAATTTTCTGATTTATTCTAAGTGGTGAACTATGATATAACGATACTAATTCGCGACATGTATTTCCTTCCAAATATTTTTCAACAATTTGACAAAAATCTGGTCTAACAAAATCATTCTTTTCAATAATCCAGGTTTTGTTACAGGAGCGGCATCGTAATCTGTGTTTGCCTGTTGCTGTTGTTCCGTGCTTAATTACATTGGAACTATAGCAATAAATGCAATTTGTTTTATATTCTTTTTCCATTATTTTTATTATTGAAAAATTAGTATAATTTTCATTTTAAATAATGCATGACCAAATTAATTTATATGCTTTTAAGTTGCATTCCGAGAGCAAAACTGAATCTCACAAGTAATTGCTACCACAGAGTTTGAGATTCCTCACTTCGTTTACCAATGACATCTTTACGTTTGTCTGTCATTCTGAACGAAGTGAAG
>CAZCHH010000087.1:0-9942 GCA_964498585.1 uncultured Hyphomicrobiales bacterium
CTCAAATCTTGAGTTAACGATGACTTGTGAGATTCCTCACTTCGTTTCGGAATGACAGACAATCATATTTTATCTTTAAAAGCAACTTGGTATAAGTCATTAGTTGTTAGTAAAAATACTAATGACTAATAACAAAGGACTAATGACCTAAAAAAACTATTTTTAAGATGGATTCTGACATCCGTCAGAATGACACTTTTAGTGTTGTCATCTCCATTTAAATAAAGGTTTTCCTTTATCAGGGGATTTAAAATGACAAAAATACGAAATGAATTTTTACAAAACATAATGAGTTCTTATGTTGATTTTTTTTAAATATTTTAGGAAGCAATGGCATTATTAATATTTTATTTATTATTTGCTTTAGTAACTTCATTTATTTGTTCTTTGGTTGAAGCGGTGCTTTTATCAACTTCAATTTCGCATTTACGCATTGAAGAAAAGAATGGAAATAAAAATGCAAGGTCGTTATTAAATTTAAAGCAAAACATAGACAAACCACTTTCTGCAATTTTATCATTAAACACTATTGCTCATACAATCGGTGCAGCCGGTGTCGGTGCTGAAGTTACAAAAATTTTTGGTGATGTGTATTTTGGTATTGCCTCTGTAATTCTTACTTTATTAATCTTGATTTTTACAGAAATTATTCCAAAAACAATTGGTGCGCTATATTGGAAAAAGCTAACAACAACAACTTTGTTAATCATTAACTCTATGATTTTTATTACTTATCCTATAGTTATTTCGCTTTTGTTTTTTTCAAAGCTACTTTCTAAAGGAAAAAAAGAATTTACAACAAGCAGAGAAGAAATTTTTACTTTAGCTAATATCGGAGCAGAAGAAGGTATTTTTGATGAAAAAGAAAACAAAATTATTCAGAATTTGTTTAAGCTAAAAAGTATAAAAGCAACAGAGGTTATGACACCACGGGTAGTAGTTTCAGTTTCAGATGAAAACTTGCTTTTAAAAGATTTTTTCAAGAATAAAAACAATTTAAAATTCTCAAGGATACCGGTTTATTCAAATTCTGTGGAAAATATTACCGGTTATGTGTTTCGTCAGGAGGTGTTTGAAAAACTTGCTGAAGATATGGACGAGATGAAGTTAAGCGATATAAAAAGAGAAATTGTCTTTGTTCCGGAATCAATTCAACTTTTTGATGCATGGGAAATCTTGCTCGAAATGAAGGAACATATCGCCTTGATTATTGATGACTACGGTGGAATGCAAGGCATTATTACGATGGAAGATATAATTGAAACACTGCTCGGATTTGAAATTCTTGACGAAAAAGATACTATTACTGATATGCAGCATTATGCACGGGAAAGATGGAAAATGCGTCAAACAAAATACAATCTTTTCGAAGATTTAAATTATTTAAAGAATAAACAATAAGATAAAATGAAAATTGCAATCTACATACTATCGCTTATGATTTTGTCGCTTCAGGCGTTTTCTCAAATTCAAAATGATACTATAAGTAGAGAAACGGAAAGCATTTTAATAAGTAAAGAAACTGAAATAAAAGAACAATACAAATTCGGCTTATTCGGAGGATATTCTTTTAATTTTCACAATGCAGATTTCCGATTTCTGCCCGGAGTGCCGAATTGCTGTCCGCATTTTGAAAGTGGCTCTGGTAATGGATTTTTAATCGGCGCCCTTGCTGATTATTTGCTTGATGAAAGGTTTTTCCTTGAATTGCGAGCTGGTTTTAATTACTTTGATGGTGATTTAACTGAAACTGAAGCAACAACTGTTCTTATTGCAGACTTATTAACTGAAGGGGAATTTGAGCATAGCGTTACAGGGAAATTTTCAAATATTTTTCTTGAACCTATGCTTGGAATAAATGTTATCGAAAATCTGAAATTTTTGATTGGTCCGAAATTAGGAATAACATCTTTGCACGATTTTTCACAATATGAGAAAATTATTAAACCAGCAGACATCGGAGTTTTTCCGGATACAAAAACCCGCTTCAGAAACGATACTTCAGGAACGATTAGCGATGCTTCAAGTATTCAGCTTTCATTTTCGATAGGATTGAGCTATGAGCTGCCACTAAACAGAACTAAAACATTTTCTATTTTACCTGAAATATTCTTTGATTTTGGACTTAATAATTTAGTGAAAAATACAGATTGGAAATCAAATGCTCTGCATTCCGGCATTTCAATTAAGTATTATCCACAAAAATCAACGGAAGAAGAAATTGAGATTTATAAGGAAACTATTGAAGAAACGCAAGTTGATACTACGGTTATTGCGAGTTTTGATGTAGAAACAGAAAATTTTATAGAAGGTCAAATAATTTTCAATAAAAAGGAAATTATTTATGGCGACAACACAGAAACAACCAAAATCACATACAACCGCACTGATACTTTGTTTATTCCAGAAAAACCGCAAAAAGTAGAAATAGAAATACTTGCAGTTGATGAAGGCAAACCGAGAAGAAAGGCAACTGATATTTTTATACAACAGCACTACGTTACGCAAGCATTTCCAATTTTACCAATTGTGTTTTTCGATAAAAATTCATCTAAACTGCCAAAACGTTTTTCATATATAGAAGACAAAGATTCATTTATTATTGATGATTTACAAATAAATCCAATTAATTATAACTACAACGTATTAAATATAATAGGGAAGCGGCTCGCTGATAATCCCAATGCAAATATTACATTAAACGGGTATTCGGACCCAACAAGCGAAGTCGGGGATTGCTATTTAGCAATATCAAGAGCAAAAGAGATTAAAAGATATTTAGAAGCAATTTGGGGTATTGCTCCCTCAAGAATGGTGATTTATGAGAACAGAACGAACTGCTCGCCAGAAAATCCAACACAGACCCAAACTGAAGATGGATTTGCAGAAAATCGTAGGGTTGAAATAGAATCCAATTTCAATAAAATTTTAGCTCCTCTGTCACAAAAGAAATTCATTGAAGCTCGTGTTGTAACGCCATCATCCTTGGAATTTTCTGCAAAATCAAAAGAAGAAATCCACCAGAACTGGACATTTTCTATTTATCAAAATGAAGATAAACCAATACTGCACCGTGAAGGTAAAGGAAACTTACAAACAATTAATTTTGAAATTAATGAAAAGCAGGCGAATTCAATGCTTGTCGGCACGCCACTTATTTGTAAATTTACAATTGGAAAAGGTAAGAATATAGATGAATACCGCGATACATTGATAATAACGAAAGATACTTCAACAATCGAAATTGACCGCCTTTCGCTTGCTATTTATCAGGTAGCAGGCGATTCACTTCGCGAAGTCGATAAAATTGCAATTCGTCATTTCATCGAAAAACTGAAAGAAAATGATTCTATTTACGTCTATGGCTATTCTGACGATTTAGGAAGTGAGCAAATAAACAGAACTCTTTCAATAAACCGTTCAAAAATTGCTTGCTCGTTCATTCAAAACATTTTAGAAGAAAATAAAATTAATGCAGTTATTGCGAAATGTGAAGGCGTTTGGTTTTTAAGAACTCCTCCCGGAATCGTTTCTTATAAATTACCGGAAGAACGCTTCCTTTCGAGAACTGTGCAAATTGAAATACATAGAAGAAGATAAAATATGTTACTAAATAGAAAAACTATTGCTAAATTAGCCGAAGAGCTAAAAGATAATGGGAAAAAACTCGTTTTCACTAATGGCTGCTTCGATATTATTCATTCCGGTCATATAAAATATTTAACTGAAGCACAGAAATTAGGAGATTATTTAATCGTTGGTCTAAATTCCGATAGCTCTGTAAAATTGCTAAAAGGAGATGAGCGACCTATTAATAGTGAAGAAGATAGAGCTACTGTGCTTTGTGGCTTAAAAGCAGTTGATTTTGTTACTGTTTTCGACGAAGAAACTCCTGCTGAACTAATTCAAGAAATAATACCGAATGTGCTCGTTAAAGGTGGTGATTATACTGTTGAAACCGTTGTTGGTGCTGATACTGTCCAAAATAGTGGTGGCAAAGTTATAATTATTCCTTTTGTTGAAGGTAAATCTACTACACGAATTATTAACAAAATGAAATAAACTATGTCTATTGTTGAAAAATTTGCATCTTTTGAAAAAGATTTCCGGCCCAATTTACTCAAACTACCAAACTGGCTTGCAATTAAACTCTTTTCTTTTGGGAGAAAGCAGTTTTTGAAACGGCTTTATCGAGATATTCCTAAGGAAAAAGCCAATATTCCTGAATCGGCTCCAGTCAAACTTTGGGGGCTTGAATTTAACTGCCCAGTATTTAATGCAGCGGGAATTTTTAAAAGTGGCGATGGCTACGAAATGACTGCAAGGCAAGGCGCTGGTGCTTTTCTTATTGGGACAATTACTCATAATAAACGCTATGGAAATATAAAAAATAATATTCTACATCCATTCGCTGCTTATCCAAATTCTCTGGCAGCATCTAATTGGATGGGACTTCCTAATGATGGAATTAATAATGTTATTGAAAAAATTTCGAATATTAAAAAGCAGAAAAAATTTCCGATTGGTATTAGTATTGCTTCTTCGCCAGATTTTCCGGAAAAAGAAGGTTTAAAGTATTTGATTGAAGATTTTTGCTTATTGGAAAAAACACAAACCGACTTCATTGAGCTCAATGAAAGCTGTCCTAATGTGAATCATGGAAAAATTGATTCGAAAGATGTTTTGGACAATCACCTTGTTTATCGCTTAGAAAAAATCTCTGAATCTTTTTTAAAAAATAGAAATCGCTATATACCAGTAATACTTAAGTTTTCTACTGATACATCAGTTGAACAGGTTGGAGCTATAATCAATTTTTGCATTGAACTTGGTTTCGATGGCATCAATTTTGGTAATACCTCTATTGATTATTTATTTTGCTCAGATTTTATTCTTCAGGAAGAAAAGCAGCTTTTTGAATATTTTATTTCAAATTTTGGTGGAGGAGTAAGCGGAAGTCCTCTAAAAGAAAAATCTTTGAATTTATGTAAAGCAGCAACTACTTTTTTGAAAACAAAAAAATTAAATAAAGAATTTCATATTATCCGCACTGGGGGAGTTTTCTCAAAAGAAGACTTACAAAAATCAAAAGAAATTGGTGTTTCTCTTAATCAATGGTATACCGGCTATTTCCATAATTTCGGATTAAATGGCCATAAGGTCTATGAAAATATAATTGATAATTGATATGTTGTATTGTCATTCCGAACCCCAAGATAAAGCAAGTGCTTTATTTAAATAGAGATGACATCAATTAACACAGTCATTCTGAACGAAGTTAAGAATCCAGAAAAAATTCTTTAAATCACTATCCTCTGGATTCTTCACTTCGTTCAGAATGACAGACAAACGTAAAGATGTTATTTGTAAACGAAGTGATGAATCTCAAGTAATTTGATAACAAGGAATTGTGAGATTCCTCGCTGCGTTCCTAATGAACCTCTTTGACTTTTAAATCACATAACTGCTTATATAACAAATATTTCAAAGGATATATCAACCAAAAAAAATATTTATATTTCGTTCATTTTTACAAAAGAAAACGTCAAAGTTTATATTCGCCTCGGAATGACAGATTTATTTGACTAGTTGTCGGTTTGGTATAAATACTATATTTTCGTTATGAGTATCAGTAGTACTGAAGTTTGATAAAAAAAAGAAAAGAAATTAAATTTTTACAAATCATTAATTGAAAACATTTGTTTTTTTCTCTTAATATTTTTAGTTAATTTAAAATTAAAAAATTGAATTTATATTTATGAGAAGAATATTATACTTATTTACCATTGTTGTATTAACAAGCACTATACTACTATCGAATGAAATAGATAGCTTAGAAAAACAACTCCCCAAAAGTGAAGGAATTAAAAGAGCATTAATTTTAAATAAATTAGGTGCAACTTATGACCCAATTGATGCAGACAAACGATTGAACTATTCCTTAGAAGCACTATCATTAGGAAATAAATATGAAATAGATTCCATAATTGCAAGAGCAACTTTGAATCTTGCTCTCAGTTATTATTACAAATCCCAAACAGATAGCACTATTAAATATTTTGAAAAATCACTTGAACTATATCAGAAATTAAAAGATACTGCAAGAATTGCAGCTTGTTTAAATAATCTCGGAATAATGTATAATTCAATAGGTAATACAGATAAGGCAATTAATTATTATTTACATTCATATACAATTTCAGAAGCGAGAAATGATAGTCTGTCAATGACTAAAGTACTAAATAACATTGGTTCTATTTTAAGCGAAACAGATAAAATCGATTTGTCGATAGAATATTTTGAAAAAGCTTTAAGGATTAGGTTAGAAACTGATGATTCATTAAATTTACCACTATCATTCCATAATTTAGGATGGGTCTATTTTGTTAAAGCAATTTCTTTTACCAATAAAGAATACAGTAAAAATTATATGTTTTTAACTGTATTGGACACTACGAAATTTAATGATTCAACTTTAAAATATTTAGATTTATCACTAAATCATTTAAAAACCTCTGCTGAACTTCATAAAGTTCTTAATAATAAGGTTGACTATGAAGGAGTTATGATTACTATTGCTTTAATTCAATATTGTTTAAATAATATTACTGAAAGTATCAGATTGCTTGAAAATGCAAAAGAAGTACTTCAAACAAATCAAAGATTTGATGATGCTTCAAGAACATACATTAATTTAGGTTTTATCTATTCCAAACAAAAGAATTACAGTAAAGCTGTCGATAATTTATTAACCGGTTTAAAAATTACAGAAGTAACAAAAAATATATCACATTCAATAATTGCATATACTGAATTAGTCAATATTTATAAGAATATGGGAAATTTTGAAAAGGCATTATTTTATAGTGAAAAACTTACTAATGCAAAAGATTCCTTATATACTGCTGAAAATATTGAATCTATAAATAAATTGGAAATTCTTTATAATATTCAAAAAAAAGAAACAGAGCTAAAATTAGCTGAAGAACGAGAACATTCTTTACAGCAACATAATGTTATTTATATAGTTACCATACTTTTTATGGGCATTATCATATTTGGCTTATATATTATTTATAATTATAAAAATAAGCATAGCTTGATATTAAAAAATAAAAATGAAGAGCTTACTGAGCTTAATATTGAATTAGAAAAATCAAGATTGAAACTTAAAGAAGCCAACGATTCCAAAGATAAATTCTTTTCTATTATTTCTCATGATTTAAAAAATCCAGTCGGTTCTATTAAAAATCTAATTGAATTACTTGCTGATTCTTATGATAATATGGAAAAGGAAGAACAAATCGAATTTCTTGATATTTTAAAAAAATCCACACAAAGAATTTATAATCTGTTAGATGATTTACTAACATGGTCACGAACACAGATAAATTCAATAGAGATACATATTGTTACTACCTATTTATACGTTGTATCTAATAGTGCCTTAGATAATATTATTATGAATGCAAAAAACAAAAAAATTCAAATTATAAACAATATCAATAAAGACATTATTTGTAAAGTTGATGAAAATATGATTATAACTGTTTTTAGGAACTTAGTTTCAAATGCTGTAAAGTTTACAAATGAAGGTGGGGCTATCACAATTAATTCTATAATTGACAAAGAAAAAAAAGAAATAATTGTTTCAATATCTGATAATGGGATTGGTATGTCTGAAGAAATTATTAGTAAACTGTTTCAAATTGATAGTGTAATTAAGCAAAAGGGAACTAATGATGAAATTGGTACTGGTTTAGGTTTGATTATCTGTAAAGATTTTGTAGAAAAAAACAATGGAAGAATTTGGGTGGAAAGTGAAGTTGGAAAAGGAAGCACTTTTTATTTTACAGTTAAAAGTGCTTCTTAAAATAATTTTAAATCTTATGGAACTGAATATTAATGATATATCTATCAATCTGCAATACCAATTAAATCATACATACTTGCTTCCTTGATTGTAGCATAAATAAAATCGCCAGCTGTAAATTCTTTATCAGATAGAATATAGTTTATATTGTCAATTTCTGGTGCATCAAATTCACTTCGGCATAAATAAATATATTTTTGGTTATAAGCAGCCATTCTAATATCTTTGTTTTTTACATATTTCAACTCATCAGCATAATCAATTAATAACTTATACTTTTTTCCAATTTTATTTCTATTTAATTCATAAGAAATATTACCTTGTGTTATCATAAGTTCTTCCAAACGTTCTTCTTTTTCCTTTTGAGATATTTTATCACCAAGCTTATGGGCGGGAGTATTTTCCTCGAAAGAATAAGCAAAAGCACCTACTCTATCAAATTTATATTCTTTGATGAATTTAAGAAGTTCATTAAAATGTTTCTTTGTTTCAGTTGGATAACCGACAATGAATGTAGTTCTCAAAGCAATTCCTGGAATTTCATTCTTTAATTTATCTAATAAATTAGTGATTTGCTGCTTCTTTATTTTTCTGTTCATAGATTTCAAAACTTCATCATTTATATGCTGCAAAGGAATATCAATATAATTACAAATATTCGGATTTTCTGCAATAGTGCTTATTAATTTATCTGGAAAACCGTTTGGGTATGTATAAAGCAAACGAATCCACTCAAATTTGTCTAATTTTTGTATTTTCTGAAGCAATTCATCGATTTTCCTTTGTTTGTATATATCAACGCCATAGTAAGTAGTGTCCTGTCCAATAATATTTATTTCTTTCACTCCTTGTGCTGAATGCAGTTCAGCTTCTTCAAGTATTGCTTCAATTGATTTAGATTTATGTTTTCCTTTGATTAAAGGAATAGCGCAATAAGAGCATTTGTGGTCGCAGCCATCTGATATTTTTAAATAGCTGTAATGAGTAGGAGTAACGGCAAAACGGGAATTATTCAAGTCTATATTTTGATTTTTTAAATAATTAATAATCTGATTAAATTCATCAACTCCAAAAAAAGCATCAACTCCTTTAATTTGCTTTTTTAAATCGTTTTGATAACGCTGGGAAAGACAACCAAACACAATAACGGATTTTACATTATCAACTCTTTTCATATTTACTGCCTGAAAAATCATTTGAATACTTTCTTCTTTTGAAGAATTGATAAATCCACAGGTATTTATTATTATACAATCAGCTTCTTTGCTACTGTGAACTATTGAAAATCCCTGTTCCTGCAAATTTCCTAGCAGATATTCAGAATCTGCAATATTTTTAGAACAGCCAAGAATAATTGGAAGTATAGTTTTTATTTGATTTACTTTTTTCATAAAAATTGATAAATTATTAAATATGTCATCTCTTTTAAAATAAATGTTTTCCTTTATCTTGGGATTCGAAATGACAGATAATATTGATATTATTGTTATAGGTTTTGTTGAAACCTTTAAAACTCCTGCTGCACTACAATCGAATACTCCCCTTCTTTTTGCCCCGCTCCAAAAATAATAGAGTAATTTTTTCCTAGGACTAAGGACAAGTCTGCAAGACGCTGCAATAGCTTATTGTCATCAGAATTTATAAAGAATAAACTTAGCTTTTTTTCTCTGTTTATTGTTTCTGGAGTTGTAGTTTTGCCATATACCACTCGTTCAGCAATTAGCGAACAGGTATCGCAGTCCATACGAACAGAAATTGCTGGAATGTCTTTGCAGGCATTTATAAATCGGCGTTTGTAAATACTTATGTTTGCCCCCATCGGCTCAGAAATTATAGACAAAATTTCTAAATCTTCTTTTGAGCCGGCAGCAATAAGCAAATTCCTGTTTTTTACCTGAGCGTCTAAATCAACAGATTTTTCGTTTATTGTAATTTGAGTGTTTCCAACTGGCACTACTGTTGCCAAACTCGTTGTAAAATCAATTTTCACAGAACTTAAAATTGAGGGAATACTTATATTTACATATTGATTTCCGGGAAAAAGATGAACGATATCCACAAAACTGCCT
>CAZCHH010000088.1:0-9730 GCA_964498585.1 uncultured Hyphomicrobiales bacterium
CTTTTTAAAATAAAGAAAATTTACATCTACAATATTGTAAATTTTTATTAGTTTTGAATATAATTATTGAGCAACATTAATTTGTTGAATGAAGCTCGATTTCATTAATAATTTTGAAAATCAAAGGATATTGCTTATTATTGATTTTTTAAATTATTATTTTTTAATTTTTGAAATAATAATGGCGATAAGAATTGGAATAAACGGTTTTGGACGGATTGGTAAATTAGTTTTTCGATTAGCTTCACAAAATCGTGATTTGGATATTGTTCATATCAACGACAAGATGCCAGTTGATATGATGGCTCATCTTTTAAAATATGATACTGTTCACGGAAAATTTAATGCTGAAGTCAAGTTTAACAATAGACATATTTTTGTAAATAAAAAAAGTATTTATATAACAAACAACTGCTCCCCTTCAGAAATCAATTGGAATAATAAAGTTGATATTGTCGTAGATTCAAGTGGTCGCTTCAAAACTAAAACTGAATTGGCCGGACATTTGAAAAACGGAGTAAATAAAGTAATTTTAACTTGTCCTTCAAGCGATAATTCTGTAGATAAAACCGTTGTAATCGGAGTAAATCATTTGGATTTGGAAGCAACTGACAGAGTTGTTTCCAATGCGTCTTGCACAACAAATTGCGTATGTGTTATGTTGAAAGTACTAAAAGATGAATTTGGAATAAAACGAAGTTTTATGAATACAGTTCATCCATTTACAAATAATCAGAATTTGCAAGATGGCTTCCATTCTGATTTTAGACGGGCAAGGTCTGCTTATGGAAATATTATACCTACAACGACAAGTGCAATTAAATCTACAAAACTTATTTTTCCAGAAATGAAAGATAGCTTTGATGGATTTGCTACACGCGTCCCTGTTACAGATTGCTCTTACGTGGAACTTACTGCTCAGCTAAATAAGAATGTAACAATAGAAGAAATTAATGATGCATTTCTTAAACATTCACAAACATATTTAAAAGGTTATTTAGAATATTGCACCGACCCTATTGTAAGTAGTGATATAACTAATAATTACAATTCAGCAATATTTGATTCTCTCTGCACTAAAGTTTTGCTTGGCGATATGATTCAGATAATTGGATGGTATGACAACGAAAGCGGTTACTCTGCTCGAATTATTGATTTAATTAAATATATATCGAAACTATGAAAGATATTATAAAATCACAGGCGTTAGAAGTAAATTTATCCAAAACTAAAAGTGTTGATTTTAAAATACCAGAAGAGCATCTGTGGTTTTTAGCTCTTTCAGAAAAATACTGGGGTATTCATAAAAGAATTCAGGATTTTTTTACTGAACTGCATCATCCTTATTCAAACAGAAAAGAAGTTATTGAATTAATAATTAACGTTTCTATTGGTGATTTTTGGATTTACAAAGAAATTGATGAAAAAGAAAAAGCTATTAAAATTCTTTTTGATATTTTTGATTCATTATTGGAAGAGAAACTTTCAGATGATTTATCCAAGCATTTGGTATTTGTCTTTTTAGACTTTTTTAGCAAAAACTACGATTTTCTTGCCGGATTCGATTCTTTGCTTAATGAATATATACAAATATTAGATAAAAATTTTGAGAATAATTATTTCGGATATTTAAGCAATATTGGATATTTCAAGAAAAGTTTAGCAAACGCTGCATTAAACAAAAGTATAGAAAAACATACTTTTAGTTTTATGCAAAAGCTAATAAAAGAAAATATTCAATTCTGGGAAAAATCAACTGATATTGAAAACTGGTATGAGCAGAACATAAACAAAATGTCCAAAGATTATTCAGATTCATTAAAATCTTTGGATAAAGAAACTTTTTCATTTTATTACAAGCAATTGGAAGAAGCGGACAGCTGGGAATCCCTTTGCAATATGGCTTTTACTTTTTCTGATATAATAGATGCTCTAAGAAAGAAAATCAATGATTTTGAAAAAGTTACAGAGCAATTCTGTTATATTTTCTTTTTATTGCATTTGCCCGGAGTAGTTTATCATCGTAATTATTTGTTAATTGATTTAAACAGGGTAATCAAAAGAATAAGCACCGAATTAGACGAGGAGCAATGTATTCAGGCAATTGATGAATTATTTGACTTATTCCCGGATTTCAAAGAAAGTCATATAAATTTTATTTTAGATTCTATTTTAGCTCTCGGTAAAGAAATTATTAATACCCAGAATAAGAATTTGATTAATTATTATGAGAATGAAACAATTAAATTCGGTTTCGTCTCGCCCGGAATAACTTATCTTACTAATGACTGGGTGCTTAAAGTTGACCCAAATCATATTAAGAATCTTAGGGTATGGCTTGAATTAATTGAATATGACCCCGAAATAATGAAAAAGCTTCTTTCTGCTCTTATTATTAATTTAAGAACTGGTGGAATTTTCATTTTCGATACTGATTTATTTCAAAAAGACGTTACAAAGCTACTTAATTCAAAGATTTCTCCTATTTATAAGCAAATTAAGCAGCTGACAAGATTATTCCCTGTTTATTTTAATGAAATCGGTGCTGAAGGTGTTTTGCGTGATGTTACTACTAAAATAGATGAAATATCTCATAGAAATGATAAATTAATCCATTTCTTGCGCAAACAAATCCACACTGAAGGGAATAATTCTCATATTCAAATAACACTTGAAATCATTAAGTTTTGGTTCGATTTGAATAAAGAACGACTGAAAAGTATTGTTCCGGAAAATGTTTATGAAACTATTGATGAAAACGGAATTTGGGTTAATGGCGTTAATTTCGTTTTAAATAAACTATGTGAAAACTGCTCTTGTTCTTTAGAAGAACTTTTGGAAAAAGATAAAAAAGAAATTTCTGAGCTTCTGACTCATATCGAACATTACAATAGCAATGATTTGCAGCGAGTTGGTTTAATAATTGAATTATACCAGCTTTTAAAAGAAAAATATCTTTTCGATGCTAATGATATTGGTATGATACTCAGAAAATACAGCTTTATTAATAATGAAGATATTATTGTTTTAGAAAAGCATTTAAAAGAGAAAAATGATATAGAAGCATTAAAGCTGATTTTTTCGTTTATGGTTCATTTAAATGAAATAATATTTGACCCGAAGATAAGCGAGGGCTGGGAAAGTATTTATTACAAAAGACATATTGCTTTTGGAATACCTTCTATGTACGGACAATATAAGGAAGCTAAATTTGAAGCATTAGGTCTTACTTTCCGACTTGAACGTATTGCTTCAACTTTGGTCAGCAATATTATTAACGAGATTAACACTGAATATTTCACAGCAAAAACATTAAAAGATATTTTTGTTGTTATTCAATTACTTTTAAAAGGTTTGCAACTTGATGGTATTTCCGACCAGGGCTTTAGTTCTAATCTGAAAATGTTCCAATACAGTTTGACTTCACGTAGTTTTACTATTAATCAATACTTAAACATCTTCCAGTTTATGGAAGTAAGTATCAAGGAAATAATAAATAAATATTTCATCAGACCTTACGAACAGCTATTAGATATAATTATTCCACAATATATAGAATATGAAAAGCAAGCTTCATCAAAAAAACTAATTCTCCAAAAATCAGAAATTTTCTATAGGGAACTTCTTTCTTCTGCATTTTTAATTCAATTTTTAGATAATTTCATTGGAAAAATATTGATAAATCTGCGAAGGATGGTTAATTATCTTAGCGAAGATGAAATACAAAGTATAATGACTTACGACCCTGATATGATTTTTAGTACATTATACGAAGAATCTCCTAGTATGGATAATCAGGTATTTTTGGGCTCAAAGGCATATTATTTGAAAAATCTCTTATTAAATAAATTTCCTGTTCCACACGGATTTGTTATTACAACTGAAATTTTCAGAAGATTTGAAACAATATTAAAAGTACCTAAATTAGAAACTGAAATTGATAATTTAATTAAAAATCATATATCAGAGCTTGAAAAAATCTCAGGAAAAAAATATGGCGACCCATCAAATCCACTATTGCTAAGCGTTCGCTCAGGTGCCGCTATTTCGATGCCCGGAGCTATGAATACTTTTTTGAACGTTGGGCTTAATGATGAAATCACAGAGAATCTTAGCAAACAATTTAATTTTGGCTGGACTTCCTGGGATTGCTATCGCCGCTTGCTTCAAACCTGGGGTATGTCTTACGGGCTTAACCGAAATGATTTCGACCAGATAATGATTGATTACAAAAACAAGTATAATGTTAAGCAGAAAATCGGCTTTTCTCCGGCTATTATGCGTGAAATCGCTTTTACTTATAAAAAATTATTAATTGACAACGGAATTCATTTTGAAGAAGATTTATTTTTACAAATAAAGAAAGCAATTATATCTGTTTTTAAATCTTGGGATACTCCGAGAGCAAAAGTTTACAGAGAGCATTTGCAGATAGCAAACGAATGGGGAACTGCGGTCATTGTTCAACAAATGATATTCGGAAATCTTCACAATGAATCCGGCTCCGGAGTGCTTTTCACTCACGACCTCCAAGATAACGTTAGCGGTATTAATTTAGCAGGAGATTTTTCTTTTTTAAGTCAGGGCGAAGATATTGTTGCCGGACTTGTCAGCACTTTGCCTATTAGCGAAAATCAAAGAGTAAAATATTATAAAAATTCTCCTTTTTCTTTAGAAAGTGAATTTCCGAAAATCTTTAATAAACTTAAGGAATTATCTCATGAATTAATTGACATTCATGGCTTCGGACATCAGGAAATTGAATTTACTTTTGAAACTCCTGAGCCAGAGGATTTATATATACTGCAAACAAGAGATATGTCAATTATAAAGCAAACTAAAATTGATTGTTTTGATATCCCTGAAGACCAAATGAAACGGCTCGGTTGCGGTATTGGTATTGGAAATAAAGTGCTAAACGGAGTAATTATCTTTGACAATGAAGATTTGGAAGCACTTAAAGCAAAAGACCCAAATATGAATGCAATTTTAGTTAGACCTGATACAGTTCCGGACGACATAGAAATGATTTTTAATTGCGACGGGCTTTTAACAAGCAAAGGTGGAGCTACTTCTCATGCTGCGGTTACTGCGGCTTCACTCGGAAAAACCTGCGTTGTCAATTGCAATGATATGCTCGTTTTTGAAAAAGAAAAAAAATGTGTCATAAATAATAAAACTTATTATGTATTTGACCCAATCGCTATTGATGGAAATAAAGGAATTGTCTATGAAGGCAATTATCCAATTAAAATTCAAGAATTATAATTATATTAGCTTTTTTGGGAGGTTTTATGAATATAAAAATTAATGAAAAAAAAATTTTGGGGATTAATAGCATAGGCCGAATTGGCAAATTATCTCTATGGTACCATCTTTATTCAAGAAATTTTGATGGGATTGTTATCAACCAAGGACGAGAAGTTGGAAAAGGTTTAGATGATGTCATACAGGCAATTTCTTCAGATTCAACTTATGGCTCTTTAAGCAGCTTTCTTTATGGTTACCACGGAAAAAAATGTAAAATTGAAATTACCGATAGAGATAATGGTTGCTTTACTATTGACGATTTTCCAATTAAAGTGCTTACTAAAGAAAGAAATCCACAAAATATTAATTGGAGAGACGAAAGAGTTAGAATTGTTGTTGATTGTACTGGCAAATTCTTAGACCCTACCGTTCCCCCCAACGATTCAAAAGGAAGTATTTTAGGACATTTAGATGCCGGAGCCCAAAAGGTAATAGCAAGCGCTCCTTTTAAAATCAAATATGCTCCGGCTGAAAATGTTGATGATTTCCCTACTCTTATTTATGGTATCAATCACTTAAGTTATAATTCTCAGAAACATAATGTTATTTCGGCTGCAAGTTGTACCACTACCGGACTTGCACACATGATTATGCCTTTGCTTGAAGACAAAGAAACCTGCAACGTGCTAACTGCTTCTATGTCAACTGTCCATGCTGCTACTAATACTCAAAGCGTGCTAGATTCTGTTCCTTCAACTGGGACTTCTGATTTGAGAAAAAACAGGTCTGTCTTGAATAATATAATTCTTTCTTCTACAGGAGCTGCAAAAACTTTAGAAAAAGTAATTCCAAAAATAATAAATTTTGGTTTTATGGCTGATTCAATTCGCATACCAACAAGCTCTGTTTCCTTAATTGCTCTTAATATCACTTTTAATACAAGATTAGACGAAAATAATCAACCATTTATCAATGCAAATCACATAAAAAATATTTATAAAATTGCTGCTAATGGCTCTCAAAAAGATTTGCTTTACTATACTGACAAGCAAAACGTTTCTTTGGATTTGCTCGGACTTCCTGCTGCTATTGTTATTGAAGGAAATGAAATCCACACAAGAACTGGATTTTTGCAAGTTCCTCCTGAAGTACTGGCTTCTATCGGAATAAGCAATATTAATGAAGTTAATATTCCTGTTACTCATGCGAAAATTATGGGCTGGTATGACAACGAATACGGAAGCTATGTGTATTGTCTTGGCAAGCTAACCGAATATGTTTCATCGCTAATAGAATAGATTATAAAATAGACGGACTCCACACCAACAAAGCGTGGAGTCCATCTGAAAAAATAGCAACGTAGTTGCGTTATAGTAATAGATATGAAAACACACACACGGAAAATCTCGTAGAGATGATTTTCTTTCTTAATCATCTTCATCAAACAAATCACAAAAATCACAGTTCAAAGACAAACACATAATTTAATCCCTGGCTGGATAAAAGAAAAAGAATATTCCATTCTCAAGAGGAAATTCGTATGATGAGTTATTTAATTAACTCAATACTCTAATATCTATTTTATCCTGTAGCAATAAAATTCATAAGGTTCATAAGCTCTCAAATCAAGATGAATGTCATAATGTACAAATTTACCAGTTATATAAGATGTGTTTTTTAAAGATAACTCAAGTTCTGAAAGAAAACCATCACCATTTATAGTATCATACCACTTATATTTACCAGTAAAATTATTATTATCCCAAGAACCAGTATGCAGATAATTAAAAAAATTACAATATTCTAATCCAGCAGTAACAAAAAACGTATCAGAAAAAATCAATTTATTGTAATCTACTAACCAGTAATACATTACCCATTTGCCCTGTATTTTCTCAAACGCTTCTGAATACTCGGGTTCTGAAGCAGAATTGCATCCGATTGTAAAAAGAATAACTAAAGCAAAAACGTACTTTTTCATTTCAGCACCTATTTATATGTTTTGAGTTTTTAGTTCTAATTTATAGAAAAAATATATTCAAATATACAAAAAACAAGATACGTATCCAAATTAATAAAAATGAATGAAAAAGCAAAGAAATAATTAATAATTGACAATTAACAATTATTGATTGTCGAATTCTTTTAAAACAGGGTGAAGTCTGCTTTCATCAACGACCGTTTCTTTTTGGAATGGATTAAAAGTGCGCAAGCCCAATTTTTGAACAATGAAAGAAGAAATCACAGAAGAATAAATTAAAGGCAGCAATAGTTCCGGATTCTTTGTAATTTCGAAGCAAATAATCCCTGCTGCAAGCGGAAGCTGATATGTTCCTGCAAGCACTGCACCGGCTGCAACTGTAGCAAAGAGTCCCGGACTTGCTCCGGGTGAAATTAAGTGAAGTCCGTATCCGAAACAGAATCCGAACATAGCACCAACTTTAATTGAAGGAGCAAATGCACCGCCTGCTCCACCACTCGAAATTGTTAATGCTGCTGAAATTGGTTTGAGTAATATTGTTGAAAATGCCGCTAATAAGCCGAATAATGCAACATTTTCAATTGTCAGGATTTTTGTAAAGAAACTGAATATTGAATTTTCCGCTAATTGATTTGTTTGCCAACTTATTGCATAATTTATCGGATTGTATGTAGTTTCAAGCAATGTAGGCAAAAGCATAAGAAGAATACCAACGATAAAGCCACCAATAACCGGGCGAAGCAACTCCGGTAACTTTACAGTTCTTTTTTTGAATGAATTGCACGTTGCATTATATGTTTTTATAAAATATACGGCAACGAAGCCGGACAGAACCCCCAGCACAGCCAAATAAAGATAATCAAGAAATCTAACCTCTATCATTGGTGGAGCAGTTAAAAGCGGTGAATCGCCAAGAAATATGCGTGATACAGCAGTTGACATAACAGAAGAAATCACAATCGGTACAAATGATTTCAAGCCGACATCTCCAATCACAGCTTCTAAAGCGAAAACGATTCCGCCAAGAGGTGCGTTGAAAATTCCACTTATAGCAGCTGCAGCTCCGGCACCGCATAAGACACGCCTGCTATCTTTTCTTAAACCAATTAACTGGGCAAGTGAAGAGCCAATCGAAGCGCCGAGTGCAATGGTAGGACCTTCACGCCCTCCTCCACCTCCACTGCCAATAGTAGCACCGGCAAATATGATTGATTTAAAAGCATTCCGCCAATCAATTTTACCGTGATTATTTATTATGGAATTGACTACTGTGTCTAAATTATCTACGTTTATATTTTTAAAAACCCATTTTCGCATCAGCCCTACTATTAATCCACCTAAAGCCGGTATTAGAGGTATTATTAATAAATACCAGCCAAGATAGGAAGTTGCTGATACTCTGATAAATGTAAAAAAACTTTCTGCAAATTCCATTGTCAAATGGAATAAATAAACAAAAAAACCTATGACAATACCGACTATTCCAGAAATGATTATTACTGAATAATCGCTTGATTTGTATTCGTCTATTTTCTCTAAAGTATCAATTACAGGACGGGCGTTATATTTTGCCTTGCTTATTAAAAAGGATATAAACAGATATATATTGTAAAATATTCGTCTCATTTTTTGATGAAAAACATCAATTTAAAACTTCTTTAACGTTTTTATCGAAAAAATATTTAAGAGAGTTTTAAAAATCGTCATACTGAGGGAAATATAAATAAATGTGTTTACTTTTGTGGAAATGAACTATGAGAGAAGAAAGCCATACCTATCAACAAGTTGATAGTAAAGCATCGCCAAGTGCTTTAAGAGAAGTAATTTTCCCTTCAGAAATACCAAAATTTTCAATATCGGTCATATCTCTGGTTAAAGCATTGCAAAGATTTGATACAGCCATACAAAGTTCTGTATCAGTAAGATTATAATTTCTTTGTTCTTGAATAGAAGACATAATAATAAACTTCATTATTTATTTAAACAAATCAGAATTATTAATATCAAACTCAAACAATTCAATAAAAATACAAAAGAATATATTATCAATAGCAGGAAAATGATTAATAAACATTCTTATTATACATTTTCCTCATATTATTATACGTTTTCCTCTTCTTATTACACGTTCCACTCATCTTATTACTCATTCAACTCATCTTATTACTCATTTTCCTCTTCTTATTACTCATTTTCCTCTTCTTATTATACGATATCCTCTTCTTATTGCTCATTCAACTCATCTTATTACTCATTTTCCTCTTCTTATTACTCATTTTTCAGGTTAAAAAGCTAATATTTCGACTTAAAACACGCTACTACAGCAACTCGCAAAGGGATTAAGCCCTTTATTTTCATCTATATATAACAACTATGTAAAAATCCGATGAAAAATTAAGAAATTTTACAATACAAAGCAAGAGAAATTTTATTTTTTGGGAAATATTTTGTCTTCAAATGAACTCCACCTACGAGGTGGAGTTCATTTTTCCATCTCTT
>CAZCHH010000089.1:0-8943 GCA_964498585.1 uncultured Hyphomicrobiales bacterium
ATGATTATGTTTCATCGTTAAATGGTATTTAGGAGCTTTTCAATAATAATTAAATCCATCACAAATATAGCAAAAAAAATTTAAGATGCAAATATTTTTTTGATTTTTTTTAGAAATATTTGTCTTTGAACTGTGATTTTTGTGATTTATTTGATGAAGATGATTAAGAAAGAAAATCATCTCTTAATCAAAAAAATCAGATAAATCATAGTTCAAACAAGAACACACCCCTGCCCCTCTCAAGAGGGGAATTAAGAATTTTCTTCTATCCCGACAGGGATTGTATTATTGTAGAAAAAATATACAACGAAACTGATTTATCCCGAATTGAATGAAACAGTCATCCGATGGCTGCGAGTCATCGGATGACTTGAAAAGGGATTAGATTATCTGTTTGTAAAATTTAATCCCATTTAAAGATTTTGCAAATATTTTGCATCTTTTATATTTATTTTATTAGATTTGTAATGTAAAATAACTTACGGAGTTTATATGTCAAATAGAACTTATTACGAGCCGATATTACACGAAAAAATAAGTATGATTCCCGATTCGCTTTTACCAGATTTAATAAATTTCATTGATGTTTTTCAGAATGCAGCAAATCATTTAGTAAATGAAGAAAATAATGAAAACACTTATAAGGAAAATTTAATGAAATTCGCTGGCTCTTGGAATGATTTTGAAGAAGCCGATGAATTTATAAATGAGATATACGAAAGAAGAAGTAGTTTCTTTAAAGAAAGGTGTTTTGGAACTTCTTTTCAAGGACATCCAAAGCAATGAAGCATCTAAGTCAATTACAGATGAAGATATTGAAAATGAAATATTGGAATACAGGATAGCTAATGAATCTGCTTTGAAAAATTGGCTTTCACCAGAAGAAGATGAAGCTTGGAAAGATTTATAAATTTTCCTTTTTGAAATAGAATACTACTCTCGTGGTGATTTCCAAAGGTTGTATGAGATTTTGGTAGCGAGGGTTGGGGAGTGAAGTTGATTGAAATAAAAGGTTAAAGAAATCGTATATATTAGTTATTTATAGAAAGAAAAAAATGCAGACATATTCAAATATTAGATACGAGCAAATGCGTAATTTAGCATTTCAACTTTCACATAGCGAAAAAAAGAAATTAATCACTGAACTACAAAATAAAGTTACCAAGCAAAAGGAACGAAAATTTGGAAAATATGCCGGGCAAGGTTCGATTTCTGAAGATTTTAACGAACCATTAGAAGAATTATTTAATTCCATTATTTAAAGAGGAGAAAAAATGAGCCAAAATAATGTGCAGTATATTGTAGATACAAATGGCAAACAAGTTGCTGTTATTTTAAGTATTAAACAATATGAAAATTTCCTTAAACAGCAAAATACAGATATTATAGAATTCGATAGCTCTAAAGAAAGATATGGAATTTCAAAAGAATTAAATATTTCTAAAACTAAAAACAAGAAAAAAGTATTTGAAGATTTGATGGAGTTCAACAAAAAATTCAATTTAGAAGTAAATGCAGATATTAGTATTTCTGAAATGTGCAATGATGTTAATTTAGAAAGCATTGCAATATGAAATATATAGACACAGACATATTAATCCATTCAATAATTATTCAGGATATTGAAAAGCATAATACTTCAAAAAGTATTATTTTAAAATCAATTGAAAATGATGATTTTTTTATTTCACTTTTAACTTTGCAGGAACTTGCTTTCGTTTTAGATAAACTTGAATTTGAAAAATCTTTCATTGACAAAAATATTAGTGAATTACTGAAATTTAAACCAATAAATTACAATATAAATCATTTTTCAAGAGCTATTCAAATTGCAAATAAAATTGGTTTTCAGAACATAAATGATTGCTTGCATTTGACATTAGCAGAATATTATTGTAGTGAATTATTGACTTACAATAAAAAAGATTTTACTAAAATTAAAAAATACACTGTTATTAAAATTACAATTTTATAGAATCTGATGAAATGAAAAATATTATTATCAAAATGATTTGTAATACAAAATATGCTTAATTGGGAACTTTTTTTCAAGGACATCTAAAACAATGAAGCATCTAAGTCAATTACAGATGAAGATATTGAAAATGAAATAATGGAATAGTGTATTCTGTTTATGCAATAAAAAATTAAAAGTTCGTCTAATTATAAAATTTGTTAGAGAACAGTTTGAAAGGTAATATGAATACATTTGCAAACTTAGTTGATGAAGTTAGAAATTTACAATATGAAGAACTTATTGAACTGAATGAAATTTCTAAGAAGCGTCAAATTGAATTAGAAAGGGAAGAATTAGCTTTAGACCATAAGGAAACTATGGCTCAATATCGCAATGATGAGCTATTTTTTACTTCAGATATAAGTATTCTAAAAAATGAGTTAAGCAATTTATGATAAGCATTGCACTTAGTAATTCATTTAAAAGAGCTTATTCAAAGCTAATCAAAAATAACAAACAACTTGAAGAGCTTTTTTTTAATCGGCTTGAGACGTTTATCAACAATCCTTTTGACCCATCACTAAAAACTCATAAGTTAAGTGGCAAATTATCTGAATGCTGGAGTTTTTCCATAAATTTTCAATTAAGAGTTGTGTTTGTTTTTATAGATACTGACCAAGTGATTTTAGAAAATATTGGAAACCACGACAATGTCTATTAAAAATATTTTGAAAATTAAAACAGAAATAGAATACTATTCTAAAGACGATTTCCTAAGGTTGTATGAGATTTTGGTAGCGAGGGTAGGGGAGTAAAAAATCCCTGTAGTCAAAGAGAATCGCTGGCTACAGGGAATAATTAAAATTATTACAATCTTAAAAAAGTAAGATTAAATCCCGTATATAAACCAATTGAATAATTTTTAAGAGAAAATTTATTGTCAGTATAAAATGTAAAACTAAAACCAAAAGGAATTGGGTATCCAGTAAGATTTAACATAATATAAGCAAAGTTATATTCTTTGTAACCGAAATATT
The DNA here is from genome assembly GCA_964498585.1 of uncultured Hyphomicrobiales bacterium. GTDB lineage: Bacteria > Bacteroidota > Ignavibacteria > Kapaibacteriales > UBA2268 > JAAYJM01. The sequence continues at coordinate 2,995 of CAZCHH010000089.1, forward strand.
TGTATTCATTTTGAAAACTTTTTCCTAAACCAACCCTTATTAAATCATTGAATTCCATAGCCAAAGATAAATCTTGATTATAGTTGTCTAATAATTTATTTTGATTGTAACTATAATTCTTTTCAAAACCATAAACAAAACCAATTCTATCAGAAGTAGTAACAACACCATAATTGTTCCTTAAGAAACCAAAACGATAGAACAAACCAATAGAACCACGAAAATTACTAAAATGGTTATCTATATTTTGATTATACATATAGGTAGGATTGATTAACAATTCAAATGCAAATCTATTTGTAAGTTGTTTATTTATATCTACTTCTTTTTCTCTTATCCAATTTTCTTTTTTTTCAATTTCCTGCTCTCGCTTTACTAATTCTTGCCATTTCCTTTCGTTAGATTCTTTGCCGTTTTCAATCTCATTTCTAATAATACCAGCTTTTTCAATAATTCCCCAACTTTCTTGCCTTTTTGATTCTAATTCTATTCGCTCCTGATTTAAAACCTTTTTTTCTAAAGCTATTTTTTCATTCTCGTTTTTTTTATAAATTTCAAAATCTTCCTTTTCTTTAACCAACTGAATTCTGTTTTCCTGCAATTTTTTTTGGTCATTTTTCAAATTTACAAATTGTCTTTCGTACTCAGTCATACCTTCGTAAACAATTGGGTCTGTGTAATATTTAATATTTCTTCTATCTAATGCATTTATTACATAACTTATTTTTGTAGCTAACTTTCCAGTTTCCTGTGTTTTTAAATTGCCATAATTATCAAACATTTTCTTATAACTTGTAACTACTGCTAATACTTGACCTTTTGCGTTAATTAGTGGACCACCACTATTTCCTTCATCAATACGAACATCATGCTGTAAAAGATATTTATCTTGAATTCTTAGATTTGAAATAATACCTTCTGATATATTCCATGGATCATTGTTTGGATGCCCAATAGCAACTACTTCTTCTCCAACTATAGCATCTGTAGATTTTAAAGGTAAAAAGGTTGATATTTTTTGATTAATTTTTAAAATTGCAATATCTAAACCATAAAAATCTGGAGTATCATCAACAGAAACTACATCATAAGCATAACCGTATTTTGTTTTGACCCTGATTCGGGAAGCAGAAACAGTATTACTATAACCATCTTGAACAACATGGTGATTAGTAATAATATAACCATCTTCATTTATAAAAAAGCCAGTGCCAATTCCGCCACTTTTATTTTCTATGTAAACAACAGCATCGGCACATACTTCAAAAATTCTTTCAGAAGAAAAGAATTGAGAATAAGCAGCTTCATTAAAGAAAAATAACATCATTAAGATTAACTTATATTGCTTTATCATTTTGGGGCTTTATTTGTTTATTTAAATTTTTTAAATACTTTTTACTAACGAACCAATTTTTTCCTGTTGAATCAAAAACCCAAATCTTTTCAATTTCATTTTTAAATTTATCTACATTATCGTAATATTCAATATGACGCTCTGAATCATTTAATTTAATTGGCAATTCTTTAGGAGTAATAAATATTTCAAATTTTGAATTCTTTTCTTTGAGATTTACTGAATTTATTAAAGCAGGTCTTTTTCCTACATTTGTAATTGTAACCACAAAAAATTCTTTTCTGTTTTCATCAGTCATAATCCCTGCACTAACTTTAATTTTTGCCTTATCCTTAAAAAATAAAGTAATATTCCAAGTTATTGCGACTGTGGAAATTATTGCACCCCAAAAAGCAAGCAATTCAGTAAGATTCATTTTTTTAATTTAGAAAATTAAATAGTCTTTTAATCATTTATTTTAAAGAACTAATATAATGAAAATAATTCAGTAATATTTTTTGAAAAATTTGCAAAAGTAATACTTGTCATTTTTTTATAACCATCGGTTATACCATCTATATTATTTATTTCATCTGATGGCGAAGCAACTTCATTATACTTGAAAGGATTTATATTATTAGGTATAATAAATTGAAAATCAAATTTTACTGAAATTCCTAATAAATAATTTTTAAAATTTTTTATGTCATTTTTTTTCGATTTTTGAAAATCAGTATTTTCGCTTGAGTAATAATTCCAAATATGTGGAATTTTAATATTATTAAAAGTTTCTTCCTGGTTTATTATTTCGTAATTTATTATGATTTTAAGTCTTTTTGTGTTTTCAATTTCCATACCATTAGCATTAATATCTAAAAATTCCTGATTTATTATTTTATTAAAACCCACTGAAATTCCATATACAATAATAGCTTCAAGCTCAGAAATATCTGAACTTTCAAAATTTGATTTTAATGGTATTAAGTTTTCTTCTATTGAAGGTAGTTTGTTAGCTTTCACTATTCTTTCCCAAAAAATTTTTGCTTTTTCTTCATATTCTTCGTATTCTTTTAATTTTATACTTCCATTTAAAAATATATTTATTTCAAACAAGTCATTATCTCTCATATAGTATAGTAAATCATTAAAGAATTTGACAGCTAAATCATTAGTTTTTTTCCCTTTAATATTTTCCAAATATTTATCTATTTCTTTTTGCCATAGACCAAATTTTAATAACTTTATCGTTGGCATATACTCGCTGTTTGGGTATTGTTTTATAAATTCTTTAATTTTAATTATATCATTCTGTAATTCAATTTCAATAAATTTAACATCTTCAAGAAAAAAACCATTAGGATGCTCACGATAATATAAGTTACATGATTCTATTGTTCTTTCTTCTTTCACTTTTAAATAGTCAAAAAGGTCTTTAAAATAAATATTATAAGCTAATAATAAAGCTAATAATATTGAACCAATAATAATAAATATTTTTTTCATAGCATTTCCAATCTATTTACAAAACTGTTTAATAATTTCCTTAGCTTCCAACAAACCAAGTTTGTCAGCTTTAGACCAATCTTCGCAAGCTGCATTTAAATCGCCAAGTTCAGCTTTAACAGCACCTCTGTTATTATATGCTCTTGCAAAAGTAGAATCTATTTTAATAGCTTCGTTAAAATCACTTAACGCACCTTTATAGTCGCCACTTTTATATTTGGAAATTCCTCTTTTATCAAATAAATCTGCAGAATTTGGATTTAATTTAAGTGCTTTGTTGTAATTTTTGATTGCACTTTTATAATTACCAAGTAAATCTTCTGTAAAACCTTTATTGCAATAAGCATCAGCATAATTAGGTTGTAATTTAATTGCTTTATTGTAGTCTTGTATTGCACCTTTATAATCGCCAGTCATGTTCTTTGAGTTTCCTCTGTTGTTATAAGCTACTTCATTTTTTGGATTAAGGTTTATTGCTTTGTTATAATCTTCAATTGCACCTTTATAATCACCAAGTTCGTTTTTAGTGTACCCTCTGTTAGTATATGCATCTCCATAATTATTATCTATTTCAATTGCTTTATTAAAATTTTGTAATGCAACATTATGATCGCCGATATTTGCAAATGTAACTCCTTTGTTGTAATAAGCATTTGCATAGTAAGGGTTGATTTCAATTGCCTTGTTATAGTCTTGAATTGCATTTTTATAATCACCCAATATTGCTTTTGCAATTCCTCTGTTAGTATATGCATCTCCATAATTATTGTCTATTTCAATTGCTTTATTATAATCTAAAATTGCAGAATGATAATTACCTATCTCTGCTTGTGCATAACCTCTATTATTGTATGCTTTAGAATAATTTGGATTTATTCCAATTGCTTTATTGTAGTCTTGTATTGCTCCTTGATAATCGTTCTGTTTAGCTTTTGCAATACCTCTGTTGTAGTACTCTTCTGCTGTTTGTGCTAAGCAATTGTTAAATAAAAATAGTAATATTAAGTAGTAAATTAAAAATTTCATATTAATAACCTATAATGACAGTTTAATTCTATTTGTTAACTACTTTAGTCTTTGATATTGAATCATGCCAACCAACGCTGTATTTTCCCAAAAAAGATAATTGATCTAATGGTATTATTCTTGAAAATGTGCGTTTTAAAATTTCATCAAAATTTGGTTTATCTCCATATAAGTTTAACACTTTAGTTTTCGTAAAAAGCTTGCCAATTGTACGTCCAGTTGTGATTTCAAGAATAAAATAATATATAATGAGTAATATCATAACGTCAAAATATTTAAATATGCTATCATGTGCTGTATTATATAAATTAGAATTAGTTGAAGGGTCATAAGCAATATAATAAAATATTGTATCCAATATTACATAAATAATAATAATAACAATATCATCAATTATCATATTAGTTAATCTTTTTAATTTACTTGCTAATACATTTGAAAAATTATTTTTTTCATTCTCTTCAGATTCGACTTGATTATTCATAGTGTTGTTAATCATTTTAACTCCAAATACTTTAAACATAAAAAAAGGGCATTTTCACATTATGCCCTAAACCAAGGTATCGCCAAACACCCGTCAGTAAAGCAAAAAGGAAAACGCCCATTGCTGGGCGTGCCTTCTTACCGTTCTACTGACTAAAAATTGGCGATTTTTGGTTTAGAACGAAAGTAAGACTACGCTTACATATTTATTTTATTTCACTATATTTAAATAGTTTTTCCTTTCAAATATTTTGTTTTTTTCAATAATATAAATTATAAAATTTTTAATTACAAAGCAAATTTATTTTTAGATATTCCATATTTTAAAGATATGGAATATCTTAATAAAATAAACATATAAAATCAAGATTCAAAATCAGGCATAAACAGCATTGGGATTTTCTGGCATGATTGAAATTCTGTATCCATAATCTGACAACAAATCAGTTCCTAATTCAGCAGAATATTTCATCATTTCAATTTCTTCGTCTTCATCCATATCAGCTATAACATTAATCCATATATGCTCAGAATCATCGGGAGATACTTCCAAATCTTTATATTTGATTTGAGGAAATCTTAATTTTACTTTATTATATAATTCTTCAATAAGTTGCTGCTGTCTATAATTAATTTTCATTGAATATTCCTATAATAACTGAAAAAAATTCTTTTGCATCATTTAATTGTTTTTTTGCATTTTTAGGGGATAATCCTTGTTTATAATCTGCAATATTTCTAAAGTCTTGCATATTGTTTAAATATATTTTGTACTTTGAAGGAAATACTTTGCGTTTATTAAAAAATAAATCGCTAAAGAGAGATTGTACACTTCTATGGTCAATATTTGGTTTTATGCTATTTGAGAATAAAGCTGCTATAGCTAAATGAAAAGCAGCATAATAAGCACGATTAGCAGAAGCATTGTATTTACCGTTTTCAAATAGCAATTCTGCCGCTTCCAAATTCTCAATAGCTCTGCTTTTAAAAGACTCTTTCATTTTCTTCAGTTTTTTTATTTATTTGATAATTTAGTTTCAGAACAGAAGTAAGACCACGCTTACGTATTTATTTTAAAATTTAAGCTTTTTACAAAGCAACCTCCATTTCGAAAAATTTTGTTTTTGGCTTGGGAATTCTTTTAGATTCTAGCTTCATACCTTCTAAATGAAATTCCAGTGCTTCTTTTATTAATACTTTAACTTCTTCTTCGGTTTCTCCTACTGCCACACAGCCCGGCAAATCAGGAATGTATGCCCCGTAAGAGTTTTTTCCTTTCTCAATAATAATAGTGTATTTCATATTCATCCTATTTTAATTTAGCTTGCTTTAATATGCTAATAACAGTCCCTATCGGCATATCAACTGAAAGTTTTCCAGCAATTGTAACCGTTCCTTTTTTACAGAATGTTTAAATTGGCGATGGCTACCCTTTATTCTATCTAAGTACCAACCTTCATTCTCTATTATTTCTATCATCTCTTTAACTTTCATAAATCAGTATTTTAATTTTTATTTATTTATTAAATAATAAGTTGATTTAGTCTTTCCTGTAGATACTCTTATTAAAATTTGTGAATTTCACAATAGAACGAAAGTAAGAC
>CAZCHH010000090.1:0-4570 GCA_964498585.1 uncultured Hyphomicrobiales bacterium
AAAACTTTTGAAAATTCTGATTTTGTTTTGTTTGCAGATTTGTTTTTCTTCTTTTGAAGAAAATAAGTAAGCAATAAAGTTAAAATCAATAAAATCAAAACAATTGTCCAATAAGGAACTCCGAGAAAAGAATGTAGTGTAATTGCTTTTCCGTTAGCATCATTGATTACAAAAGTCAATAAGTATTTATTGAAACTTTGCAATGGACCGAAATCAACAAGAGAAATGCCGATTGGAATAGATAGCAGCGCAGCAATAGAGTTGATATTTCCAGTTGCACCTTTATACATACACCCGCTAATACAGCCGCCACCAAGCACTGTGCCAGTTCCAAAAATAATTCCACCGACTAAGGCGCTTAGCCAAATCAATTTTTTGGGAGCTAATTGAATTACTCCAATATTTTCAAATATTGCATAAAGCACCATTGAAGTAAGTATCGCAATCCAAAAGCCGAACAGCTTCTTCTTGTCTCTCATTATGATAACTTCACTCATAGCTGATACACCGCATAAATCACCTTTCTGCAAAGCAAAGCCAAACAGGAAACCTACTCCGAGCGAGAGTATTACCCATTGAGAAGTAATTAGTGTAATTATTACTATTCCAATTAAAAAAAAGAGACTAAAACCTAACGAAATTTTCCAGTTATTAATCATTTTTACCTCATATTATAACAATTAGCTTAACCACATTAATTTTATATACTCAGAACTCCTGATGCCTCGTAGTTTGTTATTTCGCATATTTTATTATAAGTAGTTAAATTCTAACATAAGTATTTCCAATAGGTCATTAGTTATTCGTCATTAGTATTTACAAACTAATGACTAATGACAAAAAACTAATAAGAAAATATTTGCTAACTACTAAAACATTCTTTACTAAGCAAACCTCCTAACTCCTTTATATTCGTTATGGAGGACAGGAGTTCTGATACTTTGGTTTTGAACTACTTGATGTCGGTTTTGTAGTATTTATATATTAAAAAAGAAACTTACATTCAACTTATGACAGCACGTTCTCTAAATTCATTAAAGCAATTATATCACCTGATAAATCATATAAAAACCACCAAGAATTACAAGAACTCCGCATACTTTCTTTACATAAGTTATGGCTTTGGAATTTTCTGACCAGTTTAAATACTTTTGAACAAATTTTGTTAATGTGCCTGCAAGAACAATTACGGAACAATGTCCTATACCAAAAGAAGCAAGTAAACTAATTGCAAGCAACATATCTGTTGAGGATACTTCAAAAACGACCCCAAGCACAGGAGCCATATAAGCGAAAGTGCAGGGACCAAGCCCAATTCCAAATAGTAAACCGAGAATAAGACCGGCAAGCGTTCCTTTATATTTCGTTTGTTTTAATGCTGGACCATCCCATGGCAAGCGAATTACACCGAGCAGGTAAAGTCCGACAACAAAGAAAACTGCTGCAACGAGATAATTTCCAATTTCTCCTATATCGCCCATTAACCTGCCAAGGGAAAGCGTAATTATGCCAATGATTGCTATAGTTATTAGTATTCCAAATGCAAATACGAACGACAAGAAGAATGTACGTTTCATTGTAATTTCTCCTTGTGAGCTAAGGAAACCAACTATTAGCGGAATGCTCGAAAGGTGGCAGGGGCTAAGCAAAATACTTAAAATGCCCCAGCCAAAAGCAGAAAGATTTGCAAACCAAAAACTTTGGTAAAGCAATTCACTTAAATATACAAAAAGGTCGTTTATCATTAGTACTCACTCAAAATTTTCAAGCCATTTGATTGCAAAAGTTTATCAATTTCTTCTTCTGGATAAAAACCATCGTGGCGATGTATTTCTTTTCCACTTTTGTCAAGAAAAATCTGGGTTGGAATAAACTGAATTCCATATTCCTTGCTTTTTTCTTTATTCTCTTTCTTTGAAACATCATAAAATATGACTTTTAGCTGGCTCCCATATTTCTTTTCGAGCGATTTCATAATCGGCTGCATCTGTTTGCAGGGAATACAGCTGACTGAGCCGAGTTCAATAAAAGTAATAATTGGAGAATTTATGCTGTCTATTTTTGTTTGCAATGAATCTTTGCTTGCTGATAATTCATTTTTATTTTGCTCTTGATTTTTATTGCATCCGATTATTGGCAAAAATACCAAAATCATAATTAATACAAAATTTTTTTTCATATTACATTGCCTCCTTAATCCATTGCAAAATCTGATTCTCTTGTGGAATTTTTCCGAAGCTAACCACTTTTTCGTTGATGACTAAGCCGGGCGTCATCATTATCCCATATTTCATTATATCGTTGATTTGTGTTACTTTTTCAACTTCGGCTTCAATTGAATTTTGCTTAATAACTTCTCTTACTTTATTTTCGAGAGTTGAACATTTGGAACAACCAGTTCCGAGAATTTTAATATTCATTTTTTTTCCTTAATTTATTTCTTTTTCAAAAATATATCTATTTCTTTTTTCAAGTATTTTTGAAAATGAAGATAATTTCCAGCATATTCAAAAATCTTGTCCAAATTTTTCCATTTTACTTCTTTCCCGTTAACTTTTTTACTTAAAATTAATGTTTGGGTATCAAATTTGTATGCTTTTTCAAAATGCTCATTGCCTTCTTCCCAAAAATCAATAGATTTCACTGTAATTGTGCTGTCTTTCAATTCTTTTTCAAACACATCTTTTATTGAGTTGAAAGTATGCTCTTCAATTTTTAAACAACCTTCGCATCGCACAGTAGTGTGGAAATACATCACGTCTATTTTTACTTTTTTATCTTTGGAATAAGCATCAATTAAAGTAATTGATAGAATTAATAAGCAAATTAGCAATAAATTTTTCATATTTCTGCACCAATAGTAGTATCTAAATTAAGTAACCAAACTTCACCTCGTTTCATAAAAATCCTCCGCTACTAAAGCATTTAAAACACTAAACTCTGGATTTTCTAAATACTCGCTTAGCATCAACTCCGCAGCTTCTTCTAAAGAAATATTTTTCTTTTCAGATTGCTTATTATCAGAAAATTCTAAATAATTTTTATCAAATAATTGCTCAAAGCTACGTTTTTCTCTTTTTGATTTTAATAAAAGAAAATCAGAAAAATCTAAAACTTCATCTTGATAGTTATCTGGAAGTTTATTAAATTTTGAAATTAAAATATCTTGCTTCATTTTATACCTCTATATTTTTTTCAAAAACACTTCTTTTTTAACCATAATGCAACATTAACTAATGCAATAAGAACAGGCACTTCTACAAGTGGTCCAATAACAGCAGCAAATGCTTCACCGGAATTTATTCCAAAAACAGCAACAGCAACCGCGATTGCTAATTCAAAATTATTACTCGCTGCAGTAAAAGAAAGCGTTGCTGATTTAGAATAATCTGCTCCAAATTTTTTGCTTAAATAAAATGAAATGAAAAACATAATAACAAAATAGAACAGAAGCGGAATTGCAATTCTCACTACATCAAGCGGAATTTTTACAATATATTCACCTTTTAACGAAAACATTACAAATATTGTAAAAAGCAGTGCTATTAAGGTAATCGGACTAATTTTGGGAATGAATTTTTTGCTATACCATTCCTTGTTTTTCATTTTAATTAAGAAATAACGGGTTAGCATACCGGCTAGAAATGGTATTCCAAGATAAATAAAAACACTTTCGGCTATTTGTCCGATAGTAATATCAACTGCAAAAGTCTGTAAACCAAACAAGTTCGGCAGCACAGTTAGGAAAATATATGCATAAACTGAAAAGAAAAGCACCTGAAAAATCGAATTAAATGCTACAAGACCGGCAGCGTATTCTGTATCGCCTTGAGCAAGCTCATTCCAAACGATTACCATTGCAATGCAGCGGGCAAGCCCTATGAGAATAAGACCAGCCATATATTCAGGATAATCCTGTAAAAAGATTACAGCAAGAGCAAACATTAATATAGGACCAATTATCCAATTTTGCACCAAAGACAAACTAAGTACTTTTACATTACGAAAAACATCGCCTAACTCTTCATACTTAACTTTTGCAAGCGGCGGATACATCATAAGAATCAATCCTATTGCAATCGGAATGTTGGTCGTTCCGGACTGAAACTTACTCCAAAAATCAACAATACCGGGGAAAAAGTATCCGGTCAAAACTCCAAGTAGCATAGCAAGAAGTATCCAAACCGTTAGGTATCTATCAAGGAAGCTAAGTTTTTTTGTTAGTTTTTCCATTATTTTGATATACTAAAAATTTGCACTCCTTCCTAAGTTGCACTTGGGAAGGAAGATTTCTTTTAAAACTGTGCTTTACATCTTACTTTAAGAATGAAGATTTAAAGCATAGCTTTTGTGAAAGTTACCTTCCCAAGTGCAACTTGGGAAGGAGTAATAAAGTATTTATTTTTGATTTATGAATAATACAGGTTTAAATATTAAACGAATTCTTATAAAAAATTTACTTATAACCAACAACTGTAATACTATAAATACCTGTACCTGAATTTCTGTATTTATCTAATTCTTCTTTATTTACAAATTCCAAGAGATTACTATCAGGTAATTCAATTTT
>CAZCHH010000090.1:4670-8776 GCA_964498585.1 uncultured Hyphomicrobiales bacterium
ATGTCGCCTTTTACAAATTCTACGTTAGTTGCACCGACTACAATTTTATTTAAATTTGCTTTCTTTATCATTTCGTCTGTAAAATCAAGACCAAACACTTTTCCTTCTTCGCCGGTTAAAGAAAGAGCAACAAAGCAGTCATTACCTGCACCTGAGCCGAGGTCAAGCACAAAATCACCTTTTTTAATTTCAGCAAAATCTGTTGGAATACCGCAACCAAGTCCCAAATCAGCATCTTCATAGTATCCATCTTTATTTTTATAATCTTCACTGAAATCGGATATATCAGTTACTTGAGGCGAGCCACAGCAACTGCATCCACAACTAACGGAAGCTTTTGCTATTTCACTATATTTTTCTTTTACGATTTTCTTTAATTCATCAGAACTTTTCATTTACTTGTCCTTTCACAATTAGCTCTAATGCAGCATTGGAAGAAATCCAAAACGCATTTTAGTTTTAACTTATAATAAATACAATTATTTTCTTTTCTTGAAGATACTATCCCAGAGTTTTTTAATATTGCAAGATGTTTGGAAACTGTTGAAATATCAACATCTATCATCTGAGCTAGTTCATTGACACAGCACTCTTTCTTTGAGATTTCGTCAATAATAAACAGCCGGAAAGGGTGAGAAAGTGCTTTAAATATTTCAACTTTGGATTCGTAATATTCTATGATTTTTTCATTCATTTAATTTTCCTATTTGGTAAAATTACCAAATACAATTTATAAAGAATATTCAAAAAAAAAAAATATTTTATGAATATTTTTAAAATCAAAATTTTTCTATTAAACTTTCGTAAAGTTTCTTTGAGCTTTGCTTTAGTTAAATATAATTAGAAAGTATTTTATACATTTTGCTATTAGCAGTTGAATTCATCCCTAATAATAGGAGCTCAGATTAGCTAATATTTTTGAAATTTAAAAATGAATCTTAAAGAGTAATTTACAATGCTTACTAAAAATTCCTCTATTTTAATTATTAGATAACAAATAATACAAATTCCATTATAAAATGTCATAAATAATATGAATATATGAATTGTCATTCTGGCGTATGTCAGAATCCATCTTGTTATTTTTAGAATTCTAAGATAGATACTGATATTTGTCAGAATGACATTTTGACACTTTAAACTGGAAATTAAGTAAGATAGTTATTAGTTATTTGAATTTAAAAAAAAGCCAGAACTTTAGATTCTGGCTTTAATTTATAATTTATTGTAAAATTCTAATTACTTTTTGCTTATTTTGGTTTTCCATTTTTTAATTTGTCTTACCATTTTATCGGCAGCTTCGCCTAAACTTTTAGGAAAATTATCAGAAGAACTGCTTGAAACAAGCGTGGTGCCTTGGAGCTGGACAGTGAAATCAACAACCTTTTCGGTATCGGTATCGTTTGTAAATTCAATACTGGTGCTTGTTATCCCATCGTAATACTTTTCGAGATTCTTCGCTTCTTCCATAGCCGCATCGTTCAGCTCAGGATTTGATTTTAAGTGTCTGAATACAATTTGAGTTTTCATAATGACCTCACTATTATTATTGATAAAAAATAATAATTACGGAAGAACCGCAATTGCTTCTATTTCAATTAAAACATCTTTGGGTAATCTGCAGACCTGGTAAGCTGCTCTTGCCGGTTTTGATTTACCAAGATATTCATCATATATTTTATTCATTGTTGCAAAATCATTCATATCTTTAAGTAGCACTGTAGTTTTTACTATGTTTTCCATACTTGCGCCAGCAGCTTCCATCACTGCTTTAACATTTTTTAGTGCCTGATGTGTTTGGGTTTCTATATCTTCACCGGGCAAAGTTCCATCTGGTTTCAGAGGAATTTGACCTGAACAAAATACTAAGCTGCCCTGTGCTTTAATTCCCTGTGAATAAGGACCTATTGGTGCTGGTGCCTTATCAGTATAAACGGTTTCTTTCATAATTATCCTTAATAAATTATTAAATTTAAAATTAACTATTGCTTGACTACAATAATTTTCTATACTTTTGAGTGTCATTCTTCACAACACTTGCCAATAAAATCTTTACTTCTCTGTCATTCTGACGTATGTCAGAATCCATCTTGTTTTTCCCTAAAGAAAATGGACAAAGGAATATTTTAGTCATTTGTTGTTAGTTGTTAGAAAAATACTAATGACAAATAACAAATGACTAATGACCAATAAAAAATATTTTTAAGATGGATTCTGACATCCGTCAGAATGACACTTTTGTTATGTCATCTCCATTATAATGAAGCATTTGCTTTATCAAGAGGTTCAGAATGACATAATATGATAAGTTTTTTTTCAATTTACTACACTAGAAAAAGAGTATAATCCATTTTTACCAGTTTTTAAATCTGATTTTATATGTAAATTCTAGTTCCTGTCCCTTTTTTACTGGAACGTTGAACAGAATATTATTTGCATCTTTCTTTTTGTATTCAATAGATGATTCTAAAACTTCAGCGGCTCCCCAAACGCTTCTTTGAACTTCAATTTCTATGTCTTCATTTTTTCTGTTTTTTAGAGTAACCTTATAGGTCCTATCCCAAGTATTTTTAGAAATTTGTTTGCTATCAGTTTCAACTTCTTCAATTACAATATCGAATGCCTGTCCGATTTTCAGTTTGAGCATTTCTTCTTTGGGTGTGTGGCTAATCATATCTTCGCCGACAAATTCGAGTGATTTTGCATCTTTTTTGTAAACCCGCACTTTTCCAGCAGGGAGCGGCATTCCGAGATTGTTTTCTTTTTTATTCTCAAATTCAATAATCACATCTGCCTTGCCGTTGTTTGCACTGCCTGAACTGTTATAGCGATATTTTTTATTTATTTTAATATCGCTTGCTTCAAAAAGAGAAATCTGCTTTGTTTCGTTGTTTGCAAGTGTAGTCTGACGCTGCAAATCGTAAATATGATAATCGAAAAATTCTCTTTCCTGAAATTGTGGTTCAGTTACCATCATCACTTCTGCTAAATCATAACCTTTCGCTCTGCTCATTTCTTTGTTATATGCTTTAACTCTATTTACATCGCCTGCGACCAATTTCAAATAAGCATCAGGGTAGCTTGTTCCGGAATTATTTGTTAAGCTGACCCAGGAATTTAAATCAATTTTTGAGTCTTTTTCATCAAGGACAGCAACGTATTCAGCGCTCCAACTCATTCCACTTGTTTGGTAAGAAATTTCTACGTCTTGCATTCCAGATTTATTCGAGATCAATTGCCAAACGAGTGTGGGTTTAGTAATTAATCCTTCGGGTAAAGAACCGACAGAAATTTGGTATGAATCAATTTTTGGTAGCATTAGCAAACCGCCGTCTTTTTTCTTGATTACAATTTGGTTTGTTGTTGCAGAAAGCAGAGTTCCGCTTATAATAGTATTGTCATTGATTAATTCAATTTCTTTGTCAAGATATTTTTGCAGGACTTTTAAAAAGCTAACCAAATCATATTGAAAATTCTGCTCAATAACGTTTCCATCAAGTTTAATATGAACGCTTGTCATATCAATTCTATCGGCAACATCTGTTACTTTAACTTCAGAAGCACCTTTTATTAAATCAAGAGTTCTTAAGTCGCGGATAACGCCTAAGTCATCATTATATATTGTAACATTCAGGGATTTTCGCCTGGTTTCCTGAGCGTTTATAAATGAAGTGGATATAATAAAAACGAGGACAAATGCTAATATTTGTTTCATATTCTTTGTTTATAAATATTATATATTAATCATTTTATTTCCATTTTTCTTTCTAACTATTGAGAAGGAATAAATCAAATTCTATTGTAAAAATAATTTTGAAATTAATTTTATTTATCACAATTCTTCAAATATAAAAAAAATTGCAAAATTATAAATAATTTAAATAAATTATTTATAATACCAAACCTATAAAATAATATTCAATTAGCCAAAATGATTCATTTGTTTATACCTTTACCTTAAACTGTCATACTTTGCTTCGCTCCAAATAAACCACTTTAACTTTTGATACGTGTAACTATAGCAATACAAATTCTTATGATGATTTTATACCAAACCGCTTACAATAATAGCAATATATTATGTTATTCCGAGCGTAGCGAGGAAT
>CAZCHH010000091.1:0-8532 GCA_964498585.1 uncultured Hyphomicrobiales bacterium
GGAAAAGCAGCTATGTCTTTTTCTAAAGTTGCATTAGGCAATACGTTTGTCATTTCCCAAAGCGTTAAAAACCATTTTTTTTCTTGAAATTCTTTTTTATCAAGTTGTGATTCTTCCTTAATATCTTTAGAAATAGATTTGTAATCAAAATTTCCTTTTTGAAAGATAATAATATTTTCAAGTAAATTATCGGGATAAAAATACATTGGATAAGGGTGCTGAAGCAAAACTCCACTTCTTCTGCTTATTCTAATATAACCTTCCGGTTTTTTCCAAATAATTCTATCTCTATATTTAAATCCAGCGTCAATGAATATTTTAGTAGCGTCTGCAACTATTGGATATTTTTCTCCTTTAACAAGCATATCGTCAATGTTTAATACTGCTATTCTTCCTTGTGCTAAAACTCTATATGTTTCTTTAGCAAAACTTTTTATTACAGTTAAATAATCATCATAATCTGAATATAAATTCTCATAATCAAAAGGTGCATTGAAATAGGGTGGTGATGTAACCATCAATTGCACTGATTCATCTTCTATTTCTTTCATTGATGAACAATCACCGATAATTAATTTATGTTTTGTCATAATTTATGTTTTAACTCCAACTCAAAATTTGTCAATTTATTTTCTCTTGTAATCATTGTTTTTATTTAATGTTTAATAATTCTCAAATATAATAAAGTTTTCAATAAATGTATCATTTATACTAAATTTGTTAATGAAAATATTTTTTTTCAAATTTCTTCCATTACTACGAATGCAATTGCATTTTCTTTTGTATGCGAAAGAGAAATGTGAACTTTATATTTACCCCATTTTTCAGCTAAATCTCCAGTCAATTCTAAAACAGGCATACCAGACTTTTCATTGCGGATGCCTATTTCGTTAAATTTGAAACCCTGGGTTATTCCCGTTCCTATTGCCTTGCTGAATGCTTCTTTAGCTGCAAAGCGTGCCGCATAATGGACATACTTTGTATCTTTAAAAGATTCGCAGTAATCTATTTCAGTTTGAGTATAAATCCGCTTTTGGAAACGCTCTCCAAATTTTTCAAGCACTTCCTTAATACGTTCTACTTCTATTATATCTACGCCGGTGTTGAGTATCATAATAATTGTTAATTATTAATTATTAATTGTTAATTATTAATTGTTAATTTTTTTGTTTATGGTTTTCGGTTTATAGTATCTGAAACTTTATTTAATGAGTTGGTTATACTTTTTAACTCATTGAATTGTTTTGAAATATTTTCTAAATTTTTATTTATTGATTCTAAATAATGAGTATTATTAAAAAATGCTACTTTTTCATCATAAATTATATTGTCTAAATCAATAGTACATTTTTCGTTTGAAAATAACTTACCAGATGAATCAGAATAACTAATAGAAAAATTATAAACATAATTTCTAGTTGAATCCTTAATTTTTAAATATTGTGGACCTATATTTAATACAAATTTTATTTCATATCCAGGTGATATAAACTTTTGATTTAAAAAAGGAGAGATGTTTAATAATTTCTTCTTCGTTTTTTCTACTTCAAGAATGATATCATCAACATCAGGTTCTATAGAAATAATTGTATTGAATGCTGGTCTTTTTCCTATATTTCTAATTCTTAATATAATTTGATGGTTTTCCACCAAAATATCGACAACGACATAAGGCCTTAATTCTTCTGCTAAAGCATTTTCAGTTGATTTTAGCATCCTTTTTGTTAATTTAGCATAATACCAAGTAATAAATGCTAAAACCACAGTTGCAATTGCTGTTATCCAATCAGATATACTCATATTTTCTAATAAAATTTAAATATTTAATATAATTAGTTAAAAAAATTTTAATAAAATTCATTAATAAATTCATTTACTAAATCAGATATTTTTGAACTAGAATTTTTTTCTAAATTTAACTTTTCAGAAATATCATCAATTAGATCTAATAAATCATTTTTTTTATTGGTATACTTTGTTTGTTTATTTTGAAATGGTTTAGGAAGCTCCTCTATTGAGAGATCTTCTTCAATAATTATTGGAATTGCTTTATTTAAGAACCAAGCTATTCCAGTTTCAAACTGAACCATAGAAGATTGTAAAGCATTTTCTGAAAAAGCAGAAATTACTAATTCACAACTATTAGTTTCTTCTTTAATCATTTGATAAATTTCAGTACCAGACTTGAATTTATATCCATTTACAGAAGTACATCTTATATTTTTATCTGATAATCCACTAATTGAATTTTGTAGAACAAATATTAATTTTTTTATAATATCAGCATCTTTACTTGAATGAGAAATAAATATTTTTATTTTTTCCATTATGATACCCTTTTGATTTAATTCATTGATAATATCTATCATTGATTTACTAAGGTTGATTATTTTGAATATTACCTCTATATAAATTAAGATATTCAATTCCTTTTGATTTTATTATATCTAAATGTGCAATAAATGTAGAATCTTCAAAAGATTGTATTATTCCATCTGCAAATTTCTCTTTAATTAATAATGCTTTGTGCGCAATTATAGTTGATTCATCATAGTTACTTAAATCAACTTTTTCTTTGCCTTCTAATTTAAGCAAAAGTTTTAGAATTAATTTTTCATCTCTTTTCATAAATGTTGCCTTTAGATATTTTATAAAAATTTTTACTTATAAATTCCTTTGAATTTGCATTTCATTAGTATATTTATTGGAATTGCTTTTTTTTCATCTTTTCTGTATTGGATTTCATTTGCATTTATACTGGGATTAAATGGAACGAGTTGCTCCATTGATTTTGTCTTAACAAAAGGTTTATTGTAAGCGCGGCTTGTAATAAGAAGGCGGGCTACTCTGATTTTATTCAAACTGTCAGCGTTTTCGTAATTTATTTGAATTGCCTTAATCAGGTAATGCAGAAATGCCTCCATACTATTAAGTTGATTTTTAGCGCCGCCGGCTTTATTCGACTTCACTTCAATTATTATGAAATGATGATATGAATTTTGATATTTATAAATAATTCCATCGCTGCGTTTCTTTATCCAGTCAATCGTAATCAAATCTGTATTATGCAATTTCTGAATTTCTCTTTTATCGAAAGTAAATGCAAAAAAAGAATTATCCACTTGATTAGCATTAATTTTTACAGCTTTCAAATCTCCTTCGTTTTGTGAATTTTTTATAACAAAGACAGAGCTATTTTGAGGAAAAGTGATTTCACATTCCTCAATTAATGATTTCCTTAATATTGAAGCTATTGATTTCATTTCTATCCCATAATTGAATAGTAAATATCGTTTGATACCTGATTGATTTTATAAATGGTATCGTCAAACAACTTCAGTTCAATTCCCATATTATCAATAGGAGCAGGTAAAATTTTATGCTTTTCAATGAAATACGCTTTTACTTTGTCCGGGTGCAAAATATCAATTTCTTCATACTTATTTTCTTTCATAATCCTTTCTTTTTCAACGAAATCGTTAGAAAGCATAATCAAATTGTTAAACTCTTTAATCATATAATCGCTGTGAGTTGTAATCATCACATCAATGCCAAGATTAACAAGATTTGCAATCAATCGCGCAATATGCATCTGATTTGAAGGATGCAGATTTAGCTCCGGCTCGTCTATCATTAAAATGTCGTTTGGCTGTGCAATTGCTTTCATATAAACAAACAAAAGCAAGAGCGACTTCGTAGCAGAAGAGGTTACGTGCAGTGGAATTGCTTTAATCTTGTCTTTTTTCCTTTCCTTGAGCGGCTCGAAAAGGATTTGGTCCTCTTTTATTACGAAACTGCCTTGCAAAATATCTTTTATTTTATTGAGCAGATTCTTGTGTAAAACCTTGGATTGCTCTAAAATAAAACTATCTTTTTTGAATAATTCATAAATGTCGCGGACTAAATCTATATTGAATTTAATTGAATTCGGATATCTTGATAAATTTTCAAAAAGTAAAGCAGGTATGTCTAATTTATTATGCTTTGAAATTTTTTCAACCAGAATATTCTTGTTTACATCTAATTCTTTATAAAACAGAGAAACGCCCGTTCGCTCGGAAGTAATAATAAATGGTTTTTTTATATGTTTTCCAATTAAGAAGTTGAATATATTTTTAGAAATCAAATCGCTTAAAAAGAAATCCGGAGTATTTTGATTGGTTTCGGCTTTTAAAAGAATATCCAAATCGAAAGAATTTTCCTCTTTAAAAAAAGTAATTGTATCCTGCTTGGAAATTTTAATTGTTGATTCAATTCTTTCAGTCAAATCGTAATCGAATTGATTGAGTTCAAAATTAAATTTCATATCCTTGAAAACTTCTTTATCAACGCTGAAAATGTCATTAATTACGTTTTTATAATTTTCAGAAATTTCCTTTAAAATCAAGGGAAAATTGTTAATGAAATTTTGCAGGTCAATGCGCGTTTTACCATAAGTTTTCAAATCGCTTAGTGTTGAATCGTCAATTTTAATAATAGGATTCAGCAAAACAGAGGATAGGAAACCGAAAATAGCATAGTTGATGTAGGTTTTCCCGATGTTGTTATTTCCTGCTATAATCGTAAGATTGCCCGGAGTTATTTCACCTTTATCAATATAACCAAGATTTTCAAATGTAAATTTCATATTATCAAATAATAAATGGCTAACATTTTTTAAGAAATTAAATTAAGAAATAAATCAGAAACAGCAAAATAAAATGAGTTTTTTAAGTAGAGCAAAGTAATTTCAAATTTTAAGTTTAATTGTGGAAGAGAAGAAAAAGCATACACATCTTGTTTTTAAACTTTCGTAAAGTTTTGGTTTTAAAAAAAGCGATGTCATTGGTATTGAAGCTAAGAATGACACTTAATATATAAAATAATAATCTTGTTAAGCACTACAATATATTATTCAGTTGCCCGTAACTACATTTGATTTTTAATTAAAAAGAAATCGTGGCTTATTTGAGAAGCAGAACCGAATACACCAATAGCTCCATCAACACTTGAAAGAAGCGGGTCGTAACTCCCCTTAATTACGTGCTGTAAAAACCAGTTCAAATAATTTTGGTCTGGAACGTAAATATTTACAGTATGCTTTCCAAACCACTTAAATACAGTCCAGACAATCGGAGTTTTTGTTGTAGGCAAAAAAGACCATGTCGATATATCGTAAAAAAATGTTTCATTATCTTCATTCCAAGGTCTTATTATTCTTCTGTTCTTTTCATCTGTAGCTGGGGTTAAATATTTTCCGTAATCTAAAGTGTCGCGGCAAACAACACTTAAAATATAGAACATATTGTTATCTACAGGTGCATATTCAATTCTTAATGAATCAACAGGAGCGAGTTTTAAGGTATCTTTAGGATAATAAATTACAGTGCCGGGAGTATATATCCAGTTTGTTTTCTTTGGAGTAGTAGTTTTTCCTGTAATCAAACTTCCGTCTTTAAGTTTAATTTCTAATGTATAAGTCGTTTCGGATTTCACTTTTTCAGTAGTATCAGGAAAATAATATCCGGGATTATTATTGCTGCGAAAAACTAAGTTATATTCTTTCCCTTCAGTTCTGATTATAACTTCAGCATCATCAATTAAACTTGCGTTATAATCGAATGGTTTGTTAAGAGGTTGCGAACGCATTACTATAATGTTTTCTATTGGTTTATCCACAATTAAGACTGCCTCAACAACGGTTTCCGGAATGTAATCAGAAGGAAGCGGGTCTTCACAAGATGAGATAAAAAACGTTAGAAAAGTAACAGGAATAATATATTTGAAGAAAATAAGCATTAGATTAGTTCTTTCTTCTTTCTCTATTTTTTCTGGAATGGTATAATTTTTTTTAGAATTAATATTAATTTGTTTCATACTTTCACCTTAAAATTTTATTTCGTAAGAAATTGAAGGAATTATAGGCAACAAACGAACATCTTCAACTTTAGTATCAAGCTCTTGCGTGTTGTAATACCTAAACCAAATATCGCGTCTGTTATAAACGTTATAAATATCGATAATTAATTTAGAATCCAAACCAAAAGTATTAAAAGAGTAACTTGCATTAATATTTAATTGATGTGAAGGTGGAAGACGCAAGCCATATCTCTGAGATGGAACAATTTTACCTCTGCCGTAATTTTGTTCAGGCAGTTTACTTTGAAATCTTGAAGTGGCACCGGTATATGATTGACCGGATTGGAAAGTGAAAGTAGCTCCAATATCCCAATCATCGTTTATTGAATACTGCAAAACAACTTTTAAATCGTGTAATCTATCATATTTCGGTCTGAATTCTTTGCCATTATTGACTTCATTGAAAGTAGAAAAAATATATCCGATAGCATAACCAATCCATCCACTCAGCTTGCCGGTTTTCTTTTGCAAAAATACTTCAGCGCCATAAGCATTTGCATTACCAACATAAAAAACATCTTTAACCACATCTACGGTTATGGCATTCATATTAATTTCGTTTATATTAGAAAATCTTTTATAATAAATATCAAAATTCAGGTCGTAACCTTCAACTGGTTTAGTTTCTAATGTCAAAATATAATGAATAGAGCGACTAATCCCAACTGAACTATCGGTAGGCAGCCAGGTATCGAAGAATGAAAAATCCGGTTGAGAAGCTAATCTCAAGCTCTGGTGATAAATTCCCCAGGCAGCTTTGATTGCAATATTTTCCTGAATTTGATAATGCAGGGCAAATCTTGGGTCAAACGAGTATTTTTCTGATAAAGTCCAGTAATTAGCGCGAAGCCCGGCTTGCAATGATAATAGTTCGGTTATCCTGTAGTTCGTTTGTGCAAATAAGCTATGATTCCAGTCTTTTACTTTAAGATTGATTGTTCCTCCACTGCTGCCTGTTTTTGTTGAATCAGTATTTCCGGTGAAGTTCTGTAAATATTTAAAAGTGAAGTTCGTGGATTCAAAACCGAATTTGGAAGTAACTTTTTCAGATGTGAACCATTCTAGAGCTCCTTTAATTGTATAATCTGTTATTGAGTTGTCAATTAAAAATTCGTATCCGGAGGTTTCTCCAGTAAATAGATTAATATATTGACTACCGCTAATGTTGAGGGTAGAAAAAAGTGAGTTTGAAAATAAGTGAGTCCATCTGGCTGAAGCTAAACGATTACCAACTTCAAGATTCATTTTCATACCGTAACTTTCTATACTGAAATTATCAGCGCTAAGGAATCCGCTTAAAGATACTTTGTCGTCTTCAGAGATATTTTGAGTAATTTTTGCATTTATATCATAGAAATTAAAGTCTGGGAAAGGGCTTTCGGGGTCATCTGGAATAAACGCTTTAATAAGTTCAAGATAAGTGCGGCGTCCACCGATAAACCAAGAGCCATTTCCGATAGGACCTTCGAGAGATATTCTCGATGAAATAAATCCGATTGACCCCAAGCCCTGAATTTTGCTCTTATTTCCATCTTTTTGTGTCAAGTTTAATACTGCAGATAAGCGTCCGCCATATTCAGCAGGAAATCCGCCTTTGATAAGCTCTACATCTTTTATCGCTTCACTGTTAAAAGTCGAAATGAAACCGAATAAGTGAGAGGGATTGTAAACGCCTGTTCCATCAAGTAAAATGAGGTTCTGGTCTGGCGAGCCGCCCCGAACAAAGAGTCCGCTTGATATTTGTGAAGAAGTAAGTACTCCGGGTAAAAACTGTAAAGCACGAAACACGTCCGATTCGCCACCTATCTTAAGTTTCTTGATTTGTTGAACAGGGATATTGACTTTGCTAACCATAATTTCACGCTGCTCTACGTCACGACTTGCTTCTACAGATATTTCTTCTGTAATTACAGAAGTGGATTTTAGCTTGAAATCCTTTCTGATTTGTTGATTTGAATTAAACTTAATTTTTTCTACTTTCTTTTCATAACCTACACAGGATACCTGAATTTCATAATTTCCCTTTTCTAAACCAGAAACAGTATAGAAGCCGCTTTTATTGGTATAAGCACCTATTCGGGTATTTTTTATTGAAACTGTTGCACCAATAAGTGTTTCACCCGTTTCCTCATCGCTAATAAAACCACTTATTGATGCGGAATTTACAGATAGGTTTTCTTTACTATTTAAAAATTGGAATGAGATAAGTAACAACAATGAACAAATTAATATAAACTTGTTTTTCATATCCTCCTCAAAAAAACTAATTTTTCAGTAATACGATTACTTTTAATAAAAGTTCAGAATATTCTTTATGTATTTTTAAATTTTAAACGTAAATATTTATAAATTATTTTGTGATTATATATAAACCATTGATAAATATAAATTACAAAATATCAAAACTAAATCTTGAAATTAGAATTTTATTTTTATACATCACCTTATGCAATCCTCTCTTAAGAAGTGAAAAAGAGTTGAGTTGATAAGTAAAACAAAGAACACATCTGCTCTGCCCCTCCTTATTAGGCAAACGATTATACAAATCTTTAAAACTTGCTGTTATTCTGCTTATCCCTTTAGGGTGGGGTGAAATAAATCTCGTATTTATCTAAAAAAAACTTCACTCCAAAA
>CAZCHH010000092.1:0-8518 GCA_964498585.1 uncultured Hyphomicrobiales bacterium
AAAGTTTCTGTATATCAGCTCTTGAAGACGCACTTTCAAGGTCAAAGCCAGAAATAATCAATATAATTAATGAGCCAAATTCCAGTCAAGTTTCACCGTTCTTCGGTAATGATGGCTATCTTTATTTTTCAAGCAATAAAAGCGGAGATTTTGATATTTATAGAATAAAATTTGATAATGATTGTGAAATTAGTGGAAGTTATGAAGAATTACCAAAAGCATTATTCCCTGATGTAAATAGAATAGGAACAGATGAACTTAGTCCATCTTTTTCGTCCGGCGGTCAATTCTTCCTTTTTTCTTCAAACAGAAAGGATAATTCAATTAATTTTGATGTTTATTTTATTAAAGCTAATAATATTCTTAAATTATCTAATGAAATAAAATTTACTTTAAAGTGTTGGGAGCTATTAGATACATTAGATTTTTACAAGGAAATTGATAAAAGAGAAAAGAAACCTTGCATATCAACATTAAAGATTACTGATGGAAATAATTCTTTTGTTAAGAAAACTGATGATAATGCAATAGCGCAATTCTCTTTACCAAGATATAATGGATACCTTCCACATCAAGACATGTTTAGAAGAGAAACTCAGATTAAAGTAACAGGAGAGTGTTGCAATGGAGTGAAAAGAGATTTTGTGTTGGTTTTTAATTCATTCTGTCAAAATGAACTTGAAAGTGACTTGGAATTGCTCTGTAACAACAAACCAGTTTTAAAATTTCCGTTTATTATTGATTCTATTCCTTTTTTTGTTACATCTTATTGGTGCCCTTCTACAAATGAATTTAAAGATAAAAAAATCTGCGGCTGCACTTCAATATTTAATATTGATACAAAATGCGAAGCAACTCCATCTGAATATCAGGTCGAATTTGATTATCCCTGTGAATCAAATGAAGTTTATACTTTCTCTAATAAATCAATGCCAATTATTAAACCTTCATATAATGTATATAAAACTGCTGGTTCCTGTATAGATTTAATGGAAATGAACAAAATTAAAAACAAAATACCCGGTTTCGATTGGTCAGAAAAAGTAGATAAACAGATTAATAGTTTAATTACTCAAATGGAGAAGACTTTACAAAACGCTTATGTCAATTATGCTCTCGAAAAAAATATAAAATTAATTGTTAATATTTATGGCTGGACTGATTTTAGACAACTTGATAAAAGATGTAAATATACTGGTGATGATATTGATTTAGAATCAAGTAAAATTATTCTTGATTCTGAAGCAATGTTGCATGGGAAGATTACAAAAAAGAATTATATTATTGATAATAAATACATTAAAAAGAATACAAAATTTGTTAATCAATGGCTAAGTGGTAATCAACTACTAAGCGATTTAAGAGCATTTTATATGGCTAATTTATTAAATAATTTGTGGATGAAAATTCCAAAATTTGAATATTTAGCTAATAAAAATCAAATCGAAATTAGAGCGATTGGTAGAGGTATTAAAGATAAACCGGGTGTTCCTCTTCATTATAATCGTTCTGTTGATGTAGAAGTTATTATTGACCAAGGAGACGAATTATTCTTTAAGTCTGTATCTGAGATAAATCCTATTGATTATATTAGATTTAGAGTTCCACCTTGTAAGTGTAATAAATAAAAATCTAAATACAGTATTAGAAAACAAAACTTTTTAAGGTTCTTTCTGAAAAAATATACTCAAAGAAGCTTTAATTGCATCAAAGATTAATAAAATTTGTGTTTTACTAAAGTGAAGAATTAAAATTTTCTACAACTCCCTGAATTTTTCAGGGAGTTTTTAAAATTGGAGTAAGCTATGAAAAGAATTATTTATTATTTGTTCTTATTACTTATTTTAGTTAGCTGTTCATCTATTAAGGACTTTAAAAAACCTGCAATATTCTGCCAAGGAAGTTATTCAATTTTCGATAAATCAACTCTTGTATATCCAATTGAAATTTTTCCTTATGTAAATGACAAAATTAATATTGTTTCTGCAAATTTAATTGATATTAAAGGGGATACAATTGAGTCATTAGAACTGGAAAATAATGAAAATTATCCATCTAACCTAGATGGAGAAAAACATTACTTGCTTAAAGCAAAGAACCAACTTCCAGAAGGAATGTATATGATCGAAATAATACATCAAATTGATGATATTGTAAAGAGAGAGACAATTCTATTAAATGTTTTTAGAACTGGTTTGGAAGAAACAAATAGAAATCTAATTGATGGTTACTTTAAAAACTATTCTTATTATGGAAACTATCAAATTATTAACGCAATTCCAACATCATACCTTAATATTAAAGCCGACCAGTTCAGGATTGAGTTTTTAACTGATAAGGATAATCAAAGACCTCCAGTTAGGGGACTAAACATTACAAGAGACAATAATTTCTTTTTTGATGCAAATTCTAACAGTGCATCACTTAGAATTTACTGGCAAAATCCATATTTTGATGAGCAAGTTGATTTATACAAGAATTCAGTAGATATCAGACAAAAAGCTCCTACAATTAACACTTTGAATATGCAGGAAGAACCGCCATCTGGAACTGAAAAGCGTATTAGATTAAGAGTAAGAAATTTAAAATTTTTAGATCCAGATATTGGCGGCGAAGGCAGACCCCAAATCAATGTTTTTGTTGATAAAACAGCAAAATGTGCTGTAGAGGGATATTCAGCCAGCGAACCACAACTCTATTTGGATGATGATTCTTATATAGTTGAATTAGAATTAAACGGAAATCTACCAAAAGGCGAAACAAAAGTTAAAGGTACTGTTTCTTTCAACATTAATGCTCAAGCTACAAATCCAATTAATGGAAAAGTTTCAAGTGTTGAATCAAAAGCAATCAATCTAAGAATTAATTTTGAACCAAAAAAAGGTTATTGATATGCAAAAAATTATTTTACTTGTTCAAATAACTGCTTCCTTTGTTGAACTTAACAAGCATAATCAAACAATATTCTCTACTTTCCAAGCGTAACTTGTGAGTGAGATAAAAAGAATACACCGTGGAGACGCAATGCATTGCGTCTCTACAAATCAACAAAAACAAAAATCCAAACTATCCCGCAAGGGATTGCATTATTGTAGAAGAAATTGCATCGTTACCAAACCTATCCCGCCAGGGATTAGATTTTGCAAACAAATAATATAAAAGCAAAAAAGATGGACTCCACTTTCCCAAGTGGAGTCCATCTTCTCCCCTCACGACTTCAAACGGTCATCAAAAGAGTTCAAACGGTCATCAAAAGGGAACATTTAAGGGAACATTTAAGGGAACGTTCTACCTCCCCAAATTCCACTGATTTTGCTCCAAAAAATGCAAAAAGCGAAAAAGCGCTTAACATTATATATAGAAATAAGGATTTTAGTAATAAGGAGAAGAGAAATAATAATAATAAGGAAGATTTTTATTTTTCCTCTCCTTTTCTTAAAAATTCAATTCTTTCAATCTTTAAAGAAGAATATAATGAATCAAGGGGAATGGATTACATTGTTTTGAATGAGCAAAAAGAATTATCGTCAATTCAGGGACTTTTGACAGCGTATTTAAGACAGAACGGCAATTCTGAATATACTGGAGAAAAAATATTAGATGAGTTCCGTGCATATTTCAAAAAATGTTTGAGAATCCAAAACAACTTCTACAAAACAAACCTCTCACTCAGCTTAATTGCGAATAAATTTAACGAAATAATGCAGGTAATTAAAAAGGAAGGTATTGAAGACCCTGAAGTAGAAGCTATCAGTAGAGAAGAATTTTATAATAATTTATCATTAGATTAAAAAGAAAGGTTAAACCAATGGAAATTGAATATGAATACAATAAGTTCAGAAATCAAAAATATTTAGGAAAAAAAATATAATATTAAAATTAAAGAAATTAAATAATTAAAAACTATGGAACAAAGCATAATCAAACAGAGCAACTGCGTAATCAAATTCGATAAGCAAATAGCCCCGATAATGCAGGCAGATAAAATTTATTATTCACAAATTTTAAATGAGCCGGCAATAGATAACAATGACTTTAAAGAGTTTGTTATACACATTGAAATAGCTCAAGGAAATAAATTTGAAGCAAATTCCAATGATTTGCTCCGATTAAAAGACATTTTACTTCGTTGCAAGGAATTGGGCTGGAGCAAAGTAGAATTTCAAATAGCACTTGATAATTTCCTTGACAAACACGAATGGAAATCTTTTACACGAGCAGATTTTATGAAATACCGTCCTGACCGTTGCTTGAAAAATCATAGCTGGTTTGAAAAGGAAACCGACAAAGACATCAACAATCGTTCACTTATGGAGGGCTTCGAAATAGATTTTGGCGACTTAAAGCTTACATACTGACGTTACAAAGACGGAGTAGAACTTCCGCTTAAAAGAGTTTATCCGATTAGTTATAATAAATTTAGCTTGCAAAATTCAAATAAAAATGGACTGGAAACTTTCGACTGGAATTTGGGAAATCAATACTTGAAAATGGTAGAAAGAAATGTGCATTTAGAAAATTATGCAGATAAAATGAAGATAAGAATTGATTTACTTGAAAAGGAAATTGAAATAAATAAGAATCGAACTTCAGAACTTAATTTAGAAATCAATAGATTAAATAAAAAATGTTTAGAGCTTTTAAACCAAATTAATGAAATGGAAAAAAACACTGGTAATTTAATTCATTATGAAGTAAAACCATTAGAAAATAAATATCAGGACAATGAAGTATATTTATAAAAAAATAATAATTGCAATAAATGAGTTGCTTTTCAAATTCAATATTCTATTGGAAAGGCATAAAAAATTTATAATCATTTCGATTGTAATGGCGAATTTATTAATAATTTCATTTATAAAAGTGCATTTGTTTATCGTAATTCTTATGCTTGCTTGCAGCTGGCTTTTGTTATTCCTTTGGTCGCAGGAAAGCAGAGGGAAAGGTTGAATTTTCCTTAAAAATTGCAATTAAATTTAGTTTGATACAAGCAAATTTACATATTATTTAGTCAAACATAAGCAAATTTAGAAAAATATATTCAAATTCAGTTAAACATATTCAAATTCAGTTAAATACAGAAAGGTTAGAAATGACAGGAAAACAATTGAATATTTTGCGTAGATTCAATAGAATAACGCAGAAAGATTTAGCGAACTTATTTGGTTATTCTACTCCAAAGATAGTGCAGGTGTTGGAATCTGAAGAATTTATTCCAGACAAATTTGCAATAATTTTAGCGGAGCAATGCAATTTGAAGTCAGAAAACGTTTTAGATGATGAATGGTTGAAAGCTTACATAAAAAAAGTTCCAGAAAAATATACATCTCGCAATAATTACAACAAATATTCTATTCACAACAGAAACAGAGTAATTTTAAATGATTTATCAAGAATAAAATAAAAAAACGATTTTAAGACGATTTAAGACGCTTTAAAAAATATTTGGTATAAAACATCAAAGAACGAATAAAAAGCAAGCAGTAATTAAATATGCAATTTTTTTTAATAAATTTTAAGGTATAAAATGAAAAGACTTTTTGGACACGGAGCAAGTTTGTCATATATCAAAGCAAAGACAAAAGAAAATGAAATGGACTATGTCCCTGTAGTAAATTTAAAGATGATTTACATTCAGGAGAATTTTAGAGTAGAAAAAAAACAAACATCATAATTTTTTGAAATATTATGCTAATATATTGATAAATATGAAGTAATCTTTTTATTAATCTCAAGTAAAATTAAAAAAATCAACTTTTTTTTCTAATAAAATTTTAAGGTAGTCATTTTTTTGATGTCCCATTGCGGAAAACAGAAAAAATCACAGTTCAAAGACAAAAAGATGAAGAAAACAAAGAAGTCAAACATCTCGTAAATATTGGACATCTGAATACAAAAACTTCAAGATTTTTCTTTAATGAAAACAAATTTTTTAAATGACTCACTATAAAATTTATTAATAAAAGCATTTGCATATTAATTTATATTACATTAATTTACATTATATATATTTAAATCTTTTTGGAGGTTTGATGAAAAAATTACTTATTTTATTTTTGATACCATATTTTCTATTTTCTCAGGAAAATGAAAATAGAAGTCGTTTTGGTATTTATGGCGGTTATGAATTGAATAACCATAGTGCGGATTTTAAAAGATTGCCCGATTGCCCGAGTTGTTCACCGGGTTTCAAAGACGGCAGTGGCAGTGGCTTAAACTTCGGATTAGTTTTTGATTATCCTTTGAGCACAAGTTTTTATTTATCTGGTAAATTGCTTTATAAGGATTTGAGCGGCAAATTAGTTAGCACTGAAAAAACTACTATTATTGCCGGAGGAATACCAACTGACGGTGAGTTTGAGCATTCATTAGAAGCAACGCTTGGAGTAATTGGATTTGAACCGGGTGTTAAATTTAATTTGTTTGATAACCTAAATTTGAATATGGGATTTAATGTCTCATATTTATTTAAAAAAGATTATTCACAGGTAGAAAAAATTACCAAGCCAACGGATTACGGAACATTTCTGAATCCAGATGGAACTGACAGCCAATCCCGCGAACGAAACAAATTAAGCGGAACTATGCAGGAAGCAAATTCACTGTATTTAGCTCCAATGGCATCAATTTCTTATGTAATAGAACTCAATAAAAAAGGTGATTGGCTACTCGAACCTGAACTGGCTTACCATTTAGGAGTGAGTGATATTGTCAGTCATAATTTAGTCAATAAATGGAAAGCAAGTTCAATTAGCTTGGGCATTTCATTAAAATACACTCCTGTGAAGCATATTCAACTTGTTGAAAAATATTATGAAGAATATCAAATTGATACAATTAAAGTAGAAAAAGATTCTATTGCAAGAAATTTTGTTTTGGGAATTGAAAATTATACAACCGATACTAGGGAAACCGAAACCGAAATTATAACTACAAAAAAAATAAGCAGAACTGATACTATTTTCACTCAAAAAACTTATAAAATATACGGAAGTATTGTTGCTGTTGGTGTTGATAAAGACGGCAATGAAATACCTAATCCAAAGTTTATTGTGGAAGAATTTGTATCGAACAGATTAGACCCACTGTTGAATTATATCTTTTTCGAGGATAACTCATACTCAATCCCAAGTCGATATAATAGATTAATTCCATCTCAGGTAAAAGAATTCGAAATTGAAAAACTATTTTATGATTCTACTCTGCACATTTACCACAATATATTGAACATAATCGGTAAAAGGATGCTCAAAAATCCTACAGCAAACATTACATTAACCGGATGCAATTCCGACCAGGGCGCAGAAAAGGGTAATTCAGAATTATCACGCAAGAGAGCTGAAGAAGTAAAGAATTATTTAACAAGGGTTTGGAATATTGCAGAAAACAGAATAAATATTCAAACGGGGAATTTGCCACAAAAAGCATCTACACCTATTAATGAAGAAGATAAGATAGTAGAAAATCGAAGAGTGGAGATATTAAGCGATAACCAAAAAATCACAGAGCCAATATTTATTGAGAAAATAGACAGAAATGCAAATCCTCCGAAAGTAAGATTCAAGTTAAGAGCTGAGTCTGAAGCTGGTTTAAAAAGCTGGGAAGTAATAGCTTATCAGGATTCGGATAAGGAAAACAAATTTGAATTTAAAAAAGATGGGGCAATCGAAGAGCAGATAGATTGGGAATTAGCTCAGTATCAGAAAATTACACCTAAGACAAAAGAACCTATTTTGGCTGAACTTCATTTGGAAGATAATAAAGCCAACAAACATAGTGTAAAGGCGCAAACTGAGCAAATAGAAATTATCACATTACAGGAGAAAAGGAAAAATCGGGTTGGAGATTATGAAATTGAAAAATTCAGTTTGATTTTATTTGATTTCGACAAAGCTACTATTGAAAGTCAGAACAGAAAGATAGTTGAGTTCATTTCCAAAAGGATAAAACCAGAATCAGAAATTGAAATAACTGGATTTACAGACAGAACAGGAAGCCCTGATTACAATAAACGATTATCAGAACGAAGGTCAAATTCTACGAAGGATGCATTAAACCGCAAAGACGCAGTTTCCATTGGTCTTGGACAAGAAAAACTATTATACAATAACGACTTGCCCGAAGGTCGCTTTTATTGCAGAACTGTTGAAGTAATTGTGAAAACTAAAGTGAAATAAATATAAACAGGGATAAAACTATGAAAAAAAATCATTTAAATAGCAGCAAAGATGTCCAACACTTGGGAAAGTGTTGGACATCTGAAATATTAGCTTTATCAATTATTCTATTCCTCATAAGCAGCATAGCTTTCAGCCAGTCACTTTCTGTATTTGATGTAGATACAACAAATTTTCCTACAATTAAAGCAAAGTTTTTTGCTTTCGATTCTAATGGAAATCAAATAACTAATCTGAATGTATCGGATTTTGAATTAAAAGAAAACGGAGTTGAAAGGAATGTAAAAGATGTGTCTTGTCCGGTGACGAAGCTACAGGCATTGTCAAGCGTGCTGGTTATG
>CAZCHH010000093.1:0-8467 GCA_964498585.1 uncultured Hyphomicrobiales bacterium
CATCTAAAACCACCTGCCCATTCAAATTAGCATCATCAAGCACCAACCTACTTCTGTGAGTTGAAACATCGTTTTCCACTCTTCCTCTTACTTTTTTAAAACCGAAGATTGGGTTCATATTGTCGTAATTATTAGTATTCAATGTATCAAATGAACTTACTTGAAGAGTTGGCTCATAATAAATAGATTTAGCTCTAATTAGTTGAGCATAGTTATCACAATGGGTATAAAATTTAAGAGAGTCCGGACTCCACTCTCTCATTGATTTTAATATTAAATATGTAGAATTGTTAATTGTATTTTTCTCATTTATATGTTTAGAATGAGCATCGAACTGATTCATATTTAAAGCATGAGATATTTTTATACTTCCACCCCAATGCCATCCTAACATAAACTTGTCTTGTTTGAAATACAAAGAATCCTGAGATAAGTATATTGAATCATTAGAAATAGCAGTAAACTTAAACTTTTTTTGTTCTGGTTCTTTGTCTTGAGAATATATGTTAACTACTGCTAATAATAATATTATTATCATTAATATATTTTTCATAATATTTTGCCTTTATTCAGTTACTAAAATTTTTATTGGTTTGGTATTATCATTTATTACTAAAAAATAAACTCCTGTTGGTAAATATTCAGCATTTATTAATAAAGTTTCATTATTTATATTTAATATATTTTTCTTATTTAGAATATTTCCGTTATAATCGTATAATTCTTGTTTTTTAATTATTTCATTATATTTAAATTGAAAAGTTGAGCTTTTTGATTTCATAATATTAATATTTATAGTATCTTGAATTATTTCTAAGTTTTCTTTAACATCAGTTAATATATTAGGCATTAATAAGGTAATTTGCCCACTTGATGAAACTAATATACTATCTTTGGTAGATGCATCTATCCCTGTATATGATGGTACTTTTATTGTTTTTATTAAAAAATTGCCTTCAATATCAAAGACTTTTGTTGAATAATCCAAAGCAAATAAACCAGTAAGAATATATTTTATATCTTTACTAAAAGATAAAGTCCAAGGTCCTAAATAATCTGAATAATCACACACAGTAAAATTTCTATATAATTCCAGTGTTTCAATATTTAAAACCCTTAGTGTTCCATCAAGTTTTACTACTCCGAGATATTTCGAATTGAGCGAAAACTTCATATCATTTATTTTTCCTTGTGTTCCTTCAAACCCATCAAATTCTTTAACTATTTCTTTTGTTTCACGATTTATAATTACAATTTTATCAAACATTCGTTCTTCAGGTGGTTCTTCTGGGTCTGGATATACCATTAAATTCATACCAGTAGCAATTGCTAAACATTTATCATCTGGTGATATTGCTAATGAATGAGCAACGCCGAAACCACTTGAAATTGAATCAATAAATTCATTTTTTTCTACATCAAAAACAGAAATATTATTTGGTGCACTTCGATTATTTTGTACATAAATTTTTTTATCATCACTTGTAATTGCAATTGCATGCCCAAAAACTCCAAAATCATCCTTTAAAATTTTATCATCAATATAATTATAAATATACATTCCCCCATATTCAGGGTTTAAACAAATTGCAATCCAGCTTTTAGTGTTAAAATGTTTAAATCCATTGTAACTAAATGTTCCTGGTTTAATTTTACTTTTTTTCAGAATATTACCTGTAGCAGTTTCTAGAATAAAAAGAGTGTCGGTAGTTCCTGCTCCGGCGAGTGCAATTATAGAATCTCCAGTTAAAGAAAAAGAACTTCCTTTAATTTCACAAGGGAACAAGCTTTTCGTCCACACAGTATCGCTTTCTGGCGGAATGGCAAGCAAAGGCATTGCAAAAATAAGTATGTTTGCGATTAAGAGTAAAATTTTCGTTTTCATTTTTTTCTCCTTTAAGGAAATTTGTTTTTGAATATCTAAACTTATAAAAAATAATTTAATTTGCAAATTGTTTTTGATAAATTTAAACTTCTATAATTATAAAAACGGAAAAACGTCTCAAAATGAATTGAAATGATTAAAAATATTTGAAAAGAAAAAATTATAATCCTAATACCAAATGTGCTATGTTAAAATAGATTAAAAGTCCGGTAACGTCAACGAAAGTAGAAATAAAAGGACTTGAAATTACAGCAGGGTCAAGTTTTAATTTGTAGAAAAGAAGTGGAAAAAGAGCGCCTATAATATTCGCCCAGATAACAAGAATCACCATAGAGCAACTTATAACGATAGCAATTTTTGCATTGTCACCATCAATAAACATACCACGTGCATAAGCAACCAGCCCTAAAACAACACCGAGTGATATACCAACTAATAGTTCTTTTCCCAGAACTTTTAACCAGTCTTTTATTTCAACATCACCGGTTGATAAGCCGCGTATAACGAGGGTAGCCGATTGCGTTCCGGTATTTCCACCCGTACCAATTAGCATAGGAATAAAAATTGTAAGAGCAACAACCGCTTCAATCTGATAAGTGTAAAAAGAAATGACGCCAGTAGTAAGGAAATTAGCAACAAGCAGGAAAAAGAGCCATGGAATTCGTTTCGCCCAGAGATGCCAAACAGAAGCATTGGAATAAGAAGCATCGAAAGGATTAATACCGCTTATTCTTTGGAAGTCCTCGGTTACCTCTTCCTTAGAAATATCCATAATATCGTCGAATGTAACGATACCAACGAGTTGCCCTTCAGAATTAACCACTGGCATAGCAGAAATATCGTATTTTTCCATTGCCCTTACAGCGTGCTCCTGGTCATCGAAAGCAGAAACGCTTACAACGTTATAGTCGAGCAGATTATCAACAATTTCGGTTTCAGGAGCTAAAATTATATAACGCAGTAAAATATCATCAAGCAATTTGCCTTTTGTATCGGTAACGTAAATTCGGTTAATCGTTTCGCTGTCTTTTCCGAATTTTCTAATATGCTCCAGCGATTCTTTAATTGTCCATTCGGGTCTAATAGCGACGAAGTCCGGAGTCATAAGACGTCCGATACTTTCTTCAGGATAGCCAAGAAGCTCGCGTGCCTCCTTTAAATCCTCCTGGTTTAAAAGATTGAGTAAACGTAAAGTAACGCGTGCCGGGAGTTCTTCTAAAAGGGCTGTTCTATCGTCTGGAGTAAGACCAGCAAGTAGCTCTCTTGTTTCCTGGTCAGTAAACTGGCGGATTAACACATCTTGCTCTTCGTATTCCAAATAAGAAAAAACTTCAGCAGAAATTTCTTTTGGTAAAGTCCTAAAAAGCAGAACTTTATCTCTTTTGTCAATATCAAGAAGTAAATCGGAAATTTCGGGTGCAGCCCAGGAAGAAAGGATTACTTTTAAATCGTTCCAATTGTGTTTTTCAATCAATTCTTGAATTTCTGGCTTTAGTAGTTCTTTGAGCATATCTTTCCTTCCTTTTTCAAAAAAGCAGAAATTTTAAAAACAAAAATAACTTTATATTGGCTTTTTTCAAAGATAAAACAATATTTTATAAATAATTTTGAAATAATAAAATTATTGATTAATTTTGTTGTTCTGAGATTATGTAAATTATAAAAATAATAGGGTTAAATGGCTCATCATAAATCAGCGATAAAAAGAATAAGAAAGAGCAGAAAACAAAAGCTCTATAACAGGCAATACAAGAGAGCATTGAAATATGCAACTCGTGAGGTTCGTGAGGCAAAAAGCTTTGAAGAAGCTTTCAAAAAATTCAAGAAAGCTACAAAAATTTTTGATAAGGCAGCAATAAAAAATGTGATTCATAAAAATAACGCTGCTAATCATAAATCTTCATTAGCAAAATATGTAAATTCATTAAAAAAGCAAGAAGTCGCATCATAAATGCCACTTATCCGCTCTATATCCGGACTGCGTGCAACCTTAGGAGATTCCTTGACTGCAGGTGTTATTGTTGATTATATCAACGCACTTGTAAAAATCATTCCCCAAGGGACTGTTGTGCTGGGTAGAGACGGAAGACCCTCTGGTAAATGGATAGAAAAAATTGTAGCCGGTACTTTACAAAGTGCCGGTTTTACTGTTATTTTACTAGGTATTGTTCCCACCCCAACTGTTCAACTGCTTACTGAAAGTTCCAAATCTGTTTGTGGTATTGCTATTACCGCTTCACACAATCCAGAGATTTGGAATGGACTTAAATTTATTAACAGCAGAGGTGTATTCTTTGATGAAAAAGAAAATCAGGTGCTGACAAATGCATTAGAAAATCCAAGCAAAACTTACGAGCAGATAATAAATCCACCGGACATAATGCCAGTAGTTAATTGCATTGACATCCACACTTCCAAAGTTTTAGAACTTCCCATTTTTAAAAACCGAAACTTTTTTAAGCAATGTGAAAGTAAAAAACTAAAAGTAGTTGTAGATGCCGTTAATTGCTCTGGTTCTGAATTTATTCCAGCTTTGCTAAAGCATTTCAATTGCGAGGTTGTAAGGTTACATTGCGATGGAACAGGAATATTCCCACACATACCCGAACCGCTACCAGAGAATTTAACAAGTTTATCGGAAGCTGTGAAACGCTTTGGTGCCGATTTAGGCATTGCAGTTGACCCAGATGCAGACCGACTTGTTTTAATTGACGAAAACGGCGACCCAATAAGTGAGGAAAAGACTATTGCACTCGCAACCGATGCTGTTTTCTCGTCAAAAGCATTTGCAAATGAAAGCAATAGCGTAGTTATTAATTATTCAACTACACGGCTTGTTGAAGACATAGCTCAAAAATATGGCGCAAAAGCTTTCCGCTCTCCAGTTGGAGAAATCAACGTTGTAAAAAAGATGAAAGACGTTGCTGCTATTATAGGCGGAGAAGGAAGTGGCGGCGTTATTCTGCCTGCCTGCCACTTTGGACGCGATTCTCTTGTCGGCACTGCTCTTGTTTTGTATTTGTTAATCAAGCGAAAATGCAATATTTCAAAAATTATCGCAGAATATCCAAAATATTCTATGCTAAAGAAAAAAATGAATTTTTCTGGTGATTTTGAAATATTAAAAGAAAAAATTGCAAAAAACGCGCCAGATGCAACAATATCTTATGAAGATGGAATCCACTTAAGTTTTTCTGACCACTGGATTCATATACGCAAATCCAACACTGAACCTATTATCCGCATAATAGTTGAAGCTCCCACACAAAATCAAGCCGAACAATTATCAAATAAATATTTTAAGTTCGTTTCTGAATAAATCGCAAAATATTGAATTTCAAAAAAATTCAATTAAATAGTGATATTTTTAGGTTTAGAAAGATAAGATGGCTTAGATTGTTTAGATTTTATTTCTTAATATTCTGAGAAAATTTACGAAAGTAAAATAGAAAAGTCAAAGTCATAAGAGCAGAAAGTTGATAATATTACTGGGAAGTGTCTTGCATTCCGAACCCCTTGATAAAGCACTTGCTTTATCTTGGGGTTCGTAATGTCATTAGAATCGGAATAATAAAAATAAATTTATATTTATTTAAGTAAAAATGAGTCGTTTATTTCTGCTCGAATCAATTTAATTATATTTATTTTTTATATTTTATAATAATTCTTATCTTGAATAAAATAATTTCATCATTTATTAAAAAGTTATAATTATGATAAAGTATTTAACTGTAAAATTATCTTTCACTTCATTATTCCTTATATACTTGCTTAGCATACAATTAATTCAAGCACAGGAATGGGGAATAAAATTTTCCGGCTTCGTTAAAACAGATGTGATGTTTGACACTCGTCAAACTGAGAACCTGCGTGAGGGACATTTCCTTTTAATTCCTTTGCCACAAAAACTTAATACAGAAGGTAAGGATTTGAATGCAAAATCTAGTTTTAATATTTTGTCAATTCAAACACGACTTGTTGGGAATATCACTGCCCCAGATGTGCTTGATGCAAAAACAAGCGGTTATATCGAAGCTGAATTCTTTGGAGCAACAGATTCCGATGGCAATGGATTTCGTCTTCGACACGCTTATACTAAATTAGACTGGGATAATACATCTCTTTTAATTGGACAGACGTGGCATCCTATGTTTGTAACAGAATGTTTTCCGGGAACAGTTTCTTTTAATACTGGCGTGCCGTTCCAACCATTTACTCGTAATCCGCAGATTCGTTTAACTCAAAAGTTCGGTGATATTAGTATTAGTGCTGCTGCTATTGCTCAAAAGGACTTCACTAATTCAGGTCCCAATGATAAGGGCGAAAATTCTTATTCCTCTTCTTTTTTAAGAAATAGTGTTGTGCCGGACCTATTCTTTGGTTTAAACTTTAACACTACTAATTTCCTGATTGGAGCTGGCGGAGAATTCAAAATGATTACTCCCCGCACTGTAACTACAAAAGGTTTTCAAACTGATAAAACTGTAAATAGCTTTGCTGGATTTGGTTACATTAAAACCAATATTGATGATGTAAGCATAAAACTTGAAGGAGTTTACGGCCAAAATTTGAGCAACATGATGATGCACGGTGGCTATGCTATTAAGTCCATTGACACAATAAGCGGACAGGAAGAATATACTAATATGAACGTTATGACTTTATGGACTGACATCTCTATTGGTAAAGAAGTCGAATTTGCTGTATTTGCCGGTTTTTCTAAAAATTTGGGTTTCGATGATAATATTCTTAACGGAACAAATTATTATACACGATATTTTTATCAAATTAATAATGAAAATATTACTTTAGATTACTTATACAGAGTATCTCCAAGGATTCAGTGGAATATCCGCAAAGTTCGTTTGGCAAGTGAATTTGAATGGACATCAGCTAAATTCGGCAATATTGACAACAACGATAAGGGGAAAGTTAAAAATTTAAAAGAAGCGAACAATCTAAGAATACTGCTTGCATGCTATATCTTCTTTTAATTGTTTTGCTAAACGATGCTTTGTCAAATATAGTATTGCGATTTATTTTATACTAAATAGCATATATAAATTTTAAATATTTGAAGTTATTCTGAACCTAATAATAAAGCAAATGCTTCATTATAATAGAAATGACATAAATTCATAATAATAAAAACAAATTAGTATAAAATTACTGTTTTAAAAAATTTTCTTTTCTTTTTAAATGATTTGTTATTATTCTTTATTTTTCTTAATTTTAAATTTGTTATATTATTGAAAATAATTTATAATATTTCAAAATTGTAAATCATTTATTTATATATGTTTAATTTTAAAGCAAAAGCTATGAAAACAAAAATACTATTCTGTTTTTTTGTGATATTATCTTATTTTATTTTTACATCGTGCAGTTCAAGCAATGACCCATCAAACGATGATAATAAGTGTGAAATCACAGAAACGCTTGAAGATGGAACGATTGTTTCTGAGGACAAAGACGATTGGAAAAGCATTGAATTCGATGATTTTAATGTCCAAATCACACCGGCTTATCCAAATCCTACAAAAAATATAATTAATTTTTCATTTCAACATTCATTCGATTGTTGGATTTCAGCATCTATGGTTTTTGAACACAAAATATCAGTTGATGGAAATTCAAAAATAATCAATGATACAGCAAAAATTATTGATAATGCATACTATTTAGGTAATAAAAAATACCATTATCAGTATACTTTCCGTGGGCTTGATTCAAATTATGTTTTTACTAGTAGTTGTTTCCGTTTATTATTGACTGCTAAATATCATTATAAAGATTCTTTGAATAATTCTCGAGTATTTGAAGCTACAACTTATGGCGATGTAAAATACTTAATGGAATAATTTCAGAACCCCTGACTCCATAACAAAAATAAAGGAGTTAGGAGAATTGCCTCGTAAATAACAAATGCGCAAATTATCCAGAAAAGGTGTCATCGTATATTGCACCCGCTGAAAGAAACAAAAATAGTTTTTTATAATTATTATTGTAGTTTTTCTTTTTTTGCTTCTTTTTTTCTTTTTGTTAATATGTTAATAACTTTATAAGTTCTTTGAAAATATAAAATTAAAATTAACAACTTTTTATTTAATTATTAACTTCTTAAATTTGCAATATAGAAGTGGTGGGATGGATAAAAATCCTAGTTTGTCATTGGTTCTTTGAAGCCCTTCAGAATGGTGATTCCCATCCCATATATACTTTATTAAACTTGGACAGTTCATTAGGCTTCGAGCCTGTATTGCGATGATAAGTATATAAAGTATTTACTTCTTTTTATTATTAAATATATTATTATTTATTACGAAAGATATTATATGGAAAATATAATTGGTATTGATATGTCTAAGAAATTCTTTGATTCTTATGTTAAAAATAAAATTGTTCATTCCGATAATAATGAAAAAGGCATAGCTAAATATGTTGAAAGTTTACCAGAGAATTCAAAGTGTGTTATGGAATCAACCAGCACTTATGGAGATAAATTAGCTAATGCTCTTATAAAAGCCGGACATATCGTTTATATTGTTAATCCTTTGCAAATTAAACATTTTGCAAAGATGA
>CAZCHH010000094.1:0-8278 GCA_964498585.1 uncultured Hyphomicrobiales bacterium
GATGACTTCCCAGTCATCGGATGAATAGATTCAGTAACGATATTAGAATTTAATATAAATTAGCGAAAAAACTTAGTTTTTTACAGTATTTTTAGCAAACCATTTATTATCAATTACTACTGAAAATATTCCTTAAATTTATGAATAATACAAGTTAAAAAATCCTTTGGCTGGCTTTATGGACTTCAGAAAAACTATTGTTAATGAATTCCATAAACTGACTTTGAATGAAATTATTGATATTACAAATACTTTGAACGAATCTGCTAAAAAACTTTATTCTACACTTGAAAATCTTCATGATTGGTCGAGAACTCAATCTAAAAGAATAGAGTTTAATCCCGAATTAATTGATTTAAGAGAAGTTGCTTTTAATGTTACTTATATTTTGATGCAATATGAAAAATGAAAAAAATATTGTATTGGTTTCTAATAATTATTACGTAACTATTGTTAAAGCTGATAAAAATATGATTACTACCGTTATTAGTTACTTAGTTGCAAAAGCTATTAAATTTACTAATGATTATGGTATAGTTCCAATTTCTGCTAAAAAAATTACTAAAATGATTGATGGACAGAGTAAGAAATTTTCCAAATGCTGTTGAGGATAATGGAATTGGATTGATGAAAGTCATCGGATGACTTTCCTGTTAAAATAATTTTGATAAATATATGTAATACAGAAAGTTACATATAAAAATCTAATTTGGTTTGTCCGCAGCATCATCGAAGATGGCAAGTTTACAATTTAGTCATATATTTTTAATGAATGTTTTACTTGATTTATGGAAGCAAATTAATAAAAAGTCAATCCAAAAAGTAAAGTAGAACATAAATTCATAATACAAAAATTAAATAATAATAGATAGAATTATTAATAAATTTTAATATTAAAAATTATTTTGTTTAAAATACAAAAAAATGTAAAATATATTTTTTTTTTAAAGAAAAATTAAATAATTTGTATTTATAGAATTGGAAAACATTGATTTTTCAATAATATTAAATAACAATTTATTGAATTATTTTTTAGGAGTAATATGTTGAGCCAAGCAGTTCAGGATTACTTAAAGACAATCTTCCACCTTCAAAAGGATGGTCCTGTGTCTACTACTGATTTAGCCAATGAGCTGAAACTATCCAGCGCCTCTGTAACAGGGATGCTGAAGCGTTTAGACCAGTTAGCATTAGTTAACTACAATTCATATAAGGGTGTTACTTTATCCGATTTAGGTAACAAAACCGCAATAAGTATTATTCGTAATCATCGTTTATTGGAAACTTATTTTAAGAATATTCTTGGTTATTCTTTAGATAAGATTCATGAAGAAGCTTGTATGCTTGAACATTATATTTCAGAGCATTTAACCAACAAGATAGACGAAATTCTGGAACATCCAAAATATGACCCACACGGACATCCTATTCCAACAAAAGATGGCAAAATCGAAGATACTTCAAAAGATATTCTTATGTGTGATATAGTCCCTAAACAAACTGTCATAATAAGACGTCTTGAAGACCATAACTCAGAATTGCTCGCCTATTTAGAACAAATTGAACTTCTTCCTAATGTTAAAGTTGAAGTTGTTGAAATAGCTCCTTTCCAAGGACCTTTGACAATTATTTATAATAAAGAGAAAAAATTGATTAGCTACGAAATAGCTCGCAATCTTTTCGTTGAACCAATTAAGTAAGTATTGCTTTTAGTGTTAAAATGTCTGTTATAGCATTATAGCAGACATTATCTCTACAGTAATATATTGTTATTTGCTCGTTTAACAAATCTTTCTCTTTTAAGTGTGGGAATAATTCTATGTATTGATTCTTATCCTTGGAATTAATAGGGAATTCTGTTAGAATTCTTTGATACTGGCCATTTGTTTTTATTAAATCTATGATTTCATCAATTTGTTCTGATTTTGTCGGATAAACAATAGTAAATTCATCTATTTTATTAAATAAATAATAAATACTATTGATAACTTTAGTATATCCAACAGGGTATTCATTTATATTAGCAGAAAAAAACTGTAAACTTTTTTCTGCTATTATTTTAAATATATTATTATCTAAATATTTAGATAATATTAATAAATAAATAATCAAAATTGAATTCCCAGATGGTATAGCTCCGTCATATATATCTTTTTTTCTGTAAATTAAATCTGTATCTTGTTTTGATGATATAAAAAATCCACCATTATCATTATCATAAAACAAATCAATAGCTTGCAAACCAAATTCCTTGGCTTTTATTAAATATTCTATATTTAATGTAGATTCATAAAGCTCTGTTATCCCCCAAATTAGAAAACTGTAATCATCAAGTTTGGAGTTTATTCCGGCTTTTCCTTCCATATATCTGTGCAAAAGAATACCATCGTCATTAATCATATTATTAATTATAAATTTATAGCATTTTTCAGCATAGAGTAAATATTTTTCGCAAGTCTTAACCTGACTTAATTTTGCTAATGCAGCTATAATTAATCCATTCCAATCTGTCAGGCATTTCGTATCTTTAAAAGGTTTTATTCTTTTATTTCGTATATTATTTAGCTTATTTAAGCAATTTTTGATTGTTTCATTATGAATAATACTTTTTTTCAAATGAATAATATTTTTTCCGATATGGTCTTTTTCAAAAGAAGAAAAATTTCCTTCTTCTTTAATTTCAAAATATTCTGCAAATTCTTCAAAATCTTCATTTAAAATATTTTTTAATGCTTCAAAGTCCCAAAGATAATACTTACCTTCTATTTCTTCGCTGTCTGCATCTTCAGCAGAATAAAAGATACCATCAACAGACAAAAGGTTTTCAATACAGTAATCTGCTGTTTTCATAGCAATTTCTAAATATATTTCTTTCTTTGTAATTTGATATGCTTCAGTGTATGTATAAATTAGAAGTGCCTGGTCATAAAGCATTTTCTCGAAATGAGGGAGCAACCACATCTCGTCTGTAGAGTAGCGATGAAAGCCATTTCCTATATGGTCAAAAATTCCACCTGAATACATTTTTCCTAATGTAAGTTCAGCCATATTTAGTGCTTTCTCATTTTTATAATTCTTATAATAACTAAGAAGAAATGATATTTGGTGTGGAATTGGAAATTTTGGAGCTTGGCTAAAACCTCCGTTAATTCTATCAAAAGAGAATTCCAATTGCTCGAAGCATTTATGTAAAATTTCCTCTCCGATTTCACTTATATTGTTTTGATTAAGTGTTTGCTTAATGTGGTTTGTGATTTCCTGAGCAGATTCTAAAACATCAGAATTCTTTTCCTGCCAGTTAATTATTAATTTTTGCAAAAGTTCTTTTAAACCGATTCTATTGTATCTGGTTGTTTTAGGGAAATAAGTGCCTGCAAAGAAAGGGAATTTGTCTGGAGTTAAAAAAACTGTAAGAGGCCAGCCACCGCTTCCTGTTAAAACATTGCATATATGCATATAAACAGAATCAATATCAGGTCGTTCCTCACGGTCAACTTTAATTGATACAAAATATTCGTTTAATAAATTTGCGATTTCAATGTCTTCAAAAGATTCTTTTTCCATTACGTGACACCAGTGACAAGTTGAGTATCCAATAGATAAAAAAATCGGTTTATTTTCATTTTTTGCTTTTGTAAAAGCATCTTCACCCCAGGGTTGCCAATCAACAGGATTGTGTGAGTGCTGCTGTAAATAAGGGCTTAATTCGTCTTTTAATTTATTTGACATTAGGTTGATTTTCTTTGATTTCTAATAAATGTATAGATAGATAAAGGGAAAATTTATTGTATTTTATATAAACTCTTTTTAGATGAGTTCTGAAATTACAATTCAGAAAAATTCCTTACCTCCAGAGCAATAAATATCTCACATTTCTTCTAAAAAATAAATTTTTTTTATTTGTAAGATTTTAGTAATTTTGTAATCTTATTATTGAAAGGGTGAAAAAATGAATAAAATGACTTTAGTAAAGAATATGATAACTGAGCGTG
Organism: uncultured Hyphomicrobiales bacterium; assembly: GCA_964498585.1. GTDB lineage: Bacteria > Bacteroidota > Ignavibacteria > Kapaibacteriales > UBA2268 > JAAYJM01. Next base: position 3,993 of record CAZCHH010000094.1, read on the forward strand.
CAATTGAAGCGCGTAAACAAAAAGACGGAGATAATTTTGCAGAGGTACCAAAATTTAAGCCGGGCGATACTGTTATTGTCGCAGTTAGAGTAGTTGAAGGTGAAAAAGAAAGAATTCAAAATTTTAAAGGTATTATCATATCAAGACGTGGTGAAGGCATTAATCAAACATTTTTAGTTAGAAAAATTTCAAATGGTGTTGGAGTTGAAAGAATTTTTCCTTTATACTCCCCAATGCTTCAAAGTATTAAGGTATTCCGTGAAGGTAAGGTAAGACGCGCTAAACTATATTATCTACGTGGAATGTCAGATAGAAAAATCAGGCAAAAGCTTAATTAATAAAAAGTTTAAAATCCCTTTGAGAAACCAAATTTCAAAGGGATTTTTGTTTTGAATAGAGTCTAAATTAGTAAAAAATTACGTTCTTGTGTGTTCTTATTTGTAAATAAATATTAGACTTTATATAGGTAATTCCCCTATTTTAAATTTACTATAATTACTTTGGAAAAAATGAAATTTAAACATATTTGGAAAAATAATTATATAATTTTAATTCTTATAATTGCAATAATACCTCGACTTATTGCAGCTTTCTTTTCAATGGGTTATGGAATGCATGATGACCACTTTGGGCCAATCGAACAGCCATTTCAAATAATGAATGATATTTCGGTTTGGGAAAACAAAGGCGAGCCGCATGGACATAGCATCATTTATCCAGCTCTTCATTATTATCTGTTTCTTGGATTAGAAAAAGTAAACATTGCAGACCCACAAGACAAAATGCTTATTGTTCGTATTTTGCACGCATTTTATTCTCTTCTTTTAGTTTATTTCGGATTTAAAATTGCAAAACTAATAACAAGCGAAAAGAATGCAAAAATAATTGGACTTATTCTTGCTTTGTTCTGGATTTTCCCATTTATGAGTGTCCGCAATTTAATCGAATTTGTTTGTATTCCTCCGCTGCTTGCCGGAACTTATTTTGCAATGAGAGATGAAAATAAGAAATCTTACATTTTTGCCGGAATTATGTTTGCTCTTAGCTTTATTTTCAGAGTTCAAATCCTTATTATTCCTTTTGGTATTGGTTTAATTTTATTATTTCAGAAAAAATTTGCATCGCTTTTTTATCTAGTTATTAGCTTGATAGTTACTGCTTTTTTGACTCAGGGAATTGTTGACTGGCTTGTTTGGGGCTATCCTTTTGCAGCATTCTGGACTTATTTTGCATATAATGCAAGTCATAGTGGCGAATACACCTCTGGTCCCTTTTATAACTATCTGCTTTTGCTGTTTGGAATACTTATTCCTCCAACAAGTTTGTTTTTCTTTAAAGATTATTTTGCAAACTGGAAAAACAAATTAATTTTATTCCTACCATCATTTTTATATTTACTTTTCCACTCAATTTTTCCAAACAAGCAAGAACGGTTCATTCTTCCATTCATTCCTTTTTTTATAATACTTGGTAGTATAAATTATAGTGAATATATAAGGAAAAATTTATTTAAATATGCCTGGGTTTGGTTCTGGATTATTAATTCAGTTCTATTGATTATTTTTTCGTTTACATACAGCAAAAGGTCAAGAGTAGAATCATTTTATTATTTATCAAGAAAAGATGACGTGAAATCCGTCCTTGTTGATTGCGGAAAAATCGGCTCTATGTTCAATCCTAGTTTTTATATGAATAAATACAATGTTCCAATCTATACCACCTGGGACACAAATCCACTTGACAGTATTATTACGAATGTAGAAGTAGAACCAAACTACATTATTATGTATGGCGATGACAATCAAACTGAGCGAAAAGAAACAATAGAAAATCAATTTAATAGAAAAATGGTGTTTGAGCTTGAAATTGCTCCAAGCATAATTGACCAAATATTTTATTATTTAAATCCAAAGCACAATAAAAACGAAAGTGCATATATTTATAGGTTAAGAAAAAATTGAATTAATAATTTCACAGTTCAAAGAGTTTATGTATGTGGAGAAAGATAAGTTCTATCTCACTTACTAATCTCCTTTTTTCCGACTGGCGCTGCAAGCACCGGTGGTTTTGCCTGCGATTTCGATTTTCGCTGCACTTCAATTAAAGAAACAAGCAAACTTGGAGAGCAAGCCGATACTGGTATATAGCCGCTTTCTGCTCCGCACATTCCATTAAACACTCCGAGGTCATCACCTGCAGCAATTATATTCGCAAAAGTTGTAAGCGGAGTGCCAATCAAATCAACGCCTCGCACCATTTCGTCAGCTCTGCCATCAGCATAAACCTTATAAACAAGTATTGGAGTAACGTTAAAGGAATTTGGAACCGTAGTGCCAGTGAAAGTGAAGCCACCCTGCACTTTCTCAAAATACAAGCCGTATTCTTTATCCTGCTTTTTACATTCCTCTCTTAATTTGTCTTTCAAAGTGCTTGCCGAAACAGTTTCTTTTGCTGTAACAATTAAATTGGACTGGCGGGAAACTGCATCGTAGCCAGGATTCTTTCTTCCGTGTCCGTTTGAATTAGTGAAATTCTCTATTGGTGAACGAGACATTAAAAAGTTTTTGAATATTCCGTTTTCTACTGTAACAACTTTTTGACTGCGAACGCCTTCATCGTCAAAAGCATAGTAGCCGGAAAGCGGAAAACCTTTTAAAATATTGATAGTAGGGTCGAAAATCACGTCAATAAAATCGGGTAAAATTTTCTTGTCTATAAAGTTTTTAAAGGTTTGACTTGAATTAGGGTCTTTCTGCCTGTGCCCTTCAACGCGATGTCCGAATATTTCGTGGAAAAACACCCCTGCTGCTTCACCTGAAAGAATAGCCGGACCAGAAAACGTTTTCATTAGTTCTGCATTTCTCATCTCCTTAAGCAATCTAATCATTTCCTTTGCATCTTTTTCCAAAAGTTCATCGCTTGGAAGTTCCTCTGGAGTGAAAGCAAAATACGTTTTCGTAAGTGGCAAAGTCATTCCGTCTTCGGCTTTTGTAAAAGCAGAAATAATAATTCTAAAATATGGCTCGAATTGCTGTATTTCAGAGCCATCTGAATTAATGAAGTATTTAATAGTAGATAGACCAGAAATAGTAAAAGAGCCATCGTAGAGCCAACTTTCACTTGCAAAAAGCGAGGAAATGCGTCTTGCTTTAGCTTTCCAGCTTGCAGTATCAATATTAAATTCCTTTATTTCTGAACTAAATTTTACTGGAGGTTCTTTTGAAAAATCTGCAGATGTATCTTCTTCCTGCACTTTCACAGCGCGGTTAGAATATGCTTTTTCATAGCGTTCAATAGCATTTTTATATGCTTTATCTGTTATAAACCACATTGCAGAACGAATACTTTTTTCATCATCTTCTATCGGTAAATTTGAAGAGCTTCTAAAACCACCGAACTGGAACTGGTCGCCGCGGATAATGTGGGTATTGTCGAATTTATTGTCTCCAATACGTAAATCAATGTCTAAAACGCGGCTATGTTCATTCTTTGCTGATTTGATTTTACCAAATATTGCATTGACGGAACTGCTCTTCTTTTCAACGATAGCATAAGAGATATAATATAGCGGAGGTGCATTTTCCTGTTTAAGCTCGCTCATTGAACGCTTTAGTTCTTTTTTTGCGGCATTAAAAATAATTGATTCTTTAGCCGATGTTAAGTTACCAGAAATTGCAATAATCAGTATAGCTATAAGAATTCTATATTTCATTTATTTCTTTCATAAAGATTTACAACTTATGAATAAATTAACGAACTAGTTTAGTATTTATTGCTTGTTTGTTGAGATGTTGAATTGTTAATTTGTTGGTTTATTGGCTTGTTGAATTGTTTAAATGTTGAGATGTTGAATTGTTGATTCTTTGAGATGTTTGTTAGTTTGTTTAAATGTTGAGATGTTGAAATGTTGAATATGAAATTTATTCCGTAGGAATTATATATTTGTAACAAGAATAATCCTTGACTGTGCTTATCCCGTAGGGTGGGGTGAAATAAATCGAATTATTTAAAAAAAAATATTCGTTCCAAATATGAATAGTGGTGGGTTGTTCTGTATTTTATCATTATTGTCTGAACTTCCCCTGTTATATTTAGCGTGTGTAATAAAAAATTAATTTAAAATGTAGAAAAGCGGTAAAAAGAAAAAAGATACACCTCCCCTTTCCCCTCCTTGTTAGGAGGGGAACGCTAAAACTCAGAACAGTTCTTATTCCCCTCCTAATAAGGAGGGGCAGGGCTGATACGTTCTTTATAATTAATATTTTTTATAACATTCAGAAACAATT
>CAZCHH010000095.1:0-8051 GCA_964498585.1 uncultured Hyphomicrobiales bacterium
TGGAAATTCCCCTCTTGAGAGGGGCAGGGGTGTGTTCTTGTTATAATTGGTTATTGGATTATTGGTCATTGGTTATTAGGTTATTTGTTATTGGTAAAATATAATTAACAATTAACAATTTGTCTTGTCATTGGTACCGAAGTGAGTAATCCAAATAATTGACCACTCCTTAATACATTTTTTCTTCAATCTTATTACTTTTGATTGTAAAAAATTACTAATTTTGTAATAAGATGAAAAGTAATAACGAGCTATGGCATTTTAAGCATTTTGCAGTAATACAAACTGCATTCATAGGAGATACAGTTTTAACTCTCCCACTGATACAGGCAATTCGTGATAATCAGCTGAATGCAAGAATCACTGTTGTTACTACTCCTTTTTCTGCTCCTCTTTTCGATTGTATTAAGGCAGTTGACCTTATTGTTGTTTATGACAAAAGACAGAAGCATTCCGGTTTTAAAGGAATAAAAGAAATTTCGGACAAACTGAAAGCAATACAGGTAGATTGTATAATAACTCCTCATCGCTCTTTACGCAGCACTTTGCTCACTTTTTTTTCAAAACCAAAATATTCTGTTTCTTTCAATAAATCCTCTTTATCTTTTCTTTATCAAAAAAAAGTAATTTATGATTTTTCCAGCCATGAAATTAATCGCAATTTATCTTTACTTAATGGCTTCGATTTTTATGAAGAAAAGATAATAAAAGATGTAGAATTAAAATTCAAAGAAGAAGATGAGTTCATAGTTTTAAATACTTTAAAAAAAATTGGCAAATATCCAATTTGTATAGCTCCGGGTAGCATTTGGAATACCAAGCGTTGGAAGAAAAAGGGATTCATTGAATTAATAAAAATACTAAAAAGTAAAAATTATGAATGTATTTTAATTGGCTCAAAAGCTGATGAAGAGCTTTGCGGCGAGATTTCCTCTGCTTCTGATAGCATTAATTTAGCGGGTAAATTTTCGCTTTCTCAAACAATATATCTTTTAAAACAAAGCAGATTACTAATAACGAACGATAGCGCCCCAACCCATTTTGCTGGTTTAGTTAAATGCCCAACTATAACAATATATGGGCCGACTTCACCCAGCTTTGGTTTTGCTCCCCTTGGGAATTTAGACAGAATAGTAGAAATCAACGGATTAAAATGCCGACCGTGCAGGATTCACGGCTCAAAGGAGTGCCCCATCGGAACTTTCGATTGTATGGAAAAAATCTCTGCTCCGATGGTTGCTGAAAACGCATTTGAGATTATAAAACAACAAGCTTTTTAATTATTACTTCTTTTCCCGCTTGAAATTTTACAATATATACTCCTGCTGCTAAATCAGATATATCGAACTGTAAAAGATTATTACCATAAACGGCTTCGAATATTGATTTGCTTTCAATTAATTCACCATTTACAGAATAAAGAGAAATCATTACATTAGATTCGTTATTTATGCTATATTCGATATTAACAAAGTTGCTTGCAGGATTGGGTCTTATATTAAAATCTACTTCATAGCTGCTGAAGTCATCAACACTAACTATAGTCCCAGTTATATTAAGAACTGCATCTTTATAATACCTTAATTCGGTATATGGTTTGTTTTTAGTAATATCCCTTATATTATTTGGTTGGAAAATATAAATATTAGTGTCGCTATCCTTAAAAACTTTTATAGTAAGAAGCTCATCTTCTATAGCGCCATCAAAGGAGCGTGTATTTTCATCATCACCCCAGACAGTAAAAATAGCTTGATTATTTAAAGCAGTTCCAATACCAACCATTTGGTCCTGAACGTTGTAGGCGGCAACATTATATCCGTTATACCCTACTATAGTAGCAATTATAACAGTAGTATTTCCGGTACGGTTACCGATAAGATTTTTATTAAATTCAGTAGGTTTCTTTTCGTCAATAATTTTTGAAGTGTCGCTATAAACGAATGTTACGCTTTTTGTAAAGAAGCATTGGAGCCCCATACCGGGATAAATTGTTTTGATTGAATTAAAATTATAGAATGGAAGATATAAGTTTCCATTTTCATCTTTGGCAACGAGTAAATCATTTTCGACATTTTTAAAAGCTACTTCGCAGCTTTGATTAAAATCTAAGAAATAGGGCAGTAAAATCCAGCCGTTATTTAAATCTAAAGGATTAGCTAATGGGTCAATTTGATTTCCGGTTATTGTTAATGTTTCGGTTGCCGTAGAATTAACCCAGTAAGCTTCGTTTTTATTCCAGTTCCCAATTTCATTTAGCTGATTTGGTATATATCTTTGATTTAATGAATTTTTAACTACGTTAACAGAAGAATAATTCATAAAAATATTTTCTAAATTCAGGAGATTTGGATTGATATAAGAAGAAATTAAACTCCAATTTCCGTTAAGGGGAATTCTCATTGTTTTTGCAACTATATCAGTATTTAAAGTCCCTATAAGAGAGATAGTATCAATTTGATAATTATCTGGACCTGACAAATAAGTAACATTAGCATTTAGTTCTAATCCAGCTCTCGAATCCCATACTTTTATAGTATAAATCTCATTAACATTAAATCCATCTTTAAAATCAGTTTCAGGATTATCTCCCCAAACAGTTATGCTTATAGTTTCTCCTGAACAAATGCTATAGCCGGCACATATAAAATTATCATTAATTGAATAAAATACTCCGATAGCATCACCAATTAATATATTTCTTCCATTGATAATAAAATCATCACTAAAAGCTTTTTGAAGTAAAATATTAGATGAATTTCCGGTATTATTTACGTATTTCCAATCTTCAGGTGGCGAAATTATTACTTCTTTGATAGTCTTAAATGTCCAAACTTCAGACCAATTGCTTGAAATTTGCTCTTCATTATAGCATTTTACCCGCCAGTAATAATTTGTATTCAATTCTAATTCACCTGAAATAAAAGTAGTTCCGGTAAGGATGTTATTTTCAAAAGTTAAACTTGAAAAATCAGATAATTTAGAAATTTGGATATGATAAGAAGTTGCTTTTTCGATTTTACTCCAAACAAAAGTTGGTCTTAAAGCTACTTCATTTGAATTATTTAACGGACTGATTAGAATTGGTGCTTGAAGAGTGTCCTGGTTCTTTATTGTTGAAAAATTCCAAGTTTCAGACCAATCACTAAAATTATTATTTTTTTTAGCCCGAACCCGCCAGTAATAATTTTTATTATAACTTAATTCTTTAACTATTATATTTGTTTGTAATAGCTCTTGCTCATCTTTCACTAATATACTAAATTCTTTACTTAGCGATAGCTGGAAGTGGTAGCTTGTTGCATTTTGAACGGAAATCCAGTGAAAATTTGCTGTTAACGGAACATTTACGGCATTATTTGCTGGTGATGCCAATTGAGGAGCTTTTATAGTTTCATCTTGAGTAGTAAAACGCCATACATTAGACCACTGGCTTAATACTGATTGATGAAAAGCTGCTACTCTCCAATAATACTGGCTATTAGGATTCAAACTGTTAGTAATGGAATAAGTAGTGTCTATTATATTCAATTCATTAACTATTAAAATACTAAAGCTTGAATTCCTTGAAACCTGCAATAGATAATTGGTAGCTATATCAATTTTATTCCATTTCAAAGTAGGAGTTAAAGAGATATTAGACGCCAGATTTTGTGGCTGAATTAGGTTGGGTGCAGGCAAGTCCTGCTCTTTTACAGAAAAACTTCTTGCTTCAGACCAGTTACTGTTTGAATTTCCTTTCTTTGCCCGTACCCGCCAGTAAAATGTTGTATTATAACTGAGATTAATAGCGTTAAAAGTAGTATCGTTAACTATTTCGTTTAACCTTAAATTAGTAAAACCGGAGTTTCGTGATAATTGAAATGTGTATTGAGTGGCATTTGCAACTTTATTCCAAATAAAATTAATTTGAGCATCTAAATCTTCTGCATTAGGTTGAGGAAAAACTAAAGTAGGAGCATCAAGATATTCCTGAACAGTTGTAAATTTTCTTGAGAAACTCCAAAAGCTGCTTGAAGTTTGATTATATGCCTGAACCCGCCAATAATACTGAGTTATATAGTTTAAAGTAAGGCATTGGAAGAATGTATCAACAACTGAACTTTGTTCTACAATTAAAGTTGAAAAATCCGGATTCTCTGAAACTTGAAGTTTGTAGTGCGTTGCTCCGGCAACTTGATACCATCTTACGGCTGTTTGTATTGGAATATTATTTGCTTCATTTCCCGGATACTCAAGCATTGGCACAACTAAGGGAGGTGGTGTGCCTGAATATATTGATGAAATTATAAAATAGCAATTAATGCTATAATTTCCAGATCCCTGAAAATAAGTAACATTCACATCAGTATATTCAAGGTTATTAGATTGTTTCCAAAATCTATAGTAAATAGTCTCGCCAGCTTGCAAACCATCAATTTCTGGAGTCTGTTCATTGTTGCCCCAGACAGAAAATCCAATATTTGTATTTGGACTCCATACTACAGCGCCAACACATAAGCCAGCAGGAGTAAATGCTCCAATTTCGTCACCTTCGGAAAGAGGTACTCCGTCTATTGTAGCAGTATTCATTGGGACTACAATACTTCCAGTATTTCCAGTGTTTGACTGAAATGTAAAATGTTGTGGATTTTGAGCCAATAAACAACTGATATTAAATATTAATAAAACAGCAATTTGAAATGCTTTGTAATACCTCATTGTAATATTCCATTTTTTATTAAAAAAATACATTTTTTCAAAAATAATCATTTTTTTTTATAAATCAATATTTTATTTATATCCTATTCCTTTGTAATTTTATTTTGTGTTTAAGAATATTTTTGAAATTTAATTTGGAAAATTTAAAACAAGATATTAAGGATTTTGCATTGGAACTCGGCTTTTCTAATTGCAAAGTAACTAATGAGATGTCATATTTTGACGAAGCAGATTCTTTTTTGCAATGGCTTGAACTTAATTATAATTATAAAATGAGTTTTTTAGAGCGAAATCTCGAAAAACGTTTCGATTTAAGAAATATCCTTCCTGAAGCTAAAAGTGTAATCGTATTTGCTATTCCATATAATTATAAATATAATATTAATAAAGAGATAAGAATTTCTAAATATGCTTTAATAAAAGATTATCATTTAGTTATTTTAAAAAAATTACGGGAAATTGATTCTTTTATAAAAGAAAAAATTAGTAATTATAAATCCAAAATCTATGTTGATACAGGACCTGTTCTTGAAAAGCAAATTGCACGGAAAGCAGGTATCGGCTGGCAAGGTCGAAACAGCTTGATTATTACTAAAGAATACGGCTCCTGGATTTTTCTTGGAATTATTATTAATAATTTAGATTTATCTCCAGATACAAAATGCCCTGATTACTGTGGAAATTGCCATAAATGTATTGAAAGCTGCCCCACTAATGCAATTACTGAAAATAGAAATATTGACTCATCTAAATGTATAGCATATTGGACAATTGAATCTAAAGAAGATTCATTCCCTATAAATATTAAGGACAATTTACAAAATTGGATTTACGGCTGTGATATTTGTCAGGAAGTTTGTCCTTGGAATAAAAAAGCAAAAATATCTTTATGCAATGACTTCGATTTAAATAAGGTTCTTTCAAATCTCACAAAAGAAAATATATTGAATATGGACGATGAGCATTTTGATGAATTCTTTAAAGATACACCTATTGCACGTTTAGGTCTAAAAAAATTGAAAGGAAATTGTAAGATGATTTAATTTCAATCATAGTGGAATTAAAACCTGCAAAATTGCGATACTTTAACAGTTGACAGAAAATTGAAAAATATATGTAATGTCCTTTTAAATCCTCTGATAATGTTAACGCTGTATCAGGTGCTCAGCTATGACGTCTTTACTTGTCATTCGGAGCGAAGTGAAGAATCCATCTTGCGAAAGCAAGTGAGCTTGCTCACTTGGAACATTTGGGCAAGCCCAAATGCTTCAATGAAATAGCTAAAATTGAATAGCATTGAATAATAATAAGATGGATTCTGACATTCTCCAGAATGACAGTGTTAAGTTATGCCATCTCCATTTAAATAGAGGTATTTTTTTATCAGTGATTACCAATGACATCTTTTTTGTCGGTCATTCTGAACGAAGTGAAGAATCCAGAGAATAGTGGTTTAAAGGAAATATTCTGGATTCTTCGCTGTGCTCAGAATAACAGTTTTAATTATGTCATCTCTATTTAAATAAAGTTCTTACTTCATTTTGGGGTTCATAATGACATTAAAATCGGAATAATAAATACAAATTAGCCATTCAACTGTAAATGAATTTTGATTACATTAGATTTTTACAAACGTCAGAAAATTTAAATAAAAATGAAACTAATTATATTTAAATTTCGTAATAAAAATAAAAGAATTTTTTGGAAAGGGCAAAAATGAGAAAGCAATTATATAGGACAAAAAAGAACAGCATAATAGCAGGAGTCGCTTCTGGATTAGCAGAATATTTTGAAATTGACCCTGTAATTGTAAGAGCAATTTTTATAATTACTGCTTTAGCTTGGGGAACCAGTATTGTAATTTATTTAATTTTGTGGGTAATTATTCCTCGTGAAAAACAAATCAAAGAAGTGCAACCGGAGATGATTGATGAAACACTGTTTGAAGCTTACGAAATAGAGCGGCAAAACAAACGTGAAAATCGTAGAATTGCAGCAGGTATTTTTTTGATTATATTAGGTGGTTTTATATTCATTGATAAAATTTTCCCTTGGTTTGATTTAGGTAACATTTGGCCTGTTTTCCTTATTATTCTTGGTATCCTTGTACTTTTAAAGCTTCCTTCTCGCTCAAATAACAATTCAAACATTAATTTTTAAAATAAAATGAGTAAAATTAACGAAAATGGGAAAAAAGGAACTTTATTTTGGGGGTTCTTACTTATAAGTATTGGTTTATTGCTTCTTTGTGACCAACTGTATAATAACCTTAATTTGATGTTTGTTTTCCGACTATGGCCTCTTTTATTTGTAATCTGGGGAACAGCATTATTAAAAATACCTGATTTAATAAAAAATATTATGTCAGCTCTTTCCGGAGTAGTATTAGCTTTTTTTATAGTTGCAATTATGCTTAATGGATTCGAGTATTTTACTGATAATATTGTTTTCAATATTGATAACAATAAAGAGTGGCAATGGGATGCTGACATTTCGGACACAAACAATTATATAGGAAAAACGTTTACTCAATCTTATGAAAATCAGTTCGATACTGCAAAGTTTGTTATTGATGGTGGCGCTGGCGTATATTCTATTAAAGATACAAGTAGCTATCTTATTGAAGTAAAACCTAATAGTAAATTTGACGAATTTAATTTAAGTTCGGATACAGAATCGAAAACCGTTTACTTAAAGCTTCCTTCAAATTTGAATATTAATCTTTTAAAAAAGAGTAGTAACAGTCGAAAAGCATCAATAAAATTAAATTCCAAACCGCTTTGGGATTTCGATTTCAATATTGGTGCTGTAAAATTTGATGCTGATTTTACAGCTTATAAAATTAAAAAAATGGAACTGAATTGCGGTGCTTCCGAAATTGTTATGAAATTCGGTGCTAAATATGACACTACTAATATTTCTATAAATGCAGCTGCTTCGAAAATTAGAATTATGATTCCCAAAGAAATTGGTGCTGAAATTTCCACTACTTCAGGCCTTTCCAGCCATCGATTCCCCGATTTCAGTAAATTTGATGATGATGTTTTTCGCTCGAAAAATTATTTATCAAGTTCAAAAAAGTTTTTTATTCAAATTTCCTCAGGTATTACAGATATTAAAATTATCAGATATTGAGTAAGTTATCGAGATTTTACTTTTAAAATTTAAAGATGTTTTTTCTTTCCCAAAAAAAATTAAGATTTGTTTCTCTGCTTTTAGAACTAAAAATCAAATATAGACCTATCTTAATGGAAATGACATAACTAAATGTGAATGTCAGAATCCATTTTATTATTGTTCAAAGCTATTCAATTTTAGCTATTTCAATGAAGCACTTGGGCTTGCCCAAATGT
>CAZCHH010000096.1:0-7848 GCA_964498585.1 uncultured Hyphomicrobiales bacterium
ATTATCCATAATAATTAATTTCTTATCTTCGTGACATTACTCTCAAGAGGAGAATAATAAGATTGGAAACTGTAGGCAACAGGAATGCCTGTTCCCTACAGTTAAAAAGTATGACGAAATATTATTCTTACTAATAAAAATGAATATTTTCAATTATGCAATTTTACATATTCAAAAATTTCATAAATTCATATACTAAGAATGCGGGCCAGAAAATAGCTTTTATGATTCCTAATAATCCTACCCAAAACGATGTGGCAGTTGATATAAAGTAGATAACTGCTCCAATAAATCCTAAGCCATAAACGGCATTTGAGCAACTGGATTTGCTGAAATTGTTTCCCATATTTACTCCAAAAAAATTATTACAGATATTCAAAAATAACAAATTATTTATAATTCTTTTAATTCAATACGAATATTTTTCAGATTAGTTGTTTTTAAAATATCATAAAATTTAGCTATTTCCATAATTGATTTTTTCAATACCGAACACAATTAATCAAAAACAATGGCTTTTAAAATTAAATCATGCAATCCAACAAGCTCGCCTTCAACTTTGTTATCTTCCATAAGCTCACGAAATTGTTTTTTGCAATTAGCGCAGGGGGCGATAACGTAATGGGCTCCAGTTTTTTTAATTTGTTCTGCTTTAGCTTTGCCGGCAACTAAAGTTCTGTATTTTCTGATTTCATCAATCGAAACAGTACCACCACCGCCACCGCAGCAATAGTTTTCAGTTTTATTGGGCGTCATTTCAACAAAGTTATTAGAAAAAGCCCTGATTATCTCGCGTGGCTGCTCTATAATCCATCCCTGCCTTGCAATATTGCAAGGGTCGTGATATGTGATTGGTTCAGTAACCTTGTTAGCATCTAATCTAATTTTCCCTTCTTTTAAAAGTTTATGTGTTAGTTCCATAATATTAAGCATTTCGGGACAATCCTCACCTCGCCAATAAGTCTTAAGAAATGTGGCACTACGGCTTGCATGTCCACATTCGCCTATCAGCACTTTTTTCGCTTTTAGCCGTTTGGTTTCTTCTTCCATTTTTCTTAATACTCTTCCAAGAACTAAATCGCTGTAAAAAAGTCCATAATTAATAGCATCAAAATATTGTGAGCCGATAGTCCAGCTTACACCTGCAGCATGAAGCACCGCTGCGATACCCATCAAAGTATCTGCTTCCATCATAAAATCAGAAACAGGTGCAAAAAAGATATATTCGGCATTTTCTACGTCTAAAGGAAATTTTATTTCAACTCCGGTTATTTCTAATAGCTCTTCCTCAAGAAATTCCAAAGAGTCCTTTAATGCAATTAGTGGAATGCCGGAGGTATTTGCTGTTTCGCCATAAAGCTGTTCTCGTGTGGATATAACAAGCGCTCGTGGAACAAGGTTCATTTCAGCCATTATATAGCGTGCAAGATGTGTTAGTAAGCCGTGGTCAATTCCGGAAGGACATTCTAAAACACATTTCCTGCAAGCTGTGCAGTTCCAAAAAGAATGAGCCATTTTGTCTATATGCTCTTCGGTTAACTCAAAGCCACCGAAAAACCTTGCAAATATGCTGCCTTCAAGTGAAAAATAACGGCGATATATACTTAAAAGTAGTTCTGAACGATAACAAGGTATATCTTTTAAATCTTGTGTGGTTTGATAAACATGGCAGGAAGTTGAACATCTACCGCATTTTGCACTTACTTTAATGTAATGCTCCAACGCGATTCTATAATTTGAATGTTCCAAAACTGATGCAAAAATCTCAAGAAATTTCGTTACTCTATCCCCTGTCGGTGGTTTTTCAACTATATATTTCATTTCCGGTATTGTTTCAAATTTTTTACTTTTCTTTTGCATTCTTTACTTTCTTTTTTTCTTTCTAAGCAAATTGTTTTTATACTTTTTTCAAAATTAAAATTTAAAATTTGAAAATAATAATAAAATTCAATTCTTTTTACATCTAAATCCAAAGTTTTATTTGAATGCAACTGAAAAAACTTCAAAATAATTCTTAGTTTTTTTGATATTTTATGAATAGAAAAGTAAAAAAATTTTGAAACACTAAAAAAGCAACTTTTGCGTGTTTACATTGGTAATAAAGATTATTTTCTTTACTTTTTCGGAGTTCAGTATGAAAACAATTGGGCTATTATTTGGAATGGAAAAGAGCTTTCCAGAAGCAGTCTGTAATTATATAAATGAAATAGGAGCAGGAAAAGTCGTTGCTGAAAACGCAAAAGTTGGACCTTGCTGCTATGACAGTAAAAATGAATACGATGTTATATTCGATTTGGTATCAAATGAAGTGCCGTTCTATCGTTCGCTGCTTAAACAATTTGCACTAAGTAACGTAAAAATAGTGAACAATCCATTCTTTTCTACTGAAGATGATGAATTTTTGCACAATTCTCTTGCTAAAATAAACGGCTTCCCAGTTCCCAAAACAGTGATTATACCTTCAAAAGAGCATCCTTTTGGGACTTGCTCTGAAACTTTCCAAAATTTAATTTATCCTATTGATTGGAATAAAATATTCGATTATATCGGATTCCCGGCCTTTATTAAACCCAATTATAATACTCCTTTGCAAAATTCGTTTAAAATATACAATAAAAATGAATTCTTTGCTGCTTTCGACAATACCGGCAACAATCTGATGGTTTTGCAGGAATGTATAAATTTTGATAATTACTATCGCTGTTTTACCATTGGAAAAAAACATACAAAAATTACAGAATATAATCCGATGAAGCCCCATCATTTACGCTATTCATCAAATTCTTCTGAACTTCCTGAAAATTTGAAAAATCAAATGATTGAATATTCAGTAAAAATTTCAACTTTATTTGACTTTGATTTTAATGCTATTGAATTTGCTTTGAAAGATGCTCAGATTTTTATAATTGATTTTCTTAATCAAGCTCCCTCTTGCCAGAAAAGTTTTTTAAAGAAAGAAGTTTTTGATTGGCTGGTTGAAAATACCTCAAAAATGTTAATCGAAAAAACAAAGCAAAAAAGCAAGAAGCAAATTTTCCCACGTTATTAGAAAACTCTTGAGAGGAGATTAAAGGGCTGTATTCTTTTTCTCATAATACAACTTTTACATATACAGAACTCAAAACTCAGGGAAGATTCCGAAGATTTTGTAGGACAAACGTAAAGATGTTACTAGTAAACGAAGTGAGGAGTGACAAATAAAAATAGTTTATAATGAAAACCTACTAGTTTATTCTTTGCCGTCAGTCAGAAACAGCATCATTCAAATCCGCTTCTGCTTTATCTTTTTTTCTGCGTTTTTTCCTGTAAATTAGATAATCGTTGTATTTTGCAGGTTCAGTTTTGCCATACAAAGTTTTACCTATGCTGCAGTAATTACTAACGATTTTGAAAAGAGCATTTCCTTTGCTAATTCGCTCAGCGGTCTTATTTACACGCAATTCATTCAATTCTGTCTGCTTGTTTTTCGCATTTTCAAAATCGTTGCAGATTTCTTCAAAGTCATCAATCATTTGCTGCGTTAAACCGGTTTCGGCAAGTTCGCTTTTCATTTCATTCAGAAAAGAAATAGCAGCCCTTGCACTGCTCAGAAGCTGGGCATAAGAAAATTTGTTGATTCCAGTAATTCCGAAACGTTCATATTTACTTGACTTTTCGCCCCATTTCAATGCAACACGCCTGCCCATTTTTAGCATAGTGCTTTTCAAAGCCGCTTCTTTCTCATTCTTTTCTTCTGTTGCAGTCATCACATCTGCTGCATAAAATGTATCCTGTGGAATCCTTTCAAATTCATCTCCCAATGCTTTCAAATCAGCAATTTTATCTGCCGTTATACCAAATTCGAGCAAATCTGCCTGGTCGCGAAGCAATATTGAATGAAAATGAGAGACAAACAAACAAAGCCCGGCATCTGTTATTAAATAATTCCTGTTCGAATTAATTCTCGACATAAAAATCCTTTAAAAATTGATTTAAAAAATATAAAAAAGAACAATAGAATAGTAAATCTATCATTTAATTATAATTATCTTTTTATTATTTACTATTATCATTTATTTTATTGCTATTACTTTTTGTTTATTTAATATTTTCTTTAAGTTTTATATTATTATATTATGTTTTTTCATTATAATCTATAAATTTTTTATTATATTTTTTCAATTTATTACTAATATCTTTTGTTTTTTTACAGCTATCTTTCATTTAATTATAATAATATTGATTAATTTAAAGATAATAAAACAAAAGAGAATTATAAAAAATAAAAATACTATAATAACAAATATAAATAAAATAATAATATAAATAAAATAAATAATAAAAAATATTAATAATATGTTGGTAAATATAAATAATATTATAAGAAGTATATATAATAAAATAATAAAATTTATAGTTAAAATAAAAAAAAGAGAGAATATGTTAAATAAGTATAAGATTTATACTTTTGATGATGAAATTTCGATTTTAATTAATGAGTAAAATGAAATTGAAAGATGGAATTGTATTTTTAAATAAAATTATTCTTATTTTTCTGATAAAACTTATCTTTCTGAAGAAAAGCGAGGAATTTTTAAGGTTATTGATAAAGCAGCAGAAGGGATTTTTTGTTTTGCGGGAAATGACGAACTTGTTTTTGAAAATAAATGAATTTGAAAACAGCACCGGGTAAATCATTTTTTAAATAAAGGTAGGAGCAGGGCTGATGTTCTTTAAACAAATTTATATTGGTTTCTGAAGAAGTGAATTGTATTTGTTTTTTTTATAAAAGAACGAATCAGCCCTGCCAGCGTCTCAAGAAAGAATTGCGTTTGTGGTGGGTTAATTAAATTTAAATGATTGAATAGATTTTTTGAAAATAGTTTCGTAAGTTTTTGCCTCGTCATATTCTTTGTCATCAATAGTAACCATACCTTTGCCAGTATATCTGTTGACAGTAACGCGGAATAATTTATCACCGCTCATCGTTAAGTAAACCTGGCTTAGCACATTAGCAATAGGTGAATATTGGAACATATATGCATTTTTCCCTGCAAAATTTGCTGATGTTGGATTTGAGTTATTATAAGTTGCTTTAAAACCATCAGCAATTTTTTTCAAATCTTTTTGTTTGCCCGGATTAATAACATCTACTCTGATTTCGCAATCGGCTCTTCTTTCGCCAATAAACTGATAGGATTTGAGAACATTTTTGCCGGGCGCGGGGCTTTTCACATCGAAATTATCCGGAATCATTATTGTAAAGAAATCAGTTTTGTAACTTGTAAGCTTTTCTGAAGGCAAAGGAAGTTGCCTAACAACAGTAGTAGTATCAGCAGGTTTAGCTGTGGGCTTAAAAGCAAGTTTCATTGAATTAATAACTTCGTCGAAAGCTGGTTTGTAGGTTTCATAAGTGCCGGCAAAAGCTTCAAAATTAATAATTGTAGCCATTATGCTATCTTTTGTAGCGTAATAAATTTCACCGTTAAAAACGCCATCGGCTAAATCGAACTGATATTTTTCTTTTATTGCTGGAGTTCCGTCAATAGTAACATTTTCAGGAGCAGAATAATCTAATTTATATTTTTTATTATTAATGATATAATCAAGAGTGATTTCATCTTTTAGTTCAACAACATAAACAAATATTTTTGCAGCTGGAACTCCCTCCTGGTCAAGTTGATTGAAGCGTTGCTCGCCTTGAGGGTGTGAATAAGCAACAAAACTTCTACCATCAGCTTTGCGCATAATCCAGTTTCCGGGATAATTAAGAGAAAAGCTAAGAATAGCGTCTTTGTATTCTTTCTTTTCGCCGATTTCTGCGACTTCTGCTGTCTTTTCACCGCAACTTCCAAGAAGAATTGCAATGAATAAAACAAATAATGATTGAGATAAGAATTTTTTCATTTAAAACTCCATAATTTGGTTAATAAAATATTATTGATATATGTTAATTATTTCTAGCTCCTTCAGCAATCCAGGTACGGATACCTTTTTTTTGATTGTCATTTATTTTCCAGTAAACATAAGTTAAGTGAGGCGAAGTACCTTCAATTTTTTGAACTAACAAGCTGTTATCGGGTTTGTATGGAATAATTAAACCTAAATTACTTGTTTCAAAATATGAGAAATAGTCGGTAATTCTTCTTCCTCCTGCCTGAGTTTCGTCGCTATGGCATCCCTGATAAGAACAGGTTTCTTTAATAAACGGATATACATGCCCTTGAAAACTGACTAAGGAATCAGGGAAAACTACATCACTGCTTCCATCAATCATATTACTATCGCAGGATATTAAAAAATAAAAAAATGTGAATAAAATAGTAAATAAAAGCACTATTTTCTTGTTAAAATTTCTAATGAATAATTCAATATATCTTATTTTTTTCATATTTTTTTTTATTATTAATCATTCAAAATAAAACTAAATAGTTTAAAAATTATTGTTTAATTATGAATCAAAATTTAATAGCTTTCATCTTTACTTGGAAAAGCCATTTGCTTAACATCATCAGAAAAATTCTGAAAAGCAGATTTGATAGTCTCATAAAGATTAGCATATCTTCGAACAAAGCGTGGATTGAAATCGACTGTCAAACCGAGTAAATCAGAATAGACAAGTATTTGTCCATCGCAATGAGGACCAGCTCCGATGCCGATAGTAGGAATTTTAAGTGCTTCAGTTATTTTCTTTCCTAATTCGAGTGGAATTTTTTCGAGAACAATCGAAAAAGCGCCTGCATCCTGGAGAAGTATAGCATCGTTAAAAATGTCTTCCGCTTCTTTTGGCTCAACACCTCTTGCCCTGTATGTCCCGAATTTATTAATACTTTGCGGAGTAAGCCCCAAATGCCCCATAACAGGAATGCCGGCTTCGTTCATCACACTAACAGCTTCGGCGACATTTTTTCCTCCTTCAAGCTTGACGGCAGCGCATCCGGTCTCTTTCATTATCTTGCCGGCATTTCTGAACGCTTCATGAGGAGATACCTGATAAGTCATAAAAGGCATATCCGCAACTACTAATGCCCGCCGAGTACCCCGGACTACTGCTTTTGTGTGATAAATTGTCTCTTCGAGTGTTACTGGAATAGTAGTTGCAAGTCCCTGAAAAATGTTCCCAAGTGAATCTCCTACTAAAATTAAATCTATTCCGGCTTCATCTAAGATTCTTGCTATTAAAGCATCATAAGCTGTCAGACAGGAGATTTTCTGCCCGTTTTGCTTCATTTCCTGTAAGCGTAACGTAGTTACTTTTCTATGGTCAATATCTGAACTTCCAGCGTAATCCATTTTTTTCCCTTTAAATATAATTTTTTAATTTATAATATTCTTCTTTTAGTTACTTATTTTATCTTTGTTTTATCAGTCCTTCTTGACTACGTTACCTATTACATCTTTTTTTCTTACAACCAAAACTTTACGAATTTTAAATTCAAAACTTTCTAATCTTATAAACTTTATGTCATTACTTTTTACTTAACACTCCAAATAGGTAAAATAAAGTAAATATAGAGTAGTAGTGCATTATGAATAAGATAATATGTTAATATTCTTGAAAACACTACTTTTTAATAACTGCTTTTACACCTCCCCTGCCCCTCCTTGTTAGGAGGGGAACAAGAACAGCTCTGTATTTTAAGCGTTCGCCTCCTAACAAGGAGGGGATAGGGGAGGTGTATTTTTTGCCCTTATTAAAACTTAAATACTTTTTTATATTATTTTTATATTACAAGAACTTATTACAACTTATGTAATTATTCATTGAAAACCTGATAAACATTTCTTGTCATTCCGAACCCCAAGATAAAGCATATGCTTTATTTAAATGGAGATGACATAACTTAACACAGTCATTCTGAACGAAGT
>CAZCHH010000097.1:0-7675 GCA_964498585.1 uncultured Hyphomicrobiales bacterium
CATTTGGGCAAGCCCAAATGCTTCATTGAAATAGCTAAAATTGAATAGCGTTGAACAATAATAAGATAGATTCTGACATCCGTCAGAATGACAGTATAAACATTATATCATCTCCTTTTAAATAAAGGTCTTGCTTTATCAGGGAATTCAGTATGACAAGCATGCGAAATAACAAACTATGAGAAATCTGGAGTTCTGAAATTAGGAAAAATTATATATACACTTAAAAACACTTTATTCCTCAAGCAAATGAATTTTCCATAAATCGCGTTTGCTAAATCTAAGAATTGGCTTCAATGCAATTAAACCAACTTTCCCTATACTTTTCCTTAAAAATTTAAATTCGGTAATTCTATTTTTTATTGATTCGTCTTTTTCGTATTCAATATCTAATTCGTTTAGCATTAAAATAGCTTTTGCCTTGATAGACAGTTCTAAGTATAATTGAATATAGCAGAGTAAATCGACAATAATTTCTGGTGAAAACCTATCTTTTATACTGTGAAAATATTCACCCGCTCTTGTTTCTGAGAATCTACCATTTTTTAAGGCGAGCAATAATTCTGATTCAGTATGAAATTCAACTTCCAACCAATTTCTTAACAAACTTTCACTTATATTGAATGTAATTATTATAACGATTGGAACAGTAACAAATGTGATTAAAGTGGTAGCTAATGTGCTTACAATAAAAGAGTTAAAGAAAAAGTGTATGAGCATACCAATTAATAAGCCGGGCATCATTGCTTTTAAAGTTGATTTTAATTTTTTTGAAGTGTGAAGCATAGTAATTATTGCTACAATAGCCGTAGTTCCACCATGCATAATAGAAGTGCCGAAACCACGCAGACCCCATACAAATGTGTTATCTGTAACTAATTCATTGATATAAAAAATATTTTCTAAAAATGCAAAACTCGTCCCAATCGAAAATCCAATAATCGCTCCATCAATCATAAATCCAATTTGGTGCTTCTTAATCAAATAATAAACAAAAACTGCTTTTAAAATCTCTTCAACAAACGGAGCTAAATATTTAGCATAATTATTAAATTCAAAATCTACAAATACATTAAGAACTAAATTAAATACATAAGATAATCCGGCTGCTACTACTCCCCAAAGAAGTGCCTGATAAATAGTCTTTATCCTTACTAACTTATATGAATCCAATAAGTTAAACACCATTAAAAAAACTAAAACCGGTAAAATGCTAAAAATTATATTCAATTTCATCCTTTTAAAAAGTTAATAACCATTTTCTCTTATTTATCATCATCTAAATACAAATATAGCAATTTCTTATAATTCTTCTCATTAAAACTTAATATGAAATTGCAGTTAATCTTATTCGAAAATTTTTTTTGAAATTAAATACATTTCTTATCTTTTATGGAGAACAAATAAAATCGAACTTTTTTGAAAAAATTTTCTAAAATAAAAGCAATTTTTTCAGTAAATTGTAGAAGTTTTAATAAAAGAACAGCGTAAGAAAATTAAAAGACCATAAACCGAAAACTATAAACTCAGAATTCCTGACCTCGTAATGAAAATAAAGGAGTTGGGATAATTGCCTCGTAAAGGACAATTTCACAGATTATTGCAAAAATTTGTATTCTGAAGCACAGTGAAGAATCTCAATTTCTGTGATAGCAATAACTTGTGAGATTCTTCACTACGTTGCGAAATGAAAAGTATGCGAAATAACAAACTACGTGAATTCTGGAGTTCAGAATTTTCCAGCATATATTTCCAAAATATATTTTCTGTGAAAACGTTTTTTCTTAAATTGGAATAGGGATTAAATTATGAATTATAGAATTAAATTAGTAAAAAGCGAAGAGGGCTATTCTGTTTGGTGTGAAGATTTGCCTGGTTGTGCATCTCAAGGTGCAAGCGAAGAAGAAGCAATTGGAAATATAAAAGAAGCAATTGAAGATTATTTATCTGTTAAAGATGAATTAATTAAGAACGAAAAATACTTATTAGTTGAGGTATAAATGCCAAAAGTATCAGGTATTAATCATCTCCAAGCAATAAAAGCATTTGAAAAAGCAGGTTTTTGGATAATTCGTCAAAGTAAACACATTATAATGACAGATGGTGAGAATATATTAACAATTCCAAGAGCAAATCCAATCAACGCTTATACATTGGGTGCAATTATTAAGGGTTCCGGCATCAGTATTGAAAGATTTAAAGAACTTCTATAATTAACTTTCTGATATATTCTAAGTATATATGATATAATGTAAATTTCATTTAAAACATTATTGAGTTTGAACCTTACCTAAGCAAATTGAATATTTTTTTGGAAAGTTAACTTTTTAAAAAATAAAAAATATGTACAGCCGATAGCTTTAAGCTAAAATCAAATTAAATTATGCGACAAAAGGAATACCCAATAGCCCTTGTGGATTGCAACAACTTTTACGCTTCCTGCGAGAGAGTGTTCAATCCAAAATTGTGGGGAGTGCCTGTAGTGGTGCTTTCCAACAATGATGGTATGATAGTAGCCCGCTCCAACGAAGCGAAAGCATTGGGTATTAAAATGGGTGAGCCGCTTTTCAAAGTTCAGGACATTGTAAAAAAATACGGCGTTCAGGTGTTTTCTTCAAATTACGTGCTTTACGGCGATATGTCTTGTCGTGTAATGAACTGCCTGTCGCAATATTCGCCGGATGTGGAAATTTACTCAATAGACGAGGCATTCCTCAATTTAAAAGGTTTTGAAAGCAGAAATCTTGTAAAATACGGAACTGATTTACGCAATACTGTGAAGCAGTGGACTGGAATACCTGTTTCTATTGGAATTGCAAAAACAAAAACCCTTGCCAAACTTGCCAACCACATAGCTAAAAAAGACCCAAAATTTAAAGGTGTTCTGAATATTTATTACGAAGATGATGTAAATGAATTTTTAAAACGCACTGAAGTTAGTGATATTTGGGGCGTGGGCAGACAATATACGAAGTTGCTAAACAACCATAACATTAAAACTGCTTATGATTTTATTCAATTAGACGATAACTGGATTAAAAAGAAAATGACTGTTATGGGGCTGCGGACTGCAATGGAACTTAGGGGCATTCCCTGTATTACACTTGAAACTTCGCCATCTCCAAAGAAAGCTATTATTTCTTCGCGTTCTTTCAGTAAACTTACTTCGAACAAACAAGACATCAGGGAATCCGTTGCCTTTTTTACAAGCATAGCAGCACAGAAATTGCGAAAACAACGCTCTGCCGCATCGCTAATAACAGTTTTTCTGCGAACAAATCCGTTTAAGGACGTTCCGCAATATCATAATGGTGTGCTGGTGCAGTTACCTCTTCCAACTGATTCGACTTCAGAGATGATTAGCTATGCGATGAAAGGAGTTGAGCAGATATTCCGCGAGGGCTTTCAGTATCAGAAAGTTGGCGTTATGCTCGCCGGAATCGTTCCACGCGATAGAAATCAATATATTCTTTTCGACAGAGAAGATAGGGAACGATTGGACATAATTAACGATGTAATTGACGAAATCAATAAAGAAATGGGAGCTTGGACAATTAGCTTCGCAGCTACCGGCACAAATCGGAACTGGAAAACACGGGCAGATATGAAATCTCCACGCTATACTACAAATTGGGAAGAACTGCTTAAGGTTTAGATGGTTGAGATGCAAATTAATTTCTTTCTTTTATTGCTTTCATTTTTGTAAATTTGCATATTGAAACAATATTAATAAACTAATGCTAAATTTTACTCGATATATAAAAGAATTACAAATCGTTCCATACGACGAATTGACAGAGCACTCCAAACGTTCTGCTCTCGAAATGCTGTTGCAAAATGCTGCTGCTTCTGTGGATTCGAGTATTAATATTCTCCACGAACCAAAACGCTTGGAAAAGTTTGGTGCTCCCGATTTTAAAATATATAAACATCATTCGATTATTGGGTATGTTGAAAATAAGAAAATATCAGAAAATCTTGACAAAATTCTAAAATCGGAGCAAATAAAAAAATACTGCGAATTATCTCCAAATCTTTTACTAACAAACTATATTGAATTTATCTGGATTAAAGGTGATTTTATTGAGCGTGAGTCGCTTTGTAATTTAGCCGATTTAGAAAACGCTGATTTTAAATTAAATTTAGAAAATGCTGGAAAAGTTGAAAAACTACTACACAATTTCTTTTCTCAGATACCAGATAAAATTGTTTTTCCACAGGAATTAGCTTTAGCACTTGCAGTTCGTTGCAAAAACCTGAAAAATTTTATTGAATTAGAATTAAGCAGACAAGTCGAGAAAAAAGAAACAGAGCGGCTATTCGACCTTTTCAACGCTTTCAAAGAACATATTTTCAACGAATTATCTATTTCAGAATTTTCTGATGCATTTGCCCAGATGCTCGTTTACGGTTTGTTCCTTGCAGGATTAAATTCTGAAAATCGAAAGATTTCTGTGATTAACGTTAAGCAATTTATACCTGCAAGTTTTCAGTTAATCAAAGAATTGATTAGCTTCTTTGATGAATTGGAAAAGCCGGAATACAAGGAAACAAAATGGATAATTGATGAAATTATTTCAATTATAAATAATATTGAATGGTTCGATTTAAAGCAGAATTTAAGTTTCAATAAAAGAATTACAGATGACGAGGGAATTGAAACCGACCCATACATTTATTTTTACGAAACTTTTCTTACTACTTACGATTATAATTTGCGAAAAGCAAAAGGAGTTTACTACACTCCTCCTCAGGTTGTAAATTTCATTATTCGAGCTATTGATGATATTCTTAAAAGCTCGTTTAGACTTCCCACAGGTATTTCAGACAAAAATCAGGTTACAGTATTGGATTTTGCAACGGGTACAGGCACTTTTCTTATCGAAATATTTAAATTAATTTTAGAAAATTATGCAAACGAAAGCAGCTTAAAAAGAGATTTGATTATAAAAGAGCATATCCTGAAAAATATATATGGTTTTGAATACCTTATTGCTCCATACACGATAGCTCATCTGAAGCTATCACAATTTCTTAAAGACAGCGGCTACGAATTTCAGGAGAAAGAGCGTTTGCAGGTTTATCTTACAAATACTTTAGAGCCGGTCGATAGGCAGGTTGTTTTACCTTTTTTGCCACAACTTACAAGGGAAACTCAAACCGCTCAGAAAGTCAAAGACACTCCCATTTTGGTTATTACTGGTAATCCTCCTTATTCTTATGCTTCAAAAAACAATGGAGAATGGATTACTAGCAAAATAAAGGACTATTACAAAGTTGATAACGAAGCACTGAAAGAACGCAATCCGAAAGGATTACAGGACGATTATGTCAAATTCATTCGCTTTGCTCAGGATAAAATGGACAAAACAGAGCAAGGCATAGTTGGTATTATAACGAATCACTCTTTTCTTGATAATCCCACTTTCAGGGTAATGCGCCAAAGCTTGCTAAATACCTTTGACCAGCTTTATTTTATAGATTTGCATGGAAATTCACTGAAAAAAGAAACTACTCCAGAAGGAAACAAAGACGAGAATGTGTTTGACATTAAACAGGGAGTTTGCATTTCTATTTTTATTAAAAGAAAAGGACTTGAAAAAGGAATTTTCCATAAAGACTTTTATGGCTTACGAAAAGAAAAATTCCTCTCTTGTTTGGAGAGCTCAATAAATACAATTGATTTTACAGCGATAAAGCCCAATTCTCCTTTTTATTTATTTATTCCTCAAAATCAGGAAAATCGTGAAAAATATGAAAAATTCTGGTCTTTAAAAGATATATTTGAGTTAAATAGTGTCGGTATAGTTAGTTCTAATGATGATTTATTTATTTCATTTAAAGAAAAAGAAATTAGAGATAGATATTATTTTATAAAGAACAATGAAATTCAAAATGTTAGATATAAATATAACTTATCTAAAAACTTTATTGAAAAAAAGAAGAAAATATTTGAGAATTTAAAACAAAAGCCATTAGAAATAAGAGAAATAAATTATCGACCATTCGATAGACGTTTTATTTGGTGGGATACTGAACTTTTAGAACGCGTCCGTTTGAATGTTATGCAGCATTTTGATAAAGAGAATATCGGTATTTCTACCGTAAGGAGTTGTCAGGGGGCTCGGAAATGGGAACATACTTTCGTTACTGACTCATATTCAGATATGCATATTATACCTATTGGTGCTTACATTTTTCCGCTTTACACTTATAATGGCAATGGAAATAATAATTCCAATGGAAATGATTACCTTTTTAAAGAAGATGGAAAAAAAGATAATTTTACTAAAAACTTTCGCAATTTTATTAAATCAAAATATTCTACAAATATAGTAAATCAAATTAAAATTAACAAGTTAGAAGCAGAAATTGAAATTCTGCAAAAAGTAATTAAGCAGATTGAAGAAATTATTGTTTCACTAAGAAAAATTAATTTTGATGAAGAGCTGATTAAAACTCAAATAGTTTTTATTGAAAATTTGAATCAACTTGTTGAAGGAAGAATAAAAAAGATACAGGAGAAAAAGGAGTGTTGTTCTGCATTGTATCAGCCCAGTCCAATGGAGATTTTTGCTTATATTTACGCAATATTGCATAGCAAGACATATCGACAAAAATACTCTGAATTTCTAAAAATGGATTTTCCTCGTATTCCTTTTACAAATGATTTGAATGTTTTCAAAAAACTTTCCGAAATTGGGCGGGAACTTATTCAAAAGCATTTACTAAAAGAAATTCCAAATGAAGATGATTATAGAAAAATTGGAAATTTCAAAGGTGAAGGTAATAACGTTGTTAAAAAACTAAAACTTAAAACTGATAAAAATAAAAAAATACTGGAACATAAGCTGTTTATAAATAAAACTCAATATTTTGAAACAATAACTGAAGAAATATTCAATTTTCAAATTGGTGGCTACCCGGTTTTAGAAAGATATTTCAAAGACAGAAAAGACAGACCTCTCGAAAACAAAGAAATTGTAAATTTAGAAAAAACTATAAAGGTGCTTGCTTTCACAATTAAGCAAATGGATTTAATTGATAATTTAACTAATGATTGGATTTGAAAAATTTCATATTTAAAAAAAAGTGAAATGAACACATTAATTAATTGGAAAAAAGGTTTTTTTAGCAGCTCATATCAACTGCTTGCAAGTGGTATTCCCTGTGGTTTCTTAAAAGTCAAAACATTTAGGAACAACACTGAAGGTGAGCTGAATAATAAAAAGTATATTTTTGAAAATAGGGGCTTTTGGAAAAGTGAAACATATATCATTGATGCTTTAACAAATGAACAGATAGCTGTAATTAAATACGATTCCTGGAAAAATAAAGCCGTTATTGAATATTCAGAAAATAAATATCGTTTCGAGTTCGATAATTTCTGGCATACTAAGTGGAATATTTTGCTAAATGAAGAAGTTGTGGTTTCTTACAAAACTTCAGTTGCATATACAAAAGGCGAAATTTTTTCAAATTCTGCTGATGAATTGCTGATTCTAACAGGAATATATATTTCCAATTATTATATACAAAGAACTGCCGCTGCAGCATCTTAATTTATCGTTTACAATAAAATTGCTATTTGGCTATCAGTCATTAGTAAAAGATGAAATAATCCAATAACCATAAACCAATTATCCAATAACCTAATAACCTAATAACCTAATAA
>CAZCHH010000098.1:0-6908 GCA_964498585.1 uncultured Hyphomicrobiales bacterium
CATTTTCTCCAATTGAGTATAGGTTGCCAACTGCAGATATAGCTAAATTAATAAGTTTTCCTGAACTAACAGTTCCAATAAAATATTGATTACCATTATTTATATCAATCGTACAAAGTTGAGTATTGCCATCGACAAATGCTAATCCATACATAGTATTTGTTTGTATATCCCAGCTAATACCAGTAAAATTATTGTATAGATATCCAATAAATGTTCTTTCTCCATTGAATGGATTTATTGAAACAATGTTATTTGTATTATACTCAATACCATACCAAACACCATCGCCCCATGCTCCGGTTATTATATTATCCATCATTTCTTGCTCTGCAATTTGCAAACAATAATCTGGATTGCTTAATAAGAATGAAACAGGCCCTATAACATAGTTACTGCTTGTAGCATCAGTAATATATGCATAAGCAACCGGAATTGCACCAGTAGAAAAATTCCAAGTTGCTGACCATTGACTAATTGAGCAATCGTTTTGAGCAATTACTCTCCAATAAATAGTTGAATTTAAAGGTAAATTGAGCATTGTTATTTGAGATTGTGCGGTTAAGCTATCAACAATAATCTGTGTAAAATTACTATCAATTGCTACTTGCACCTGATAATTCATAGCTCCTAAAATTGGTTCCCAAATTAAATCTTGTATTTGCTCATGTCCAATACTTTCATTTTCGGGTAATAACAAGATTACCGAAGGTAAATCACCTTCTGTTATGAAGCTCCACTCAGATGATTTTGCTAATTTTAATCCATCGTTTGAATATACTCTCCACCAATATTGAGTGGTTTCATTTAATTCATTTTCAGGAGGTATTTGATATTCCGATTCCGTTATTTCACTAATATCTATAATTATATTCGAAAAATCTTGTGTATCCGAAACCTGTAACCTATAATTTATTGCTTCTTCTACGTCTGACCAATCAAAGAGCGTTTCTGTATTCACGCAAAGTGAATTCTTTGATGGTGTTTCTAAATATGGAGGGAACAATTCTTCATCATCTAAAATAAATTTTATATTTGGGCGATAAGTAGATAAGAATGCTGCTGGTGGGTCTGATGTACAAATTGTATAGCAGTTGTATTGATAATAATATCGAGATGCATTATATGAATACTCTGTCCAATAAGTTGATTGATTGCTTGAATAATTAATATTATTGAAACAAACATCAACAAGTAAATTTGAAAATCCGTCCCAGAAAAATGGTTCACTTAATTCATGAATATTCCAGCCGGGAACTGGTGGGTAATATCCGTGATAGTAAACCGGAGTAAAACCATCAAGTTCCCAAACGTCTGTTAATTCGGTTAAATCGGTGCTTTTTATTTTTATAGTAAAATTGCTACAAGGAGGCCAGCTGCTATTGATAGATGCAACATTAAAGCCAATAGCAGTTAACCATCCTGCATTTCCATTTGCTGCAGAAATTTCTTCTGCACGAATTAGAAACTGATGTTTTGCTCCATTGTACCGATTACCGTAAGGTGCAGGAAATGTCATTAAACCATTATACCCTGTTCCATCACCGACATTTATAACAGAATAAGTTATAAATGAATTTACTTCAGACCAAGGACTTATACTTGAGGGGTTGAGCATTTGCACTCTCCACCAATACTGAGTATTCATTTCTATGCTATCACTAGTAAATTCATTAGTAGAAAGCGTTGGTTCATCAATAATTAATTCAGAAAAATTTTCATCTGATGAAACTTGAAGGTAATAAGCAGTTGCTACAAGATGACTACTCCATTTAAAATATGGTTTTAATGAAACTTTTGTAGCATTATTATCAGGAACAAATAGTACAGGTGCTGGTAAAATACCATCTGTGTTAAATGACCATCCCAATGACCATGGCCCTACTTCTTCTCCATCATAATAAGCTCTTACTCGCCAATAATATTTAGTGATTTCATTCAATGTTTGTTCAGGAGGAACATTATAATTATTATTTTCAATTAAAGATTCGTCTATTATTGTTGTGGCAAAGTCATATTGTTCAGAGATTTGTATTTGATAATAAATTGCATTTTCAACTCCATACCATTGGAACAATGGCTGGATTGAAGTTCCGTATTCTTCTTTTAAAGGAGCATATAGAATTGGAGGTATATTACCAACTTGAGCCACAGAATAAGCAAATATTTTGTTTGGTGCGCCTTGTATAAGTCCTCCTACAGTGAAATAACCAGGATTAATACTATAAGAACTAAATAATCCACCTGCTAATGGATTTACTATATCATTTCCTGCATCGCTTAAAGTATTGTACCAAAGACCAGTTTGTTCGCCAGTTTGAATATTAATTTGAATAATAGAAGAATTAATTCCAAAATACTCCTGGCTATGAAGCCAAAGAAAAGGTCCTTCTTCGCTTGAATTATCGTATGCTGAACCATAAATCATAGGAACATTATGAATCGTAATAGGAATAACAGCATCAACTACTCCGGAACGAGACAATCTAAAAATGTCCGTTGAAAGGCCTCCACACCAAAATGCATCATTATCAGAATCGTATGCAATATGATTTATTCCTACATCAAGTCCAGATAACGATTCGACTAATGTATGCGAAGTAAAATCCATCTGATAAATGGGTGCATTTGCAATAGATGTACTACCATAGAAATATTCACCATCATAAGCTAAATCTTTTATATTACTAGCACCAGGAATAGTGAAAGTCTCAATCCAGTTTCCGTCAAGGTCATATTTTGCGAAATTACCAGAAGTAGAAAAAGACGTATATAAATATATACCATCTGTTTCAGAACCAGCTTGGCCTATTCCAGCTTCTGCAGATACATTATAACTCCATAGTAAATTTAAATCTTGCGTTTTAGCAGGCTCAAAGCTGATTAAAAAAATAATCAATAATTTGATTATTGGAATTAATAATTTAGACGATTTTAACATTACAATCTCCATATATAGTGAAAAATAATTTAGTTAAATTATATTTTGTTATGTTATTTAATATAGAACAAATTAATCATTTGCATTTAATAAATAATATTTAATCAACTTATCAGACATTAAGAAATCCCCATCTTATAATTAGAGAGTTATGCATGTGTAGAAAACAAGTTCTATTATTGATTAGGTTTATTAGATTGTCCATTTTTTTATACATGTAAAATAATTATACTTATAATTATTTACAATTTATTTAATAATAATATTTGGAAAAAAGAAAAGATTTAAGTAAATTGGCTATCGAAGATATAATTTATCATATAATATTCAATGACTTATGTCCTCAAAAAAGGATTTCGTTATTATGGAAAACTTATTAGAACATTTAATTTCATCTTTAACTCAAAGAGAAAAAGCTTTTATTAATAAAAACTTAAACAGTAAGTCAGATTTACTAACAAACTCATCTTTTTTATATGAGCATATCTTAAAAAATGGTAAAATAAATAAATATTTATTAGTTAAGCAATTAGGAAATAAAAATATAGTAAAAAATTTAACTAAGGAAAAAGAAAAACTAATTGAAAAAATATTATTATGTTTATTAAATTTTCATAAAAACAGTAATTCTCATAAAATAATAACAAAATATATTCTTTTTATAAAAACAATGATTGAACGAGATATATTCAGCAATATTGAAAAATATATTAAAAAAGCTAAAAATCTTGCTTATAAATATGAAGAATTTAATTTAATTCTGAATATTATTGAAATTGAAGAATCCCTTTGTTTTACAAATTGTTTTATTATTAATTATAACAAATTAAAAGAACTTCAAGATGAAAGAGAAAAAATATATAAAATAATAAAGAACTTGAATTATTTATTAACATTAAAAGCCGAATTACAACAATATCAGTTCAATGAGGAATCTTATAATTTTGATTTAAATAATTTTATAAAAAATTATGGACATTCACCATTAATCAATGAAGACGAAATTTTAAGCGTAAAAGCTAAAAGTGTTTCTTTTTATATAAAAGGTATTATTAGTTTTATTCAACATGATTACCATTCTTCAGTTGAATTGCAATCTAAACATTATAGTTTATTTAATGACCATCCATATTTATTTCCACGAAAAGAATATTTACAACTAATAAGTAATTTCTTATATTCTTTTAGCTTAATAAAAAATGAATGTTTGTTTAATAATTTAATGAAAGAATTTCTAAACATTAAAGATGCTTCTAAAGAAGAATTAGAATTTATTACAAAAAGAAAATATCATAGAACTTTAACTCTATACCACCAATTAGAACGTTATAAAGATGGTGAACGTTTAGCAATTGAAGCCGAAAATTATATTGAAAATAATCGTTTAATATTTAGTAATATTGAAAATATTGAACTTCATTTTAATATAATGAGGGCTTTCATTGATAGTATGAATTATACAAAAGCAATTCAATGTACTCAAAAACAATTTAGAAACATTGGATTAGAATTAAATAGTTCTATGTTCAAACTTTTTGAGTTCATTGCTCATTACAAATTAGGAAATTTTGAAAATCTTATTTATTCTGTTAATTCTTGGACAAAAACTATTTCTTCCAAAAGAAAGCAATTCCCTATTGAAAAAGTATTAATTAGATTTTTTCGATTAGTTATCAATAAAACTACCTGCGAAGAAAAAAAACAATTAATCATTAATACAATTAACCAATTAAAAGATTTTGAAAAAAGCGAACAGAAATATTATATAGACCATTTTTTCAACTTCACTGTATGGTTCGAGCGTGAATTGGATGAGATGAAGTAACTCTTCCATATTTAAGAAAATATAGAAGAGTTTTTTCAAAAGTCATGCTAACAACTTGTTGATAGCATGACTGAGAAAATCTATGTAATAATTGGATTGTGAGATTCTCTTCTGCGCCGCAGAATATCAATTTTTGAACTACATTAACTATAATTATAACTGTAAACTTTCTAATAATAAATAATGAATCTTTGTTTTTTCAATGCATATCCCGGGTTCGGTGGCTTAGAAATCCAAATGGTGAAAAGAGCCACCGATGCCAGCGGTTTGGGCTATCCTTATTTTATTTTTACTTTAAAAGACAGCAAAGCCGATTTGCTTTCAAAGAAAAATAATTTGAATACAGAAAATATTCCAAATTATTTCAGATATTTAGATATTTTTTCTGCTTATAAAATCTCAAAAATCCTTAATAAACACAAAACAGATATTTGCATTGTTGGAAAAACAGAAAGCATCGGACTTTTATCACTTGCAAGGAAGTTCTGCAAAAAAAAATTCAAAATTATTTTATACCAGCAAATGCAGTCGGGTCTCATCAAAAAAGACATTTATCATAATTGGGTGTATAAAAATCTTGATGCTGCGATTGTCCTTACAAATATAATGAAAAAGGAACTTAGCGAAACAACGGCTTTCCCAAAAGAAAAAATCGAAGCTATTCCTTATGGCATTGAACTAGAAAAATTCAATCCGGAAAGCAATAATAAACAGAATTTACGTGCAAAATTCGGATTACCACAAGACAGTTTCATTATCGGATGCATTGGCAGAATAGAAGAGCATAAGGGACAGCAGATTTTAGCTCAGTCATTCATTAAAGCGAAACTTCAAAACACTTTCCTTGTAATATGCGGTAGTGCTGACGATAAGGAATATTTTGAAAATTTATTGAAAGAAATTGAAGCAAATGAACTTCAAAATAGCTTTAAATACATTCCTTTTATTGAAAATGTGAATGAATTGCTTGCCTGCCTTGATGTTTTTGTTATGCCTTCCAACTCCGAAACTTTTGGTTTGGTGCTGATTGAGGCAATGGCTTCGGGTCTGGCTGTAATAGGGACAAACTCTGGTGGCGTTCCTGAAATAATTACTAACAAAAGGAACGGTTTAATATTCGAGCAAAAGGATTTTAATACATTAGCTGATTTGCTTACTTCCTATTACAAGAATCCCGATATAAGAAAAGTTTTTGCTAAGCAAGCCAGAACAGACGCTTTAGAAAAATATGATTATGTAACCCAAAGAGATAAATTCTTTAAGTTTTGTGAAAAAGTAGTTTCTTATACCAAGTTGTTTTTAGAAATATAATATGTGGAGTTCTAAAAATAGTCATTTCAAAGCGTAACGTGAAATCTAATCAACCATCGGATTAACCCGATGGTTGATAAAGCAATATGAGTTTTCACACTTCGTTTACCAATGACATCTTTGCCAGTCATACGAGCAGCTTGCTGATAGTATGACTGAGATAGAAAAGATGGACTCCACTTTCAAAAGTGTGACACATCTCCTTCCCAATGATTTTAGAATAAAGAATACAATAGTTGAGATGCAATGCATTGCGTCTCTACAAAAATCAAAACAAAACAACCGTAGAGACGAAAAATTTTTCGTCTCTAAAACACAACAAATAATGCAAATTATCCCGCCAGGGATTGTATTATTGTGAAATAAAAGAAGTGCCACACTTCGAAAGTGTGGCACATCTTCCTTATAGATGAACTCCTCTTTCCCAAGTGGAGTTCATCTGTCTTTTTTTTATTTACCCACAATCATAAACGAAGAAACTTTCTTGCTTCCAGAACTCAACACGACATTATACATTCCATTTGCTAAATTACTTGCATCAAAGCTTATTCTGTGTATTCCAGCAGAATAAACGTGGTTTCCAATCTTTGCAACTAATTCGCCAGTAGAAGTATAAATCTGTATTTCGGCGTTTGCTTCGTCAGTTAAACTGAATTCAAAAACAACATTGCTTTCGACTGGGTTTGGAATGTTTTTAATTGACATTCCAAATCCAGATTCGTTATGTGCACTTGCTTTTGCTAAATAGATTGAATTTGTTTTGTAGTAAAGTTCGTTTTGTTCTGAATTGCCAGATATTTCTTTAATTTGAGTTAAAGAAATTTCTTTGCT
>CAZCHH010000099.1:0-6769 GCA_964498585.1 uncultured Hyphomicrobiales bacterium
TCACTTCGTTCAGGATGACCAACAAACGTAAAAATCTCATTGGTAACGAAGCGAAGAATCTCACAAGTCATTGCTAAAACGAGGTTTGAGATTCTTCACTTCGTTCAGAATGACAGACAAACGTAAAAATCTCATTGGTAAGAATGTCAAAAATCTATTTTATTATAGTTTAAAGCTATTCTATTTTAGCTATTTCAATGAAGCATTTGGGCTTGCCCAAATGCTTCATGAGCAAGCTTGCTTTCCCAAGATGGATTCTGGCATACGCCAAAATGACAAGAAAAGATGTCATTGGCAACGTCAGCGAAGAATCAAGAGAATAGTGTTTTTAATAAATATTCTCTAAATTCTTCACTTCGTTCAGAAGGACTGGTTCTTACTTCCATTAAGTTTCTTTACTTTGCGAAAGTTTACAGTATACACATTCAAGTAATGTTAAAATATTTTTGTTATTATAATAATTTTCCAAAAAAATCGTTTTTATTAAATTATTAAGATACTCACATTAAATTAGATTATGTGTTGATTTGCTTAAAATTTTAAAAATCAAAAAGATGCAAAAACAAATATTAAAATTTTCAATTTTATATTTTTTAACTATTTTACTTATAAATTCCTGTATAATAGTAAAAGAAGAAAACAAGTTAGAGCAGCAAGCAATACCAGAAATTCTTCTGAGTCCTAAACCACAAATCCCAATGTCTGAAGAATTAATTCGCTCAAAAGACGGTGATATGATAGCTAATATTCCTGAGAATTGGTTTTTTGTTGACGTAGAAGAAAAAGTTTCTTCGGATATTATTTGTTTTGCAACTAATAGCGATTTTTCTCTTGGAATAGCATTTTCATATATTAGATCAGTTCCGCAGGTTGATGAAGTATTTGAAAATGAAGGTCTTATTGGTATTGCCAGAATAAGTTTTGATAACAGACAAAAGAAGTCTGCCGGTGCGATAAAACTTGTTGGCGATTATAATATTTTGCAAATCGGTGCTTTTACTTTCGCTCATTACGATTTTATTAATTCCAATGGCTTGCTAGCTTCTTCTGCTGTTTTTAAATCTGAAGAAAATAATTATTATGAATTTTCTTTATTGCAAATGAATATTACCGGCAAAATTCTTCCAGATAAATTAGAAACACAAAAAATATTTGAATCCGTTTTAACTACTATTCAATATTAATGATTATTTCAGAAGATACAAAAAAAGTAATTGATTTTCTTAATGATTTTTCTGAAAACAATTTAAGAAAATCCAACGATTTAGCTACTATACTCGAAATTGGAGCTACTTTTGATTTAGTTAAATCTATTAATGAATTGATTTTTTGTGGAACATCTATTAAAAATTTGCACTACACTTTAAAGCACCTGAACCAGAGTGATAATAGCTATAATTCCATATTGAATGAATTAAACAATTCTATATTCAAATTCACAAAACTTTTAACAGAAATTGCCGAAATATCCGATAATCAAGATATAATCAATCGGTTTCAAAATATATATTTGCAAGAAACAAATGGCTCTCATTTAAATATTATTGACTTTTCTAACGATTTATATTATTTGAAGAAATTACAACAAACATCAAAATCAAAGAAAAGCAATGCTTATTCCTGATACAAAATCTACTGCTCTTATAGTTGAATATGATGGAAGCAATTATTTCGGCTGGCAGCGCCAAAAAAAAGAAAATTCTGTTCAGCAAGAAATAGAATCTGCTTTACAAAAAATTTTTGGAATAAAATTTTCTATTATTGCTGCTGGAAGAACTGATACAGGAGTACATTCATACGGTCAGGTTTGCTCCTTTATTAATCAGGAACAAATCAAAATTACTGAAGAAAAACTGGCTGCTGCTCTTAATTTTTATTTACCAAACGATATCAGAATTATAAAAGCCAAATATTTGGATTTCCCTTTTCACGCAAGATTTGATGCTATTGCCAGAGAATATATTTATAAAATTGCTCTTGTTCCATCTGTTTTTTCTCGTAAATATTCATATCATATTAAATACAAATTGGATTTTGAGCTTCTGCAAGCTGCATCTAAGCTTTTTTTAGGAGAAAAAGATTTCTCTACTTTTTCTAAATTTAATAATGAAGTAAAAAATCATATTTGCAATATAATAATTTGTGATTGGCGCTATACTTTTGAAAATAATATTGAATTGAAAATTAAGGCAAATCGCTTTCTTTATGGAATGGTAAGGCAATGTGTTGGTGCTATGATTGATGTTGCCCGAAAAAAAATCAATTTAGATGAATTAAAACGAAGGATGGATGCAGCTGATAGAAAATTTTGTTTCCCTTCTGCACCTGCAAATGGATTATTTTTAAGTAGAATTTATTACCCAGACGATATTCAAAAAGCTCTTAATTTCACTGCTCCAGTCCTTTCATAATTATCTATTCGCATTATGATAGTTCTGGAATTCAGAGTTCCTGACCCTTCGTAGTTTTTATTTCGTAATAAATATAGTTCTGAAATAAAAGAAATAATGATAAATTAAAATATAACCACATAACTCCCAAATAAATTTGTGAGTTATTTTAATTTATTTGATATCATTTTCTATATGAAACAGAGTAAATAAGTAGTGTTATGAGAAATTTTATTTGTTTTTGTATAACGTCAGTAACTCTTTAAATAAATAAAATATGTTCTATTCTTCGTTCGTTATGATAAACAAAATTTAATTATTAGAGTTCTAATATAGTAAGAGTTTTGATTTTAATAATAAAAATTAAATTAAAATAAATTCATTTTGGTTAAATAATGAACTGGTTAAAGCAGATAATCTTTTTTTGGCAATCTCAATAGCTATTGCAGATTCGTCAATGCCTATCCATTTTCGTCCTAATTTTTGAGCTGCAGCTAAAGTCGAGCCAGAACCACAAAAGCAGTCCAATACAATACTACCCTCATTTGATGAATTTTTAATAATGTATTCAAGCATTAGAGAATTTTTTTCAGTAGGATAAAGTGGAGTTTGTGGGTCTTTAAATTCCCAAATATCCTGCATCTTTTTTCCCTTTAAAATAAACTCATCAGCATATATTTTTTTTCTGGGTACATTATTAGCAGACCATTCAATTAATCCTTTTTTATCAAGAATATCTAATTCATTGGGCGAACTTCTCCAATGTCTTCCTTTTGGAGGCAATATTCCATTCCACATTGAATTTGTAGTTCCATTTATTGTTTCTCCCGGTGCGTGTAGTGGTATAGTTGTGTATTTTCTTCCATTACTTTCTACTTTTTTAAACAAATGATTTATATCTTGTTTGGTATAAGAAGCAGAAACATCATTCCAAATGTAATCACAAGACTTTGTATAAAAAAGGAGCATATCTTTAATATTACCATAGCTTTTTCTTAAAAAATTCTTTGGATTACACTTTATTCTTGTGATATCAGCTCTAAAATTTTTTATACCAAAAATATCATCCATTAGAACTTTTACGTAATGACCAATTTTATAATCAATGTGTAAATAAATTGAAGCAGAGTTTGACATTAGTTCTCTTAGCAAAATCAATCGTTTTTTTAAAAAATCTAAATATTCAACTCCTTGCAACTTATCAGTATAAGCTATTGCGCCATTATTATTTGAACTTATGGTGTTTGCACGCTTTTCGTCAATACGAAAGGTGTTGTTAGTTGCAAAAGGAGGGTCAATATATATTAAATCTATTTTTTCACTTAATTTGTAATCGTTTAAAAGTCTATTTAAGGCAACTAAATTTTCTGATTTTATAATAAGGTTTTTTGTCATTTTGCTTAAATTTGAAATAAAAATTCTCTTAAAACTAATGAACTTAAAATGTTATATTTTTGTTTATTTTCTTTAAGAAATTTATACATTTTATTATTTGTTGGAATATATAGAACGCCGTCAAGAATTGCAATTATTGTAGCATTAACTTTTTTTTCTTTCAAAGTGTCGATAGCATCATTAAATTGAGCGTTTTGATGCCCGCCAAACTCAGTTAAAAACTTTGCCTCACCAATAACATATCTATTGTTAAATTTTGCTACGAAATCAAGCCCTTTATCTCTTTGGTAACCTAACATCTCTTTGGCAAATTCCATTAATTCTGAATCTGAACCATCAAGAATACAATTAGATTTTAAATTTAAAAACTCATCTTTATGTAAAACAGGAACACCGAGTGGATTTTTATTTATCCATCTTTTAAAAAGTGGGCCAATTTGTCTGTTTGTTTCTTTGGGTTCACTACATTTTAAAAATATATTTTCTATACCCATTTCGTAAAGTCTGCCACAAATTCGGTTAATAGTTTCCGGATTTCTTTCAATAGAAGACTTATCTCTTTTTAAATATGCAATATATGAATCTTTTATTGGAAAAAGATTTAATGATAATAAACTTTTTATTAACTCAAAATTATTCTTTTCATTGAAAGAAGTTTCAACTTGTTTCCAAATAGTATTGTCTATTTCTCTTATACCTTCTGGAATTGTTGGATATACTTTAAATAATTCATCTAAATAATTTCGCTGGTTAGCAAATTCAATACTGACTTCAGTTCAATAGTTCATTCTATTTTTTTAATTTAATAATTAAAATTT
Organism: uncultured Hyphomicrobiales bacterium; assembly: GCA_964498585.1. Lineage (GTDB taxonomy): Bacteria > Bacteroidota > Ignavibacteria > Kapaibacteriales > UBA2268 > JAAYJM01. Next base: position 4,604 of record CAZCHH010000099.1, read on the forward strand.
GTTTAATAATCTAATCAATTATGTCTTTTATTTAATTGTTAAAATAACAAATTATTTTTAATTAGACATTATAAAGTCGAAAAGTAAAAAAAAGCTCTTAATTTCACTGCTCCAGTCCTTTCATAATTATCTATTCGCATTATGATAGTTCTGGGAAAAAAATATTTTATTTATAAAAATTCTATCCGGTAAGTATTTATTCATTTTCCTGTTAGAGATTAATTTCCTTAATTTTTTTCCCTAAAGGACAAATGGACATACAAATACCACATATCAGATGTTTTTTATTTATACGCTTTTGAGAAATATATTCGCAATATTCCTTGCATTTTTTTGCATTAAAAAAATTATCACGGTAAGTATGAATATCCCATAAAATTCCATTTGCAGCTTGAGCAGGACATTTTTCCAAACAAATATTACATTTTCCGCATCTGCTTTTATTTATTGGTTTATTTATTACTTCCGGCTCTTTATTAATTAGTATGCTTACCAACCTAATCCGAGGACCAAATCGATTTGAAACAAGTAAATCTGTTTTTCCAATCCAACCCAATCCAGCACGCGTTGCAATTAATTTATGAGAAACATCATAAGTTAAATTATCAATAAATTCCTTGTATCTTTCTGAGGAAACTGATATAGTAGGACTTATTACTAAAGATGAAATATCATTTTTTTTCAATTCAAGAATAATTCTTTCTGCAGAATTAGCTAATTCAGAATTGATAAACTTGTAATGTTCCAAATACTCTAATGTAGGTCCTTCTGCAATAGTATCAATTATGTTGTCATCTAATTTTCTGGCTATTGATATTCCATATTGGAAATCGCTGAATTTTTGATGTAATAATCCATTTAAATCAGCAAATCCAAATATATAATTCTCATCTAAAATATTTTCTAATATATTTTGAATCATATAAATTTAGTTAACTACCTGCAAAATATTAGAAACGCGTTTATCTCGCATTTGCTTGGCGACATCTCTTAAATCAACGAATTTGTCCTGTTCGTCAACAATTTCCACACCGAGAATCGTTTCCAAAACATCTTCCATTGTGATAAGTCCTTCAATTCCGCCATATTCATCTACAACTAGGAAAAGATGCTGCCGTTTTTGAAGAAAGAGTTCGAGGACGTTATCTAATTCTGCATTTTCAGGTATAAAATGTATTTCTCTTGAAATATCTCTTAGTTTTTTATTAGTTTTACCTGCGAGAGCATTGTGCATAACATCTTTGGAAAGAACATAGCCAATGACTCCATCGTCAAGAGATTCTCCTTCCCAAATCGGGAAACGTGAATACATTTGAATTTCTGGCAAGCTCAAAACTTCGCTTACTGTTTTGTCTGCTTCACAACTAAAAACAACTGTTCTCGGAGTCATAACATCAGAAACAAAGACTTCACTGAACTTCATAATATTTTTTAAAATTCTGTATTCACCTGCATCAAGCGAGCCCTCTTCTCTGGCATTTTCAACCATCTCATTTAACTCCTGTAATGCCTCTTCGCGAGGTTTACCATATATTTTATTGTCGATTTTTTCCTGCAAATAGCTAAAAGGCCTGATTAAATAAGAAAGAATTACAAGGATAGGACAGATTTTTAATGAAATGTTATTTGCATATTTTTTTGATATACTATGAAATAATGTTCGTAATAAAAATATTATTAGGAGAGCTACAAGATTAATTGAAATTATAAAAGTCCAAGAGTAATTATTTTGTGTAAAAAAAAGATTTAATGCTGTAAATGCGATTATATAGCAGGAAATCTCTATAAAAAAAGAACTATGAAATAGCTCGTCAAAATGCAACTTGATAGATTGCAAACATTTTGCTTTATTAGAATCAATTTCGAAGTTTTGTTTAATTTCTTCCTGTGAAAGATAAGATATTACTGTTGTAAGTGATGATATAATTAATCCAAGTATGATGAAAAATGATGAAGCCGATATATAATAGTCCATTTCTGAAAGAGCAAATCTCTCCTTTTATTTTACATATTTATTCTTACAAATATACAACAAAATATATACCAAATAAAACAGTTTTTTACAATTTGTTCAACCGAATAAGAAGCAAGTTGTTCTTAAGAGAAGAAAATGTCATTCCGAACCCCCTAATAAAGGAACTGCTTTATTTAAATGGAGATGACATA
>CAZCHH010000100.1:0-6575 GCA_964498585.1 uncultured Hyphomicrobiales bacterium
TTCTTTAATAAAAACATATCATTAACACCTACATTAATCATTTTAGCGGTAGCAGGACATTTAGCACATGCCAAATAAAATACATCTTTATTAAATAAATCTAATTTTAGAAAATATTTTGCTTCAATGCTTGGTGCTTTTAATGTTATAAAAATTTCTACTTCTTCGCCCGGCTTTAAGGTTTTTGGAATTTGATACTGAACCGGGCTTTCAAATTTTGTATCTTTAAACACGAAACCCTGCCAGTAATAACTTAATAATATTTTATGCTTTCCATTAGGATAAAAAGTATTATTCCCAACATTTTTAATAGTTATGGGGATACAAACTGTATCGTTTGCAGATAAATTTAATAATGACCAATCAATATTTCTGCGGGCAAAAATCTTTATATTTGGAGTAATACTTGAAACATTTTCAACAAATTCATCATCAAGATTAATTTCTTTTTTACATAGATTTGAATCAATGAGCATAAATGAAATTAATTTTATTCCATTCAGACGGTTATCTGTATCTTTAGTTAAATCACTGAAAAATTTAAAATGAAGAAGTTTTTGATATTCTTTTAACTTTAGGTTTAAGGTGTATTCCCAAACACCTTTGTTTATATTTTGATTAAAGTATTCCTGGTCGTTAAGCCATAAAATCAGATTATGCGGTTTTTCATCAGAAGAACCGATTACAATTTTTATACTTAAAGTAGAATCACTTTCTTTATTAGGACAAATTAATTCGGCTTTACCATTTACCCAGTTTTCTTTAAAGAATCCTTTATTTGAAACACCACCGACAAATTCTTTTGTTAAATCAAGGTTTCTGTAAGAGGGCATTTTTGTTTTTCTAATGCTGTCCTGCATTGGAGAAGGATTAAGCCAAAGGTAATCTTCACCACTTTGCTCTATTCCAAGCAAAATTGCATCTTTCTTATAATTAATATATCTTGATGTAGAAACAAGATAATTAACTTCATCTTGCTTTAAATTTGAAGTTTTGTCAAATCTGAATTTTCTTTCTGGAAGCAGGAAAAGATATTGTAAGCTATTTGCTGAAAAGCTGTTCCTAACTGCTCTGTCGTAATATATTGTTTCACTTGGATTTATATCATTCATTATATCAATTAACTGGGTGCGGTATTGCTTTTCTTCCTGATGATAAACGATTACGTATTGATATGTAAACAGGATTATTGCAATAAAACCAAAAGAAAGAAACCAGGTGCCGAGCCATAATTTTTTTCTAATCAGATAAAGAAAAATGAAAGAGATTATTAGTGCTATAGCAGCATACAGTATTAAATTAATATTTCCAAAAGGACCACGTAAAACAAAGAAACTAAGACAGCTTCTGAAATCAACTTCTATATCAATAATATTCCCATAGTTAAAAACCAAACTTGCAGTTATAATCACAAAAGTTATAATTGCTGCAGAAATAGAAATAAAATATCTTTTAAAGCTTGATTCAAATAAACTATAAGCTCCGAAGGCAATTATTGGAGCCATGAATGCTTCTATATATCTACCGTAGAAAAAGTGGTCTGCCCGATAATGGCTTAATGAAAATTCCGTTGTAGTTTTAGTTATAAAAAACAGGAAGACCGCAGAAACCAAATAGAAAAAGAGTGCAGTATCTTCTGGCTTGTCTAATAATTTTTTAATGTAAAATGAAGTTGATTTCTTTGAAATATAGCCATCTTGACTAATTGGAGTTTCTGTGGTTTCTAAGCCATTATTGATTAATCTGTAGAATAATATAGAAAAACCTATCAGGAATAAACCAAAAGTTGCAAATGCTGCGTAATAAAGCGTCCCAAATGAATTGATTACCCAGTATAAAATTCTAGTAAATACAATTCCAGCGGAATGAATGTTTGGAAATGTAAAGTAAACTAATAAGAATGTAACCAAACAATAAATTGAAATAATTAGCAGTTGTTTAGTATTTATTTTTTTATTTACTTTGCTTATAATCAAGAAAATAAGATAAAGGGCTGGTATAACAATAGCAGCAGTCCATGAGCCGAAAAGTAATCCACCGAAGAAACCAATATAAATAGCTCCGAGAGAAAAATAATCTTTTTTCGCAATGAAGAAAATTGTAAAGAACAAAACCATTATCATTAGCAGTGCTTCAATCACCTGAATCAAACTTGACATTATTTTATCGTCACGTTCAACCCGTTCTGTAATCATCAAATTCAAGCTATCGCCAATTGAAATATTTAAATATGTAATTATAGCAAAAGAAATTAATAAAATTACAAATTGATATACGGGTATCTTTTTTAAATATAATAAATATGCGACTATAAAAATCGTTGTAAATACAAGAGGCAAGAAGCGAATATGGACAATAGTTAAATATCCGCAGGTTAATGTAAAGAGTATTGTTGCAAAAAGCGATTTGTTCTTGACCCAGTAATAAAAAGTAAGAAGAGTAAAAACAAATAGAGCTGGCGTAATACTGTCAGTATAAGCCATATTTGATTGCAGCACAAATGCTGGATAAAGCGATGTAAGTATTCCAATTAACATTGCTTGCTTATTGTTTGCCCCCAAAATATCTTTCACCAAATAAAAAATTCCTATATATAAAGTGCTGCCAAGTATTGCATTAAAAATTATTACAGAATTATAAAAATTTGTCGGTTCTTTGAAAAAAGCATACAGAGGAGAAATCAGCAAAGGATAACCGAAACTACCAACTAAATCTGAAGCAGGTAGAAATATCATTTCCATTAAACCAGATAAAAACTGGGCATAGAATAAATAAATATATTCATCGGGCCATACCACCGGAACTTTCATCGGCAAGCCCATAATTATTCTGGCAAAAGCAAACAGTAGAAAGGGTATTAATACTGCAAAAAAATTATTATCCCAAAAGGATTTTTGTGTTTTCATTTCTTTTTCAATGTTTTTATGAAATCAGTTACTGCTTTCTTTTCATCATAAGAAAACAAGCTAACAAATACTAAGAACAAAAATAATACTAATAGCACTATTTTTATAAATATAAAAATAACTAAATTAAATTTGATAAACAAAAGAGAAATCAAGTAAAATATTATTCCAATTATTGAGATTATGAAAATACTTGCAAAATCTACTGAAATTCCATAATGCTTTTTTGAGTAAAATGAAGTTGTAATCAATATAAAAACTAATGCTAATACAAGATTTGCTGATGCAGCATATAATCCAAATTCTGGTATGAAAATTAAATTTAATATTATATTTAAAAGCAAACCTAAAATATTTATATAGGAAATAATATAAGTTTTTTTCGCAAGTTCAATTCCTTTATTTAAAATAAAAACCAAGCCGTAGAATAAATATGCGAAACCGATGATTGGAATAAGTGGAATAGCTTCCCAAAATTCCTGCTTTTGTGCCATCAGTTCTATTACTTCTTTGGAAAAAAGCGACAAGCCAAGCCAAATAAAAGTGCCAGCAAAGAAAATGTATTTTGAACTCTTTTTTATAAAAGCTATTAAAGCTTCTTTGTTTTTTTCCATTTCAAAAATTATTGGCTCAATTATGCTGCTCAATGGTAAAGCAAAAAAAACTGCTATTAACCAACCGAAGCTATATCCAAATGAATAAATTCCAACTTGAGAAATATCAAAATAAAATTTAATTAAATATTGGTCAACGCTTCGAAGAAGAAAAAAACTAAGTGCTGAAATAACTAATGGGTATCCATATTTTAAAAGCGATTTTAAAAGTTTGAAATCAAATTTAAATTCAATGCTAATTTTTAATTCTTTTGAAAGAAAAACGATTGGGTAAATGGTTGTAAATAATGTTCCGAATACAATTGCCATTATACCTTTGTCAAAATAAATCAAAAGTACAAGAATTAGAATTGTAGTAATTAATACATTTGAAAGCAGCATTGCAACAAAGAGTTTTACTTTCTTTTTTATTTTCAGTAAATCCTGAACTATGTTTTCGAGTGGCTGTAAAAAAATGATGACTGAATATATTTGAATAATTATATTATACTTATTTGAATCCAAAAGCATTTCTGCAAAGCTATTGCTAAATAAAAAAAACAAAACTGCAATAAGCCCTGATTGGAATAATGCAAAAACTATGGAATTAAATAAAAGTGGTTTTCTTTTTGATTCGTATTCCGGAGAGTAATAAAAGCGAACAAAAGCAGTTGCAGTAGGAATTTTTGTAATGTTTAATATTATACCCGCTGTTATTGTAATTAAGCCGATTACTCCATAATCAGCAGTAGAAAGATATGTAGTATAAACTGGAATAAGAAAGAAATAAATCATATTTTGAATTAGGGAGGCAATGGAATACAAGCCGCCACCTTTAAAAACTTCAATAATTTTTGATTTTATTTGCATTTTGTAGTTTATGGTTTATGGTTTATGGTTAATGGTTTATAGTTTATGGTTTTCGGTTTATGGTCATTAGTTATTAGTATTTTTATCAATAACCCAATAACCAAATAACCTAATAACCCAATAACTCAATTAATAATTAATTATTAATAATTAATAATTACACCGCTTCTATATCTAAATCGACATATCCTTTTAATTCCGCGTGAAGTTTGTCGCCGCTATGAATTGGTCCGACTCCACTTGGAGTTCCAGTGAAAATGCAATCTCCGGGCTGAAGTGAAAAAATTCCAGATAAAATTTCAATTAATTTATTTACTGGAGTGATAAAATCATCGGTTTTAGCGCGCTGCTTAACTTCGTTGTTAATTTTCAGTTCAATTTCAAATATTGGATAATTTTCTTCAAACTGATTAAAAGGAACAACTTTAGAAATTGGGGCAGAATCTGCAAAACCTTTAGCTATTGCCCAGGGCAAGCCCTCATTCTTTGCTTTTAATTGCAAATCACGTAAAGTAATGTCCAAACCGACAGCGTAGCCGGCTATGTAATTATGGGCATCTTCTTCTTTTACGTTAAGACATTCTTTTCCAATAACGACAACAAGTTCACATTCATAATGAACATTATTTGAATAATTTGGTATCTTAAAAACACTTCCGCTCGGAATATAAGCAGAAGGAGGTTTGATAAATAAAATCGGTATTGAATATTCCTGACCACCCATTTCTTTAGCATGAGCGGCATAGTTTTGTCCTACGCCATACATTGCACCAATTGGCATTTGCATTCCATTTGTAAATTCTAGTTGATTTAGCATAATCTATCTCGGTAATTTTGGAAATTTATAATCTTTCTTTTCTTTTTCTTCAATCAGACTATTTTCATCAAGCAGCTGATTTTCAGTATTTCCTTCAAAAGTAGCAACGGTTGTATCTCTATATTCATAAGGGAATTTTCTTTGCTTGTAAGGAAGTTTTTCATCAGCATAAATCTTTTTCATTAGCAATCCCCAAAGAGGAGCTGCAGCAACTGAAGCGTAACCATACCCACCAGTGAAAGTAATACGTCTGTCGTCGAAGCCGACCCAGGTCCCTGCAACAAGCTGAGGAGTGTAACCAATGAACCAGGCATCTGCATAATCGTTTGTGGTTCCGGTTTTCCCTGCTGCTTCCAAATTGGTTAGCATTGATTTGATTTTCCAAGCTGTTCCCTGCTCAATTACCTGCCTTAACATATAGGTCATATTGCGAACAATATCTTGTTTCAACACACTTTTAACGCTGTATTTTTTATTTTCATATAAAACATTGCCGTAGTTGTCTTCAACTTTTGTTATAGCAAAAGGTTCAGTATAAATGCCATCGTTAGCAAAAGGAATGAAAGCAGCGGTCATTTCGAGTGGAGTAACCTCGCCACCTCCACCAAGAGAAAGAGAAGGAACTGAATAAAGTTTTGACTTAATACCAAGTTCTTTGGCAAGAGCAACAACTTTAGCTGGAGTAGTAACTTCAGTAATCAAACGAGCTGAAGCAGTGTTTATAGAAAGTGCCAATGCCTGAGTAAGAGATTTCATTTCTCCTTCTGCACAGTCGTGTGTTCCGCTCGGAGACCAAACTTCACCGGAAGGTAGAGTGTAAGTAAAGGGTCCGCAACCAACTGAACTTTCAGGCGACATTCCTTCTTGAAGGGCAGACGCATATACCAATGGTTTAAAAGTAGAGCCGGGCTGACGCTTGATTTGTGTTATATGGTTAAGAGAATATTTAGCATCGCGGTTTTCTTTCATAAATTTGGGTGAAGCACCTACCATTGCGAGTATTGCTCCGGTTCGCGGTTCTATGACAACAAGCCCAACTTGAACAGTTGTTGACGCATTCTTTATGGAATCTATAAATTCTTTGTTTTTTTTATATTTATTTTCAATTATCTTTCTTTCTGACTCATTAGCACTTTGATATTCAGGAATTTGCTTAATAGCACGTGTTAACAAGCTGTTTAATAAATCCTTATTGCTTCTCCAAGACCATTGGCGCTGAAAAGTAGCTTGAAATTCCTTAAAATGCTCTTCCACGGCTTCCTGTGCATATTTTTGAATTGAAGAATTTAAGGTAGTATGAATAACAAGGCCATCGCGATATAAATCATACATTTTAAAGTCTTCATCTTTGCTCAATTTCTGTCTTATCATCTCAACAAAATGAGGTGC
>CAZCHH010000101.1:0-6376 GCA_964498585.1 uncultured Hyphomicrobiales bacterium
GTATTATTCTTGATTTTAACACTTTAATTCTTTAAATTTTTATTATTATATTACAAATAATGATGACTACTTGGAATTTAAGCAATTATCAATAATAAATTTCTTGTCTCCTTGACATTACTCTCAAGAGTGGGAATGCGTAAGGTGAGATATTTAAAAGAATAAAAAAAAGTCATCGGATGATTGGCAGTCATCCAATGACTAAAAAGCAAACGTCTTAGGTTATATTTGCCTCAGAATGACAGAAAAACATAAAAGCTATTAGTAACTCAATATGATTGTTATACTAATTAATTCCAGCTTTATGTTGTGCATCTACAACTGCAATAGCGACCATATCAATAATATGATTAATTTCAGAGCCGCGCTGCAAAACGTGAACTGCCTTCGAAAGTCCAAGAAGCACCGGGCCAATAAGGTGCGCCCCACCAATCCTTTGAAGAAGTTTGTAACTAATATTACCAGAATTTAAATTCGGGAAAATAAGCACATTGGCACCTTCTTTTAGTGGACTAAACGGGAAGTATTCTTGAATAATATCAGGTGATACTGCAGTATCAGCTTGCATTTCACCGTCAATAATTAAATCGGGTTTCTTTTCTTTAATCATAGCTAAAGCTTTTTGAACTTTTTCAGAAGTAATGCCGGGAGCAGAACCGAAATTGCTATATGCAAGCATAGCAATGCGTGGTTTAATATCAAAGTTCTTTACAAATTCATCTGCCTGCAAAGCTACATCGCAAAGGGTTTCTGCTGTTGGGTCCGGATTAACAGTCGTATCAGCAAGGAAATAAGTTTCTTTTTTTGTTGTAACTATATAAAGCCCGGAAACCTTTTGGTATCTTTTATCACGACCAATTATTTCAAGTGCCGGCTTTATTGTATTTGGATAATGAGTGGTAATCCCGGAAATCAAGCCATCTGCTTCTCCAAAATGAACCATCATTGAGCCAAAGTAATTTGTATTGTTTAAAAGTCTGTCTCTTGCTTCAACTTTGGTTACCCCTTTTCTTTGGCGAAGTTTATAATATTCTTCTATATACTCTTCAATTCTTGGAAAACATTTTGGACAAGTAATTTCAATCCCATCAAGATTAATTCCATTATCAAGAGCGACTTTCCTTATTATTTCTTCATCACCAATTAGAATTGGCTTAGCAATTCCATAATCAACACTCATTTCTGCAGCTTTGATAATCCTTTGTTTTTCACCTTCAGGAAATACAATACGCATCGGATTCGTTTTAGCTTTTTCATAAATACGGGTCATAATGCGTTCTGCCCGTCCCATACGAATATCAAGCTGGCGTTTGTATTCTTCAAAGTCAGCAATTGGTTTTTGCGCAACTCCAGTATCCATAGCAGCTTTAGCAACTGCCGGAGCAACCCATGTTAAGACACGTGGGTCAAAAGGTTTAGGAATAATATATTCACGCCCGAAGTTCATCTCCTTAACGCTATATGCCTTTTTCACGTTCTCTGGTACTTCCTCTTTGGCAAGAGCAGCGAGAGCATACGCAGCAGCTTGTTTCATCGGCTCATTTATGGCAGAAGCTCGAACATCTAATGCGCCTCTAAAAATGAATGGGAAACCGAGTACATTATTTACCTGATTAGGATAGTCAGAGCGTCCAGATGCCATAATTAAATCCTTACGAACACTTAACGCATCTTCAAATTTAATTTCCGGGTCGGGGTTTGCCATAGCAAAAATTATTGGATTATCTGCCATTGTGGCTACCATTTGCTTTGAAACAACGTCTCCTTGCGATAAACCAACAAAAACATCAGCCCCAACCAGTGCATCTTCTAAAGTTCTAGCATTTGTTTCAATTGCAAATTCTTCTTTAAATTCGTTCATTCCGGAGGTTCTACCTTTGTAAATTACCCCTTTTGAATCGCACAAAATCACATTTTCTTTTTTAACTCCGAGAGATATATGAAATTTTAAACAAGCAATACCAGCTGCACCTGCACCATTATATACTACTTTCACTTCATCAAGTTTTTTCCCAACGATTTCGACAGCATTAATAAGAGCAGCGCCGCTAATAATTGCAGTTCCGTGCTGGTCATCGTGAAAAACCGGTATAGACAATTTTTTCTTTAATGCTTCTTCAATATAAAAGCATTCAGGACCTTTAATATCTTCAAGGTTGATACCACCAAAGGTTGGCTCAAGAACCTCGCAAACCCTAATGATTTCATCAATATCCTTAGAACGAAGTTCGATATCGAAAACATCAATATCAGCGAATGTTTTAAATAAAACCCCTTTCCCTTCCATAACTGGTTTCCCTGCTTCAGGTCCAATATCACCCAAACCAAGAACTGCAGTGCCGTTAGAAATAACAGCGACTAGATTTCCTTTTGCAGTGTATTCGAATACTTTGCTAACATCATGCTCAATTTCTCTACACGGCTCCGCTACGCCCGGAGTATAAGCTAATGATAAATCACGCTGAGTGATACACGGTTTTGTTGTGATTACTTCAATTTTCCCTTTGCGCCCTATGCTGTGATAATCAAGAGCTTCTTCTTTTCGGATTTTCATATATTCTCATCCTTTAAGAGTTAAAAAATTTATTTATTCAAATTCTAAATTATACAATGTTTTTTAAATAACAAAATATTTCATTTTAAAACTTATGGTTTTTTTAGTAAATTGCTTTTAAAATAAAGACAATTACTTTATTTGTTATGAAAAAATTTTTTTTACTTGTCATATTAACAGTTTCTACTCTTTCAATTTATTCACAAAATTTTGAATATCTTAAAGTAAAACCAAAAACCGGCGATGGAATTTTAAACTTGTTGTATAGATATTATCTACCTACAGACCAAGCAACTATTAACCTTTTTTACGATATTAATAAAAATAAGTTCGATAAAAACAACAACTTATTAAAAGGATTTAAATATAATCTACCTGTTGCTATTTATAAGTTTAATAAAAAAAATATTAGAAGTTCCATTGGAATTTCTGATTATAATTTAGCTAAAGAAATTGAAATTTATAATAAAAAACTAATAGAAAATGGTTTAATTCATAAAAGTTATAAAAAAAGTAAAAAAATATACGTCCCACTTTATCTTTTAAATTATTCAAAAGAATCTGCACCAATTTCAAAAAAAGAGGTAAAAAAAGAAAGCAAAGAAGAGAAAAATAATATTTATCCTATTTTTGGGAAAAAATACGAAAAAGTCAATATTATAGATTCTTCTCTCTATGGCTGCGTTTATTACTTAATTTCCGGGCATGGAGGTCCAGACCCAGGTGCAATAGGACATCACAAAGGAAAAGAGCTTTGTGAAGATGAATATGCTTATGACGTTACACTTCGCTTGGCACGCAACCTAATGCAAATGGCAGCGACTGTTTATATTATTGTCCAAGATGAAAATGACGGGATTCGAGACGAAAGATATTTAAATAATAGTTCAAATGAAAAACTGATTAACGGACATGAGATTTCAAATCTGCAAACTCCAAGACTAAAACAGCGAACCGATATTATAAATGAATTATGCGAAAAAAACAAAGAAACTGCAAAAATTCAGCAAGTAGTTGAAATTCATATTGATTCCCGCTCAAACAGCAAACGTATAGATATTTTTTTCTATCACGCTGCAAATAGTTCCGATGGTTACTCTCTTGCAAAAACACTTCACCAAACTATCAAAAAAAAATATCAGAAGGCACAGCCCGGAAGGCAATATCACGGAACTGTATCAGAACGGAACTTATTCACACTGCGAGAAGCTAAGCCGGTTTGCTGTTATATTGAACTAGGCAATATCCGCAATCCACAAGACCAAATCCGTTTTCTCGAAGTAAATAATCGCCAGGCAATAGCAAACTGGCTTTCCGCCGGTCTGCTCGAATATTTCCAAAATGAAGCAACACCATAATTCACATAAATTTTTTTCAAATCCAGTTTGCACATAAATTGTCAATATATTGCTGAAGTTCTATTGTTTTGGAAATTGAAGCAGCGACTTTTTTAATATGATTTATCTCAATATATGATAATTCCATATCTTTTCTGGCATTCAAATACTTATCAAATACAAGATAACCGCCAATTTCGTATTCCCAAACAGCTATAGGAAAATTCTCAAAATACTGCGTTTTATTTATGTATAATCTGTGTAATTCTTCGTTGTAAGTAATCTGTTTAACTTCGTTATTACCTTCGACTGCAAATACTGGCATTTCATTTTTTGGATAGCCACGCTTTAATAAATGATTTTCAATTAACTCTGTTCCCAATTCTGAAAGCTTTTCAAATAATTCTTTGTCTTTTGTAAAAGGAATTTTTGGGAAATCAATTTTCAGGAACTCAAAGTATTTTTCTCTGTAAGTTGGTGAAAATAAAATAGCGTAAATATATCCCAATATTTGTTCTGGCGCTAAATCATTTAATTTATTTTCTTTCAAGAATTTATGAAACTCTTTTGAGAAATTGTCTTTTTTCTGCTGGTCTTTAAATAAGTAATCGTTGCCGTTTTGGTCAGTATTTCCATTTGAATTGTAGATGTAAAGTGGAGCAATATAGGATTGACCGCCGATTATGTGGATGTCTATAATATTTTCAACAATTAATAATCCATTCCATCTATTTGGTTTATTCCATATCCTAGAAAAACAAATACCAATATTATCTTTTTCAATAAAATTTTGCATTGTTACATATCTGGGATAAGCGACAAATCCTTTTGATTTTTCTGTTATATAAGTGTTTCGCTTATCAAATGGGCGATAGTGAATTTTGCACAAGTTATTTTGATTGAGTGGAAATGATTTTTGACGAGCGTTTTTAATGCTCCAATCTCTACCATCAGGAGGCAATTTGTATTTTTTTCTAAATTCCTTATCATCTAATTTTTCTAAGTCGTTTAAAACCTTTGAAAGATTTTTTTCTTTAAACTGAATCGTTATTTTATCTCTTTTTGATTGAATACCACTATTATATTCTTTAAAAATATCAGTTATTTTCCATCCTTTTTCATATTGTTCAATATGCGTAAAATCTTTTTCTACGAACCAGTAATATGGCTCTTGTGGTTTCAGAGGTTTCCAGTCCACAGTTTCCAAATCATTATCCCAAAGATGGTCGAATTTATCCTCCCTTTTTGTAATACCGTTATCAAGAGTTGAAAAATAGTAAACTTCTTTTTCTTTAAGTGGCTTGGGTGTTTTTATCAACAAAGCTATTGCCACTCCAACAGTTATATCGAAAACGTTTTTATCACCTTCGCCAATAATGCTGTTTCCATGCAAATTAAGAATATATATTTTATCGAATGTTTCGAACAGCGATTTTCTCATCTGGCGATGCGTAATGCCACTTAAATATGAATTGTTGGTAATAACTCCTACAATTCCCTGCCCTTCGCTTTCAATTTTGCCAGTTACAGAGCTATTTCCTTTTTTGTATGAATACTTAGCTCCCTCAATTTTCGCCTGAGCAAACCTAATAAATTTTATATAATCGTCATCAATGTTGATTTTGGCTTCCTGCAATCCTTTTTTGTAGTCGTTTATTAGAGATTGAATAAATGGTCTTTTATTTTTTGAATAATTACTGTAAGGTGGATTTCCCAGAACTACCCAAACTTTTTTCTCTAATTTGATTTTTGTTGCTTGTTCGCCTTCGTCTGAAATATAAGGAAATAAAGGATTTCGCTGGTAATAAGCGTCATCAAGCGTGTCCGTTAAAAATACTTTTGTTCTGTCTTCCTGTTCAAACTTATAACCTTCTTCTGTTAAAAATTTTGTTAGTTTCAGATGTGCAATCGTATAGGGTGCAATGAGATACTCGAAGCCAAAGAAATTTTCCAACAAATTGTTGCGTATAAATCCATTTTTTTGTCCTTTGTCCACATTTTCTAAAGCAGTTTTATAAGCTTCCAAAAGGAAAGTTCCTGTTCCAGTTGCGAAATCTAAAACAGAAATATTATCATCGTCTAAACCCGATTTTTTAAAATCTTTAATCAGAGATTGCTGAACTGCCTTAACGATAAATTGCACAACTGCTGCTGGTGTATAATAAACACCCTTTTCGACTCGCTTTTCCTGATTGTATGCTTTTAAGAAATTTTCGTAGAAGTAAATATAAGGGTCTTCAAATTCGCGTCCTTTTTTATATGCAAATGAAAGCTCCTTTTGAACTTGGGCGTAATCTGTATTGTTTAAAATGATTAGTAATTTATCTATTATCCAGGCGATTCCGTCCGGAATATTTGAAAGACGAAGCAAGCCGAATATTTCTTCGAAAATCGACAATGATTTTGGAATAAATTCTATGAAATTATATTTATCAATTTTTTTGGTTGCAGAAAGAGCTGACATAAGCAAACCATAAGTAACAGT
>CAZCHH010000102.1:0-5969 GCA_964498585.1 uncultured Hyphomicrobiales bacterium
CGCATCCACAGAAGAAATCAGCAACAACATCGCCTTCGTTGGTGCTTGTTTGAATAATTCTTTTTAAAAGAGCTTCGGGCTTTTGAGTTGGGTAACCGAGCGATTCTTTACTTGAACCTTGCAAGTTATAAATATTATCCCATATATTATTTAATGGAATTCCTTCTTTTTCGTCTAAATAGCGTTTAATTCTTGGTAATTTATTTTTTGTAAAATAGATTAAGTTGTTTTTCATTGCTTCATCTATTTTTTCTTGAGTCCAAATCCAATGCTTGCCTTTCGGAGGATATAACAAACCAATTTCATCACCAAAATATCTTGCTGGACCTTGACCTGATTGAGTAAAATCACTTAAAGTGTAAAAGCGTCCTTTATCGTCAATATGTTTGTAAAATTTGTTTACATAGCTTTCATTATAATCTTCAAATAATTTATTAAAGAGAAATTTTGAACTTTTTGTATAGAAGAAAATAGTATCATTTACTTTAGTATATGTTTCACTTTGCTTCTTTGAACTTGTTACTCTTTTCCAAATTATTTCATTTCTAAAATTGTCTTTATGAAAAATTATGTCGCAAACTATTTTTAAATAGTGACTCATTGTTGGGTCGCAATGCAAATAAAATGAACCAGTATCGTTCAATAACTTATGCATATAATACAAGCGATGGGCGATTGTTGTTAAATATGCAACGGTAGATTTGGAAATGTCTATGTTATCAAGATTTTTCAAAAAACGATATAAATTAATATTCAGCTCTGCAATTTCCCTTAATCCATCTTTATAGCTGACGTTGCTCCAAGTATCAGCAAACGCTTCACGTTGTGCTTTAACGTCTTTCATATCAATATCTTCAAAAAGAATATTATAATTTCTTTTTGAGTTGAAAGGCGGGTCGATGTAAATCAGGTCAATAAACCCATCTGGGTGCTTTTCGTAAAGCTCCTTCAGCACATCAAGGCAGTCACCAAAATAAAGTTGTTTCATAGTTTAGCTTTTGGCTATCGGCTGTCAGCTTTCAGCAAATAGCTTTTATATTTATATATAAAAAATTCTCTACTTTAACTTTCGCAAAGTTAAGAAACTTTACGAAAGTATTTAGCACTTATTACTTTGCGAAAGTTTTCCTCTTAATATTTAATCCCTACGGGATAAAGTAAGTAAGGGATTATCTTTGTTACAAATATCGAATCCCTAACGGGATATTTTCTTTCTTTAATCAACTATAACTCAATAACAGGGACTGGATACTGGTCACTGGGGATTAGAAAAAATTAACTTCATAACCAATTACCCAATAACCCAATAACCCAATAACCTAATAACTTCATAACCCAATAACCCAATAACCTAATAACTTCATAACCCAATAACCCAATAACCCATTAATCATTAATCATTAATAATTAATCATTAATCATTAATCACTAATCATTAATCATTAATAATTAACAATTAACAATTAACAATTAACAATTACCCAACGCTTCCCTCTAAAGTTACCGCAAGCAGTTTTTGTGCTTCTACTGCAAATTCCATTGGCAACTGATTTAGCACTTCACGGCTGAAACCATTCACGATTAAAGCGATTGCATCTTCAACAGAAATTCCACGCTGATTGCAATAAAATATAATGTCATCAGAAATTTTTGATGTAGTGGCTTCGTGCTCAACGACAGAATTTTTATTTTTTATTTCGATATAAGGGAAAGTATGAGCCCCACATTTACTTCCAAGCAAAAGAGAATCGCATTGTGAATAATTTCTTGAATTTTCAGCTTTCTTATTCACATTGACTAATCCGCGATAGCTGTTCTGACTTCTTCCAGCGGAAATTCCTTTTGAAACGATGCGGCTTTTAGTGTTTTTACCGATATGGAACATTTTTGTTCCTGTATCAGCTTGCTGATAATTGTTTGTAACAGCAACGGAATAAAATTCTGCAACAGAATTGTCGCCTTTTAAAATGCAAGATGGATATTTCCAAGTAATAGCCGAGCCGGTTTCTACCTGCGCCCATGAAACTTTTGCATTTTCTCCATTGCATATTGCCCGCTTTGTTACGAAATTATAAATTCCGCCCTTACCTTCTTTATTTCCGGGATACCAGTTTTGAACAGTTGAATATTTGATTTCGGCATTTTTCATTACGATTAATTCAACAACAGCAGCGTGCAGTTGATTTTCATCGCGAATAGGAGCGGTGCAGCCCTCAAGATAACTAACGTAGCTTCCTTCTTCAGCGACTATTAGAGTTCTTTCAAACTGTCCGGTTTCTTGGGCATTTATTCTGAAATAAGTGGAAAGCTCCATTGGGCAGCGGGTGTTTGGTGGTATATAGCAAAAAGAACCATCACTGAAAACAGCAGAATTCAATGCTGCAAAATAATTATCTGAATAGGGAACTACCATTCCTAAATATTTTTCCACTAAATCTGGATGCTCGCGTATTGCTTCGCTCATTGAACAAAAGATAATTCCAAGGTCGTTAAGTTTTCCTTTGAATGTAGTTGCAACGCTTACGCTATCCATAACGGCATCGACTGCAACACCAGCAAGAATTTTTCGTTCATTTAAAGGAATGCCGAGTTTTTCAAAAGTATCAAGAATTTCCGGGTCAATTTCATCTAAACTTTTTGGTCCTTCCTTATGACTTTTGGGAGCAGCATAATAATAAATATCCTGATAATCAATTGGTGCAATATTTAAATTTGCCCAGCGTGGTTCTTTCATTTTTAACCAAAAATTATATGCCTTCAATCTCCAGTTTAGCATAAATTCCGGCTCATTTTTTTTCAGTGATATAAAACGAACTATATCTTCGCTTAATCCTTTTGGTGCATATTCATTTTCTACGTTGGTAACAAAACCATATTTATAATCATTACTCGTTACTTGCTCAATTATATTTGTTTCTTCTGGCATAAATTTATATCCTTTATTCATTTATTGAATTTTCAATTGAATAATTTTTTAGAATTTTTTCTATTTCATCTTTAATCTTAAAAACTGTTTTTTGCAAATTGCATCTGCCTGAACGCTTACATATTGTTTTATCAATTACATTTATGCAATTCACCTGCAAAGAACTTGGGTCGAATATTTCCATAATTCCAGTGATTAAAATATCTTTTGGTTCTTTTAATAACTTGTAACCGCCTTTTACACCTTGCTTCGATTCTATAATGTTGCTTTTGATCAGCTGCTGCAAAATTTTTGAAGTGAATTGAAATGGAATTTCCAATTCATCAGCTATTTCTTTCGCGCTTACTAATCTGTTCTTATTCTTTGTTATATACTGTAATGCAAGTATTGCATATTCAGTTTGTTTCGTAAATCTAAACAATTTTAAACTCCTTATTTCTGTTCATTTAGACGTTAATAAAATACGACTATTGTAATCGTATATTATTATTTTTCAATAGGGGTTTCAATTGATATTTTCACAGTTCTGCAATAAAATCTTCCTTCAGGCAAATTATTATCAAAAAGCAATTCTCTTTTACCTACGCCATAAGTTTCGGCATTTTCAATTTCGAGCATTTTTCCAACTGATTTTGCGCGGTTAGTTGAAATTTTATCATTGATTTCTTCTTCACCTATTTTATCTGTATAACCGATTATGCTAATGGTTGATTTTGGAGTTACTCTGTTTTTTACGAAGTCAATTACTTTTTTATGTGCAGAACTTAAAGTGTATTTTCCATAGTCAAAAAGGATTAAGCTGTAATTTTCAAATTCTTTATCAGCTGCACCTTCAATACGTTTTTTATCAATAGTTATTTGTTCGATTGGAATTATATTTTCGTTTGTAGAATGAACTGAACCAAAGGCATCTTTTATATATAATTTATATTTTAAGGCACCCGCAAACATTCGGGAATCTTCGCTTTCGCTGTTTATTTCCCAAATTATTTCATTTGGAGGTAATCCATCTCCTTGAAAACTTTTGATTATTTGTTCATTTTGTAAAATGTCCAAATCCCACCTTTTTATTTCAAATTCAGAGCTTACTTCATTAATAAATTTGAATTTAGTAGAATTTAATAATCTGGTAGTGTCAATCGTAAAAACTGGTTCAAAAATTGAATTTTCATTTGAAGTAATTTCCACTCTTCTGTTTTCTTCTTCACCTTCTGGAATATCGCTCCGTGAAGCATCTTTGGGAAGGTTACGGGCTACAATTTTTATTCTGTTTTCTTCAATATTCCAAACATTAATCAAGTAATTAGCAACGTTATTTGCTCTTTGTTCTGATAGCTCGGTGTTTCCTTTTTCATCGCGAAAATTTGAATTTGTTCCAGTAATTGTTATATTTGCTTTTGGATTGTCCTGTAACCGTTTTCCAATTATATTAAGTGCCTGGTAGTATGTTTCTAAACTATTAAGATTATGAAGTTTATTAATACTAAACTTGCTTGTTTCATTTTTATCTAATCTAATATAACGATTAGGAATAGCTGAAGAGTTTTCATCGAAGAAAATATAATTAAGCAAAGGGCGCATATTGTAAGTAATGAAATCTTCGACTTTTATATATAAATTATCACTTTCATTATTGTTGCTGTCAATTTGCACAGCTCTAACGCTAATTCTTGTTTCTTCGGGAGTGCGGGCGGCAGGATAATCTGGCAAAGGTGGCGCCAGTGGTGGAGGTGGCGGCGGAGGAAGCGGGTCTGGTTCCTTGTATTTTATTGAAATTCCGAAATTTAAGCTATGCCAGTTCCATTTTATATTTCTTACTAAATTTGTCATTAAGTATGTATATGAAATTTCGGGAGTTAATGATAGAAAATTTCGTTTTGTCATTGGCATTTCATAGCTTAAGCCAACTATAAATCCTACTTGAGTATTTGATACTTCTGGAATTTTTCCAGTAGAATCGTTGCGAATTCTTTTTCCATTTTCAAAAACACCTCTATCGGCTGGGTCTATAATTTCTTCTTTTTGATGATAATTATTATCTAATAGAAAACCAGTCGGCATCCCGGCAAAAAAAACTAAATTCTTAAATAATTTGTATGAAATAGATGGCTCGAAAGTAAAAAGAGCAAATTTCGAATCAATAATTAGTTCGGATTTTCCGGGATAAGATTCTCCATCGACAATTACTGGAATGTCATCAATTTTTTTTAATAATCCTGTATATTGCCCGTAACCAAGTCTGATAGTAAAGGAAAATGGGTCAATTCCGATAGCTTCAATTAAGCCGCCGAGTTCAAATCCCTTGCCAGTTCCGTTTGTAAATTTATTTCCGCAGCAGGGAACGTCTGGCAAATGGCGAAATGATGATAAATGCTCGTTTAGAAAGTATCTTCCATAAATTCCATATTTAAATGCTAATTCTATACTGTCATTATTTCCTAATGCTTTTAATATCGAAAAACTTGATGCTAAAATTAAAAAAATAAGTAATGTTTTTTTCATTCAAAGCTCCGCTTATACAATTAAGCAAAATTAAAAAAAAAATTGCTATTTCTCTTATAGTTTAAATCATTTTATTATTCTTTATCGTTAATTTTTTAAATTTGCTTTTTTAAGGGAAAATAAAATGAATTTTTCTGTAAAATTGATAATAAATAATATATCTCATTCATTCGACTTTAAAAATTTTTTATTTAAAAACCTTGACTACGAAATTGAATCTTCTGAAATAATTGCTATAACAGGTCCGAATGGTAGTGGTAAATCAACTTTAATCAAAATTATCGCCTCTCTTTTAAAGCCGACCAATGGAAAAATTGAATTAATTGTTAATCAAAATAAAATAAAGAATGAAGATTTTTATTTATATACTTCTTTAGTTTCTCCTTATCTTAATTTATACGAAGAATTTACCGGTTTAGAGCAAATTAAGATTTGCGAAGAATTATTAAATAAAAATAGTCATTCAGAAAGAAGCAAAGAATCTAGTATTATGCACTGTCATTCTGAACGAAGTGAAGAATCTAATATTATGCACTGTCAT
>CAZCHH010000103.1:0-3124 GCA_964498585.1 uncultured Hyphomicrobiales bacterium
TGACCTCTTCTAATTTTCAAATTAGTAATTTTTCTCTAATTATCTTAACCTTATATTTTAAAAAATTAGTAAATTTGCTTTTTTTCAAATACATTTAAACAAAGAAAATATGTTAGATTTAAAATTTATTAGAGAAAATAGTGAGAACGTTAAGCAAAATATTCTTAACAAAAATGAAAAAACAAGCGAAGTCGTAGAACAAATAATGGATGTTGATTCGAAGAGGCGCGCTAACCTTTTGGAAGTTGAGCAACTAAAAAATGTCCGCAATGTCGTTTCTAATGAAATTGCAATGCTTAAAAGGCAAAAAGAAAATGCAGATGACAAAATCCAAGCTATGAAGGAATGTTCCGATAGAATTAAAATTCTTGATGATGAATTGCGTGAAATTGAACAGGAACTCTTCAATTTGCAACTGAAAATACCTAATATGGTTCATAGCAGCGTGCCAATAGGAAAAACCGCTGACGACAATCTTGAAATTCGTAACTGGGGTAGCCCTAAAGTTGATGGAAATTACAAAGACCACCTTGCAATTTCCAAAGAACTGAATATACTTGATTTCGAGCGGGGTGCAAAGGTTACAGGTGCTGGATTCGCTTACTATATTGGTAAAGGCGCCAAACTTGAGCGTGCTTTAATTAATTATATGCTTGATTTACATATCGAAAAGCACGGCTACACTGAGCTTATTCCACCGCTTGTGGTTAATCGCAATTCAATGGTCGGAACTGGACAAATCCCAAAACTCGCTGAAGATATGTATTACATCGAAAAAGATGATTTGTACTTAATCCCAACTGCCGAAGTTCCACTAACCAATTTCTTTTCAAATGAAATTTTAAAAGTAGAAGATATTCCTACAAAAGTATGTGGTTTTACCCAGTGTTTTCGCCGTGAAGCAGGGAGCTACGGAAAAGACACACGTGGCTTTTTAAGAGTTCATCAATTCAACAAAGTAGAACTTGTCAAACTTTGCTTGCCAGAAGAATCTTATAATGAATTGGAATTGCTTGTGGTTGATGTTGAGGAAATTCTTCAGGCATTAAAAATACCTTACAGAGTGCTTTCGCTTTGCTCGGGCGACACAAGTTTTTCGAGTGCTAAGACTTATGATTTGGAATGTTGGTCGCCGGCTGAAAAGAAATGGTTGGAATGTTCCAGTTGCTCAAATTTTGAAGATTTTCAGGCAAGAAGAGCCGCTATTAGGTTTAAACGCACCCCGAGTTCTAAACCGGAGTTTGTCCATACCTTAAATGGTAGCGGACTTGCTACCTCCCGCCTAATAGTATCAATCATTGAGCAATACTACGAAAACGGCAGAATTCGCGTTCCAGACGTTTTAGTTCCTTATTGCGGTTTTGAATATATCGGTTAATAATGCAAGTAGTTCAAATCAAAAAGGTTTTGGGTTGTTTAGAATCTTTTAATGCAAGAGATGTATTTTTGGAAAAAGAAATAAAAACCGAGTTTGTCGAGCATATTGGCAAACTCGGTAAACTTATTCATATAAAAGAATTAGAAAAGCCATTTTTCAAAGTGATTGTTAAAGGAAAATACACAATCAAGGGAAGCGAAACCAACAATTCAATAAGAATAGTTTTTTCAAATACACATTTTGAAGAGGATTTGGAAAAGATTATTGAATATGTAAAAGGATTTTGAGCTAAGAAAGACTTTTTTAAATGGAGATGGCATCACTAAATGCGTCATTCTGAGGAATCTAAGAATGACAAGTAACAATCTCATTTGTAACATTCCAAATATCAATATTTTCTCCTATATGTAACTTTTTCCTATTTGAATTAATCATAAAATAAAATAATAAAATTGTTTAAAAAATACTTTTATTATTTAGTTTTATTGATTAAATTTATTTATTGGAATTTTTCAAAAAAATAATTGATAAAAACATTTATATCGCAAATAATTTTAATAATAAATGGAGTTCTTATAATTCAATTACATCTGTCATTCTGAAGAGCAGCGAAGAATCTCACCATTAATTGCTACCACAGAACTTGAGATTCTTCGCTCCGCTCAGAATGACAGTTTAAAATTTTAATAATAAATGGAGATGGAAATGAAAACAACTGTTTTTAAAAGAAATGCATATTTTATTTGTTGTTTTGCATTGCTCTTTGCTATTCAAATAGCTAAGGCAGAAAGCGTTACTCCGGAGAAAATTCAAGCTACTTCGTTGATTAAACTCAATCAGGAAGAACTCGAAAAACTTGGAATTTCAGTTGAACGAAATCAAATTAGCTATATCGAATCAAAAATATTCGATGAAAAAAATGGCGAAAAAAGAGACCGCTCAAGAAAAATTATGATAACTAAAGACAAGATTTTAGGACGGAATTATAAAAAGAAGCAAGAAGAAAGCTATGTTTTCCCGAGAATTGCAGTGAATGTGTTTAGCTATGGAACAGCACTTTATTATAGCAAATTCCTTGATTTTGAGAAAATGAATACTGCTAAGAATTCTTCAAAAAGTAAGAGCGATAGCGTAAATTATTATGCTAAAGCAAATGGACTTGTTTGTGTATATTTTGAATTTGAGCCAAAAAACTCAAAAAAATCTAGTAAAAATCAGGTTTATTTATGGTATGAGCCAAGCAATGAGTTTGTTGACCTGCTTCCAGAAGAATACCAAAAGCAGCTAAGACCTGAAACAAACGAAACTAATCCCGAAACAAATTACACAATCCCAGAGAGCAATGTTGAAAACGTAATTATTTCATCACTCGTTTATCCCAACCCAGTAACGAATAAAACTGCATATATTAAATTAGAACTTGCCGAAAGCAGAGATTTTTCTATTGCCATTTATGATATTTCCGGAAATAAAGTCAAGGATTTAGCTAATAATCAATCCTTCATTAAAGGACAAAATGAAATTGCACTTAACTTTGAAAATATAGCTTCTGGTATGTATATCATTATGCTCGTTTCAGATAAGCAGGAAACAGCGATGATAAGGATAATTATTAATTATTAATTATTAATTGTTAATTGTTAATTATTAAGTGTTAAGTGTTTTGTTATTATTAAGTTATTAAGTTATTAAGTTATTAAGTTATTGAGTTATTAAGTTATTGAGTTATTAAGTTATTGAGTTATT
>CAZCHH010000103.1:3224-5706 GCA_964498585.1 uncultured Hyphomicrobiales bacterium
AGTTATTAAGTTATTGAGTTATTAAGTTATTGAGTTATTAAGTTATTGAGTTATTTGGTTATTGAATTATTATTATTTAGTTAATACTATATAAAAATCTTCAATTAACAATTAATAATTAACAATTAATAATTAACTAAACTTGAGGAGGAAAAAATGAAAAAGCTGTTAATTATTTTGCTTCTTTTGGCTAATATAAGTTTATTTGCTCAAAGAGAAGGTTTGCAAATGCCATCGCTAAGCTACTTTGACGATGGTGAAAAATCAGCACTGCGTCTAACTGAACTTCACATAAACGTTAAAGTTGTTGGTAACCTTGCCACTACAACTATGGATATGCTATTTTATAATGATACAAAAATGACTTTGGAAGGTGAGCTGAATTTCCCACTTGCAGAGGGACAGCAAATCTGCCATTTTGCTATGGAACTTAATGGTAAGCTGCGAGATGCAGTAGTTGTCGAAAAAGCAGAAGGAAGAAAGGTGTTTGAAGAAATTACACGAAGAAAAATTGACCCTGCTCTTTTAGAACAAACTAAAGGAAATTCGTTTAGAACGCGAGTTTATCCTATTTTCGGCAAGCAAACCAAACGCGTTGTCATTGCTTATGAAAATGAAATGCTGCTTGATGATGAGGGAATGACATACAACCTGCCTCTTGAGTACAAAGATGAATTGGAAAAATTCAGTTTGAATGTTCAGGTATTCAGTCCGCAAAAACCAGATTTGAAAAACAGCGAATTTCAGAATTTGAACTTTGAACAAGATGAAAACTACTTTGCTGCTGAAGTGCATTACGAAGAATATCTTGCAGACAAGAATTTCGAGTTTTTCCTTCCAAATTCCGTATTTGAAAAGCAGATTTATACTGAATTAATTAATGGAAAAACATACTTTTACATAAACTTACAGCCGAAAATTATTGAGCAGGAAAGAGTTTTGCCCTCAAAAATATGTCTGCTTTGGGATGTTTCAACTTCTGCTCAAGGTAGAGATTTTGAGAAAGAAGCAGCACTCCTTGATGAGTATTTCAAAAAGATTAGTAACTGCACTGTTGAATTAGTTCCATTCAGCAATGATGTTGAAAAATCAACTACCTTCACGATTAGCAATGGAAATTGGAAGCAGCTTAAAGAAAAGTTGGGTGCTTTTGCTTATGATGGCGGAACCCAACTTGGTGCTTTAGATTTAAGCAAATACTCCTGTGATGAATTTCTTCTTTCTACTGACGGAATAAACAATTTCGGTGAAAAAGAAATTAAATTTACCAACAAACCAGTTTACATCATTAGTTCCAATCAAACAGCCGACCATTCCTATTTGAAATATGTAGCACAAAAAACTGGTGGTGTCTATATTAATCTGCTTAATACAACAGAAACCAATGCAGTTTCCGGGCTTTTAAAAGCAAATTACTCTTTTATTTCTGCAGAATACTTGGGAAATGAAATATCAGAAACATACCCAACAATACCAACACCAGTAAAGAACTATTTTTCTATTTCTGGAATGTTGCTCAAAAGCAATGCAGAAATCAAGCTAAATTTTGGAATATCTGGAAAAATTCTTCATACAGAAACGATTCAAATTGACAAAGAACAGCAAAATTCAAATACTGGAATGCTCAGCAGAATTTGGGCAACGAAGAAACTCGCCGAACTTGATATGCTTTCTGAAAAAAATAAAGAAGCAATTACCGCACTTGGCAAAGAATTTTCTTTAATAACAAAATATACATCTCTCATTGTTTTGGACAGGATTGAAGATTATGTCCGCTACAAAATTGTGCCTCCAGACGAACTGAAAGAGGAGTATTTTGCCCGAATAAAAAATATTGATGAAAAGAAAGTAAATGAAGATAGTATTCATTATAATAGTGTTATTAAAAGATATAATTATCTTAAGAATTGGTGGTTTAAGGATTCTTTAATAGAAAAAATATGTTTAATGCAAGATAGCATAATCTCTACAACTGAACCAGTTTCTTGGGGTGCATTGGTTGGATATGTTACTGATACTAACAATAAACCAGTTGTTGGGGCAGAAGTTCGATTAAAATATAACAATTTAGTGACGATTACAAGAGAAAAAGGGAAATATATATTTACTGAATTACAACCACATAACTATATATTGGATATTGATGATGACGAATACTGGATAGAAGATGTTCAAATAAAAATTGAAGAAAATAAAATAGCAAGAAAAGATATTCAATTTAAATCAGAAAATGCAAGAAGAAATTCCATTGTTGTAACTGCTAAAAGAATGGTTGAAAATACCTCTATTGGAGTTAGAGCTTCTGCAAGCCCGCTCTCCCCAGGAAGTAGTTCTGGAGGTTCTGCAAATGCTCTTGAACCAGCTCCTTTTGATGAAGAAACCCAAATTAGAGTTGATGGTTTAGATGTTGGCAACCAATTTACTGGTGGTGCTTCTGCAATCGGCTTAAAAAAGTGGGAATCAGATGCTGATTATCTTGATG
>CAZCHH010000104.1:0-5260 GCA_964498585.1 uncultured Hyphomicrobiales bacterium
CTGGATTCTTCACTTCGTTCAGAATGACCGACAAAAGTAAAGATGTCATTGGTAAGCGAATATAAACGAAGTCGTTTACTTTTGTAAAAATAAACTTAATACTCATCAGATGAAGGGCATTCATCCGTTGACCTCAATATTTACTCACCTCACCTCACGCAATTCCATATTAAGTTTTAAACAAGTTAAATTGATGCACTATTTTTCTTTTTAACACAAGAATTATTCCACTCTTGAGAGTTGCAGGAGTGTTCTTGGTTGTTTATAACCAATCAATTCTGTTTTCAAGTATGATAGTTGTAATTAGTATGGTTCTTATGATAATAAATTCGTTTAATCACATAAATCATAGATTTTATAGCATTATTTTTGTTCCCAGATTCAATATTGGAAAAAGGAATAAGAACACACCCCTTCGTCCACTCTCAAGAGGGGAATTGGATTTATGGTAAAAAATAAAAGAACGTATCAGTCCTGCTCCTCTCAAGAGGGGAATTCGTAAAGTGAGTTATTAAATTAAAGGAACATTGGAGTTACAAAATAATTGTATTTTTTTTATAAAATTAACTATATTTGTTTTTCAAAAATTTTTTGATTAATTAAAATATAAAGAGTTTATTATGGTAGAAATTTATGTAGAATATCTTGGCGATTTGCATTGTAAAGTAAAGCACGGTCCTTCAGGACAGGAGTTTTTAACTGATGCACCTTTGGACAATGAAGGAAAAGCAGAATATATTTCTCCAACTGATTTGCTTGCAACTGCATCTGCTTCCTGCATTACAACAATTATGGGTATTGTTGCACGTAACAATAATATTGACATAGTTGGATTAAAAGTAAAAGCAACAAAAGAGATGGTAAATGTGCCGTTCCGCCGAATTTCTAAATTAACGATTGATTTCGTTTTTCCAAAAGAACTTAATGATAAGGAATTTCAATTAATGTCAAATGTTGTAAAAACCTGTCCTGTTACCCGGAGTTTAAGCCCGGAAGTAGATTTAGAAGTGCATTTTAAAGTACCCGGCAGGGATTAAATATGAAATTAAAAATACCTCTTCACTATCAAATAGTTGCTGCCTTATTTTTTGGAGCTGTTTTTGGTGCTATATTCAGCGTTCCAAATGATGCTTTTATTTTAAAACATTCTTTGAATAATCATCAGTATAAAGAAACAATCGAAAATTATGAAAGAATATTCCTGCTATATCAACAAGATGAAAATTCTTTTTTTGAAGAAAAAATTTATAAATCAACTGAACAAGTTGATTTTATTAAACAATACAATTCTTTATCCAAAAATGCCAAAAAGAACTTAAATCTAAAAGTAATTTATAGCAATAAAGTAATTGAGTATTCCAACATTTCAGCAATAGAAAAAATACCAACAATCGCCACAGCAATCAAACCAATAGGCACTATTTTTATTCGGCTTCTAAGTTTTTTAGCAATTCCTTTGGTTTTAGCAACTCTAATTGTGGGTGCAGCAAGCATAGAAGATGTGAAAAAATTGGGTAGAATTGGAAGCAAAACTCTTATTATTTATATTGCAACAACATCAATAGCGATTACTTTCGGACTTGTATTAGCAAACGTTATTAAGCCGGGCGAACAGGTTTCTGCATCAGCAAAAGAAAGATTAGTAACTGAATTTAGTACTGAAACATCAGAGAAAATTACTCAGAATTTAGATGTAGATATAGTGGATTTTATTGTCCAAATAGTTCCTCAAAATCCATTAAAAGCCATTGCAGATGGCGAGATGCTGCAAATCGTTTTTTTTGCAGTAATTTTTGGAGCAACTTTAACTTTTATTGACCGAAAAAAAAGTTTTGCTGTTGTTAATGTGCTAGATGCCGTATCGGAAGTGATGATAAAAATGGTAGGTGCTATAATGAAAATAGCTCCTTACGGCGTCTTTGCACTCATTGCTGCAACTATTGCCGATTTCGGTTTTGAAATCATTTACACGCTGTTTTGGTATATGTTTACTGTCCTTTTTGGGCTTTTACTTCACACAGTAGTAACATATTCTTTTCTAGTCAAAGGTTTTGGCAAAATGAGTCCTGTCCGATTTTTTAAAGGAATGCAGACAGCTCAGGCAATTGCTTTCAGCACAAGTTCAAGTGCTGCAACTTTACCTGTTACTATGAGTTGCGTTGAAAACAATCTTGGTATTTCAAAAAAAATCACTGGTTTCGTTTTGCCGCTTGGTGCAACAATAAATATGGATGGGACTGCTCTTTATCAAGGTGTTGCTGCTGTTTTCATTGCTCAGGTATATGGAATCGACCTTTCAATTGTCCAGCAATTAACAGTAATTCTTACTGCAACTCTTGCTTCAATAGGGACAGCACCTGTTCCGGGTGTTGGAATAATAATGCTTGTGATGATTTTGCAATCAATCAACTTACCTCCAGAAGGAATAGCACTTATTCTTGGAGTAGATAGAATTTTGGATATGGCTCGGACTATTACAAACATTTCAGGTGATGCTGCTGTTTGCGTGGCTATTGCTGGTAGAGAAAATGGTGGTAGGTAGTCGGTTATTGGGTTATTGGGTTATT
This sequence comes from uncultured Hyphomicrobiales bacterium, assembly GCA_964498585.1. Lineage (GTDB taxonomy): Bacteria > Bacteroidota > Ignavibacteria > Kapaibacteriales > UBA2268 > JAAYJM01. The sequence continues at coordinate 2,568 of CAZCHH010000104.1, forward strand.
GGGTTATTAGGTTATTTTTTAAGAAAAGAAGATTGTAAAATGAACACTTAAATAGAAAAATTAATTATATGTAATTGTTAGTAAATACTCAACTTTTTTAGTATAGTATCGCAGAATAACTTACTATTTTATGGCATTAAGAGAGTAACGAGAAATCTCAGTTCTATTTTAACAATCATTTGTTAGATTCCTTGTTTAACAGAAAATGTCAAACTTATTAACATTAGGAATTTTTTTTGTCAAGCTAATTAATACTGCGTTACGATAATCAATCCTGCAACTTTTTCTACTAATAATTTTTTTCTACTGAATTATAAATTCAAAAAAAAAATTCATCCAACTGCAAAAAGCTTTTGAATGAATTTATATTTATTACAGAGTGAAATTAGTATTTAAAACAGCATAGAACTCCAATATTAACCGAGATAAGCTCTAAGAGATTTAGAGCGTGAAGCATGTCTTAATCTTCTAATTGCTTTTTCTTTAATTTGCCGAACTCTTTCGCGAGTTAAGTTGAATTTTTCACCGATTTCTTCGAGAGTCAAGCATTGTCCATCAAGTCCGAAATAAAGTTTAATAACTTCTGCTTCTCTTTGAGAAAGAGTTGCAAGAACTTGTTGAACTTCCAAACGAAGTGATTCACGAATCAATTCAGAATCTGGTGGCGGCTGCTGTTCATTTGGCAGAATATCAAGCAATCTGTTGTCTTCACCTTGAACGAACGGAGCGTCAACAGAAAGATGACGACCAGAAATTTTAATTGTTTCGGCAATTTCAGGAATAGTCATTTCAAGCTGTTCAGCAAGTTCGGCAGCAGTTGGCTCGCGTTCATATTTTTGCTCTAATTCGCTGAATTTCTTTCCAATTTTATTTAAAGCTCCGACTCTATTAAGAGGCAATCTAACAATACGGGATTGCTCTGCCAAAGCTTGCAAGATTGATTGGCGAATCCACCATACCGCATAAGATATGAATTTAAAACCTCTTGTTTCGTCGAAACGTTTGGCTGCTTTAATGAGACCAAGATTTCCTTCATTTATTAAATCACCGAGTGATAATCCTTGATTTTGATATTGTTTGGCTACTGAAACCACGAAACGCAAATTAGCTTTCACTAAACGCTCTAATGCAAGTGTAGAATCGAATCCACCTTTTTTTATATTTTGTGCTAATTCAATTTCTGATTCGGGGTCTAAAAGTTCTACCCTGCCGATTTCCTGTAAGTATTTATCAAGTGATTGACTCTCACGGTTTGTGTATTGTTTTGTTATCCTCACACACAATCCCTGATATGTTTATAAAAATTAATTTTTTTACAATATATTAACGAAAATTTCATAATTCTATTGTTTTTAATTTAAAATATAGTTAATTTCTTTATCTTTTTTTATCATTTTTTAAAATATCATAATAATAATTACTTTTTAGCAAAGAACTTGCTATTCGTATATAATTATCGGTATTAATAGATTTTTCTATTAATTTTTTTTGTGTAAAAAATCGTCTGTCTATTTCTTCTTTTAGTACTTTTTTTAACTTATCTATATTTTTGTATATTAAATTAATTTTATATTCCCTTAATTGTGTATTCATCTCTATGCAAGATTGAAGGATTTTTTCGTCAGCACCGCTTTCTTTCAAATTCTTTAGAATATTTTCAGCATTAAATTCTGATGTAGTTTTTAAATATGTTTTTGAGCTATCAAGATACTGAATGAAATCAGAGATAATAGTTTCATTATTATTTAAATCTTCATCAAATTTGTGATTAGCTGCCCAGAACGAAGCAAATTTAAATATAACTGCACTATCAATAAGTTCTTCAACAAAAGCAGTATTCTTTTCTTCTGAAATTATAGAATCTGGGATTATTCCAATAGCTTCATAAACTCTTCTTCCATTTTTTGTATAAAAAATAGTATCTGCCGGTTGAGATTTTATTTTTCCATCTTTATAATTTCGGTCATAATTAACTCTTTGGATGCAGCGGCCTGAAGGAGTATAATACTTTGCAGTAGTAACTTTTAGCATTTTATTATAAGGCAGTTCGGTAACTGATTGCACTAATCCTTTTCCAAAAGAACGCTCACCAATTATTATTCCTCTGTCAATGTCCTGAAATGCTCCTGCAACAATTTCGCTCGCACTTGCAGACATACCATTTATTAATATAGCCACAGGAATATCAGAATCTATTGGATTTATTTTTGAAATATATTCGTTATGATTGAAACCACCAGCTCTGCCTTTAGTGCTAACTATAGGAGTATTTTTTGCAAAGAACATTTCACATAACGAAACAGCTGCCTCAAGAAGTCCGCCCGGATTGTTCCTTAAATCCAAAATCAATCCCTTTAAATTATGCTCTTTTTTTAATTCTGAAAAGGCATCACGAACTTCATAGCCGCAAGAACGGGAAAATCTGTCTATTTTTATATAAGCAATGCTGTCTTCGTAAACTGTATAATAGCTTATATTTTTTAACCGGACATCTTGCCGTGTTAATTCTAATTTAATAGTATCTTGCAGATTATTTCTTAAAAACCAAACGCTACTTCTTGAACCAATACGTCCCATTGTATATTTTCTCAAAGAGTCCGGAGTTTCTTTGTAAATTACTACTGAATCAATTTTGTAAATAATATCACCAATTCTGACGCCATTTTTTTCAGCAGAAAATCCCTCATATATTT
>CAZCHH010000105.1:0-4850 GCA_964498585.1 uncultured Hyphomicrobiales bacterium
CAACGGGCAAGGTGCCGCTTGTTAGTTTGTCGGCAGACAGAGCAGGGATATCGCTAGCTGAAAGCGCTCTGAAAGTAGGCACACCACTTGAACCATCCGGAGCAGCAAAAATTGTATTTGCATCTTGATTGGCTAACTCAACAGTAATTTCTCCTGAACCTGTAATAGGTGAATTTGTTACAGTAAATTGAGTTGGCAATGATAAACCAACTGAAGTAACTGTTCCACCGCTTGCTATTGTAGTAGGTTGCCATTCATTTGCTGTATTATTCCATCTTAAAACTTGTTCATCATTTGGAGGTGTAGTAGATAAATTTTTGCCCTGCAATTTATTTGCATTCCACAGAGCAGTAGTGTTATTTGCAGAAAACTCATTTCCAGTTAAAGTAAGCCCTGTTCCTGCAGTATAAGTTGTGTTTTCATCAGCAGATGGAGTCCAAGCTGTTCCGTTCCATTTTAATATTTGATTATTTATTGGTGCTGTTGCAGAAACAGAACTACCTTGAATTTTTGCAACAGTGGGGCCTGGGTAAGTGCCTGATAAATCTTGGCTAGCTGCTCCGCTTGGAGCTAAGGAAGTTGGAAAATTAACCCAAGTTTTATCGCCACGCCAATATTGTGAAGCTGTCCCTTCAGTTATAACTGGTTCATAAACACCAGTATGGGTATGTGATGAACTAGCGAATGCAGATGCGTCATTCCCATCAAGCAAATCGGCATTTAGATTTGCGACCAATGTATTTGAAGCAATGGTAAAAGGAGAGGTGCCCGTAGGAACAGTGGAAGTGAAGCGGGTAGCAGAGACAGCATCAGCAAGGTTAAGCCCGCCGCTTGTAGTAAAATCTGTGCCAGCATTCCCAATATTTAGAATTGTATTATTTTGCATATTTATTGTGCCGGTCATACTTCCGCCAGCAAGAGGCAGATATTGGTTTGCTTCAGTTGCAGTAGTAAGTTTTACCCAAGAACTGCCGTCATAATAATAAAAACCAAAAGTTCCATCGGTTTGATATATTATCAATCCATTAGCAGGGTCAGATATTGCGTTCTTTTGTGCCTCAGTCACCCTTGGAATAAGCAAACCCTTTTTTGTTGGAAATTCTGTATTATTAGAAACATCTAAATCCAGCAAAGCCGAAGCATTAGGATTGTCTGTTCCAATCCCTACATTTTTCGTTTGAGAAAGTACTGAAAGGTTTGATGACGCTAACAACATCAAAAGGAGTATAAATCCAATCTTTATTTTTTCATACGATTTTTGTTTTTTCATTTTGTTTACCATCTTTTTTGCTTCACTATATATATATACTTTTTCCGATGTGCAAAAATAATTAAAAATTTTACCTTAATCAATACGTATATCTACTTAGTGGTTTAAATAATTTGAAAATTTTATTGTTAAATTATAAAACTTATTAATAATAAAAATTTATTTTTTAATAATTAACAAACATCAATTATCATATTGATTAGGCATAGTATTTGCTAAACTCAGTTATTTGTGATTTAAAAAATGAATGAATTAACAAGTCATAAAATGAAAAGTTTTTATTTAAAATCAATAATTATAGTATTAGGATTTTTTCTTAATAATTATGATTGTTTTTCAATAAACATATATCCACATACATTTAAACTTTTAGAAAAACAAAACGCTGGCAAACAGCATATTTATTTTGATAAGAATGAACAGTTAAATTATCTGATTAAGCAACCAAGTTCGGAGGCACCTGAACAAATTTATTCCTGGTATGGATTAAATAAATATAACTCAATTTCTACAATGCTGTCTGACGGTTTGACTATTTCTTCAACTATTTCTGATTCATTGCTTTATATTTTAAAAAGTCAAACTGACGGATACTTTTGCTATGTTTTAGAACCAAATTTAAAAAACGTAACAAAAATAAAATTAGAATATGAAAATATTATTAGTTTTAATTCAAAAATCAAATGGGAAAAAGATACTTTAAACCATTCAGTTTATTTACTATTAGATAAAACTTTATTTCATATTTTCAAGAAAGATACATTAACAGCTGAAATTCTTGCAAAAAATGTAGTTGATTTCAAAAAACTTTATAACGATTATAAATATGCATATTTAACAGGAAATGATTTTGGAGTAGATTTATATTTGGTTGAAAAGGATAGTAAAGAAAAGTTTTTAGCACGGCTGCTTTATTCGGGAGAAGTCGTTCTTAGAAAAGTAGAAAATCTGTTCGTTGTTATAACTTCAACAAGTAATGAATCTTTAAGCGTAATTGAACTGATTGACAAAGACAAGGGAATAATTTCCGTATCTGATATACCTTCCAAACCGGAATATATTCAGATTAACGAGGGTAATGCAGAATTAAAGATTTATTTTTTAAGTAAAACTGATGAAGAGTATCGCTTAAACATTCTGAATTTAAAGGACTTAAATTTTAAAGAGAAATGGCTGCAAACAAGCATTCCCAAGGATTTGATAGAACCGCTTTGTATAAAATATTTTAATAATAAAATCTTTGCTTTCTTCAGAAACGGAATAATCAGCATAAATGAAAATGGAAAGATTGAATCTGTTGATTACATTGCTTTCGGTGAATCTCTTTCAGAACAATTTGAAATCAATTTTTACAGAAATTTTCTTTTGCTTGCCTCCAATGCAGGTTCAATCCTATTAGAAGAAAAAAGCAATAGTTTTTGGCTATTTAACAAGTTTTATGAACAATTAGGAAAAATTTTAATTCCTCTCATCCTGTTAATTATTATTATAATTATTTATCAACTATACAAGCACCAGAAGCGACTTTTTAATGCTATATTAAATTTGCCTACAACAGGATTATGTTTAGTGATAGATAAACAAAACAAGTTAATTAATGCAAATCAAATTGGCAAACAAATTCTTGGGATTAACGACAACCTTCCATTAAACAAAACAACCGATTTTTATTGTTCAACTGAGAATTTAGGACCTTTGAAGGATTTATGCAGAAAAGTAAACATTTACAGAAATTCATTTAATCAGCGTATTAGCTTAATTCAAGATGATGAACCAAAAGAATGGTATTGCAATATCACATCAATAAAAAATTTCTGGGGCAAATACCGCGGCTTCGTCCTTACTGGTATTGATTTAACAGAAGAATTGGAAAAAAAACGACTAAATAACTGGGCGCAATTTGCCCATGATTTGCAAACAAATCTTTCTATTTTAAGAATTAATTCCGAAATGCTTGAACTTAATAATACTGATGAAAATATTGAACGAAAGAAAAAAATTATAAATCAAATTCATATTGTTACAAATAAGATTAGGGACATAGTGCTTGTCGGAAGAAGCGATAAATTAGACGTACAAAAAGTGTTAACAAATAATATTATTGAGGAGTTAAAGAAAGAATTTGATTTGACAATTTATCCTAATATTGAATTTTATTACGAAATAAATAATTACTATTTAGAATGCGATATAAGAAAATTAGTCCGTGCATTAAGAAATGCCGTTGAAAATAGCATTAGAGCTTTAAAAAATATTGATAAAAAAGGAATTATTAAATTTAAAGTTTGGGAAGATGGACGACTTTCTCATTTTGCTATTATCGATAATGGCGAAGGAATGAACGAAGATACACAAAAGAAAATTCTTAAACCATATTTTACAACAAATAAAAAACAAGGTGGCTCAGGCATCGGAACTATGATTATGCAAAGAGTTATGGAATTGCACGGCGGAAATTTCGCCATTTCTTCAGAAATCAACAAAGGAACTGAAGTTGTTTTCTCCATTCCACTTAAACAATAGCTTTTTACTGCTTTTATATCTGAATCCTGTTATTTGTGTAATATTTTTAGGTTGTTACCAATTACATCTTTGTCTGTCATTCTGCCCTCCCCTAATAAATCAAATGCTTCATTTAATCATTATCAATTATCAATTATCATTTATCACTTTTCCACTCCACTTCTCCAACCTCAACCACTTCTTTTATATCGCTTAAACGTAATGTTATTTCTTGCTTGGTTTCGTTTGGCTTGCCGTAGTTTGTAAATATTTGGAGCATTACTGTTGTAGGTCCAGCCATTTTCTGCTGTCTGCTTCCGTAATAATTTACTTTAATTTGATATTTTCCGGGCAATGCTTTCTTAACCATATATTCCTCTGGTCCATAGCCACCAGTCAAATCTTTTGATAGACGACCACCAATTTTTGTTGATGGGTGGCTATAATAGCATTTTTCGTCATTCGGTTCTATTACCCACAAATCCATATCGCAATTGTCGGCATCCCAATTCAATACAATTCTAATGTCAACTGGAAGCTCGGCAATGAATTTTTTGTCGTATTTTTCTAAATTTATTTTTCCTTTATTTTTGCTTAAAATATGATTAAACTCGTTTAGTGCAATGAGTTCAATATCTGGAAAACGTCCATCCCACTTTTTTGTAACTAAACTATAAAGCAAATCGGCAGCTTCCTGAACGTTGCCTTGCAATTCCAATGCTAAAGCGAGGTCGCGGTAGGATTGCGGCTCTTCTTCTCTGATTTTAAGCACTTCTCGAAATAAAATAACAGCTAAATTATAATATTTCAGTTGCATTAATCTGTAAGCAAGAATTCGCATAATCTGGTGGTTTTCCATTTCGAGTTCGGCAATGTTCGAAAGGATTTTTAATGCAGTTTCCTTTTGCTCTTTTTCTGCAAAAAAGTCGGCACAATCTAAATAAAATCCGGTAGTTTTGCCATTCTCTTTCTTTAATTTTATATAAGTTGGATAAAGTGTATTTCCTTCTGCTTCTTTTAAATCATCAAGATAATCAGCATCTGATTCCCACTTTTTTAAGCCGATTGCAGAAGCACC
>CAZCHH010000106.1:0-4606 GCA_964498585.1 uncultured Hyphomicrobiales bacterium
TTTACTTGAATATAAAAAATTTAAGACAAAAGGAACAGAAAATGAAGTAGTATATTTAACAGAGCAAGAACTATTGCGACTTTTCAATTTAGATTTAAGCAATAATCCTCGTTTGGAAAAGGTTCGTGATGTATTTTGCCTGGCTTGTTTTACTGGACAGCGTTTTTCTGATGTATCAAAGTTAAAAGCCGAGCATATTCGTGACGGGAAATGGTATCTCCGCACTCAAAAAACAAAAGATTTAATACAAATTCCTCTCAATGAATATGCACTTGAAATTGTCCAAAAGTACTTTGATAAAGGGCTTCGGTTTCCAGTTATTACAAATAAGTGTAGTAACCAATGTTTGAAAGAATTAGGGCAAATAGCAGAAATATTAGAGCCAATTACGATTGCACGTTATAAAGGAGCTGAACGAGTAGAGCAAACGAAACAGAAGTATGAATTAATAGGCACTCACACAGCACGGCGAACATTTGTAACCTTATCGCTTGAAAAGGGAATGAGACAAGAAATTGTGATGTCAGTAACCGGGCATAAGGATTACAGAACAATGAAAAAATATATAAAAATAACTGATAATGTGAAAGAACAAGAGATGAAAAAAGTATGGAGCAAGGAATAGCAAGAACTTATTTTAAAACCCGCACCACCACCGCCTTTCAGAAAAATCCCTCATAAATCCCCGCTATTGCGTTTTTATTCGAAAAAGGTATAAAAGGATGGCTGCTATGCTGGTTTGTTGTTTTAATTTTAAATATTTTGAATAAGATTTCGAAATAACACAATACAGATTCTACAAAATGAATGTTAATATCATCTGAAGTTGCAAGCTAATGAAGTTTCTGAAGATGATATTTTGAATAATATCAAACCAGTAATTAGCAAAGATGATTGCTGTCTCAATCATTATAAGGAAAGCAGATTTAATTCAATATTTGAATAGACAGAATATTTGACAAAATTTCAATACTAAATAATTGCATAAATAATGCAGAAAAGATACATAATTTCTGAACTATTAAAAAAAACTAACAGAAAAAATGCATAAAAAGAAAGGGAAATAAAATGAATGGATTAGAATTTCAGGCGATTAGACGTTTCAATAAAATTAGCCAAAAAATGTTAGCAAAGCATTTTGGTTATAAAACTCCTGAATCTATTCGGGCAATAGAACAGGATTATCAGGTATGTGAAGTGCATACACTTTTTATAAAAAATTTAGGCAATTTAATAGGTTATGATTTAACAGACCTTGATAAATCGGCATCATTAATAGAAAAAATACCTAAAAAATATTTTAAAATCTATAGACCACGTGACCCGCTAAAATTTTATAATGAACCTCTGTAGCGTATGAAGATATGACTTTCTGGAATATGTTGTAATATTTTTTTTATTTAATAGTATAGATACCTTGTTTTATGATGAAAATATAAATGTCCAACACTTTCTCAAGTGTTGGACATTTATCTTTTTAGGAATTCTTATTTAGTAACTATCTAAATTCATTTACATTAATTTCATATTGTTTAATCCAGTACTGAAGATTATGATGATGCTTATAACCTAAATCATTTGCTGTAGCGGAAATATTTCCCTTATTTTTCTTTAGATACTTGATTATAGCGTTTTTCCTTAAATTATTTATACAATCTTCAATATTCTCAGATTCACAGGCATTTTCCAAATCAAATTTATTTTCTTCAATCAAATTATATTCAGTTTTTAGCTCCTTAATAATTTGATTAATGCTAATAATATTTTTATTTGAATGAACAGAAACCCTTGAAACAAGATGGAGCAATTGTCTTGTGTTGCCAGTCCAGGGTTGTCTTTTAAGTAAAGTAACAGCTTCTTCATCAATTTCTCTTGCTTTTAAATTGTGTTCATTTTGATTATTTAAAAAAGAATGAATAATAATCGGAATATCTTCAGCTCTATCTCTAAGAGGAGGAATCGTAATTTTTTCCTGACATAATCTATACATTAAATCTTCTCTGAATTTTTTTTGTTCAACTGCTTGTTTTAATTTTAAATTACTCGCTGCAATAATTCTACCATTAAACTCTCTTTCAATATTTTCACCCAATCTGCAATACTTTCTTGACTGAATAACCTGCAATAAGCCAGATTGAACTGCAATTGGTAACTCAATAATATCATCAAGAAATAAAGTCCCATTTTTAACATCATATAAATATCCGTTTCTGTCTTCAGCTTGATTAAAAGATTTTGCTTTATGCCCGAAAATCTCGCTTCTGAGCCAGTTAATATCTGAACTCATAGTTCCGCAATTTAATTCCTTAAATGGATGATTTTTTCTATTGCTTAATTTATGAATTACTTCTGCAAGTATGGTTTTTCCAGTACCGGTTTCTCCAACTAACATAATATTAAGGTCAGACTTGGCTGCTTCATAACATCTGTTGCAAATATTTGCCATTACTTCGCTTTGGGAAACAAAGCCATTTTGATTAAATAATTTTTGTATATCTTTAGAATTATTTGGAATACTATCTTGAATTACAAAATCTAATTTATTCAACAGCTTTTCAATGGGAAATGGCTTATCTAAAAAAGTAATAGCATATTTATTTATTGAGTCAATAGCCACTTTACCTCTACCTTCAGAAACACCGGACATCATAAAAATAGGAATATGCGGACATTTATTTCCAAAGTATTCCATAAGTTCAAGTCCGTTTATTTTATTATGAGCATTATGATGATGTAAATCATAATCCAAAAGAATGCAGGCAATTTCCTTATTATTTTCTATTTTTTCTATTGCTTCTTTAACCAGACCAGTACTAAGGATTTTGAATTTTTTTTGCAAAATAGGACTTTCTGCTAATGATTCCCTGAAATCATCATCATCATCAATAATTAGAATTGTGGGTTTTGACATTTTAAATTCTTTCATTTATGGGAAATTTAATCAGTAATTGAGTACCATTATGCAATTTGCTTTGAATAGAAAGAAGGGCATTGTGCTTTTCTACAACACTTTTAATAATTTTTAAACCTAATCCGGTGCCAGTTGCTTTTGTTGTAAAATGATTAGTATTTATTGAATTTAGAATTTCTTCACTTATTCCTATTCCATTGTCTTTAATGCCAATTTCGAGATATTGATTGTTTAAATGAGAAGAGAACTCAATAATTCTTTCTTTCTGGTCTTTAGGCATAGCTTGGTCTGCATTATCGCAAGCACATTGCAATAAAAAAGAAATTTGATTTTCTGATACTTCTATTAATGGTAAGTTCTTATCTATATTATTTATGAAAGTGATATCTTCGTACTGATAACGCAATATTTTGTCTTCTATCCATTCATCTATAAATGATGAAAAATTGATAGTGGACTTATAAAAATTTGGGACATTTGCTGCAAAAAGCAATTTCATAATAGTTGTTGAACTATCATTTATTTTTTTGATTATTTTTTGTTTTCGTTTATTTATTGAATCTTGCTGAATTCCATAATTTTCTTCAAGGACGTTAAATAGATTTAATATATTTTGCTGGATAGTAGCTAACTGGTTCTTTGCATCGTGGGCTATTGTAATAGACGTAGTTAGAATTTCAGATTTTATGCGGGCTGTTAAATCTGTGATTATTACAATGCAGTAATTTATAAATATTATTTTGAAGTAAAAAGTTTTTATGTCTAAATACCTTAAAGAATTATCAAGTCCAAAAGTTGATTCGATAAATAAATCTTCTTTTCTTAAAAAAGTTGATGAAACAATATTTTGTATTGGAAGAGGTAAATCTTTAATAAGAACCTTTTGAACTTTTTTTTCTAAAGCATATATTTCAAGTGCTTTATTATTGATGCTTTTTAATTGAGGTTCTTGATTTTTTCTATATTGTTTTAATACAGATGTAAAAACGATAATTCCCTGGTTCCAATTTTTATTATTAAGTAATTTATATAAATGAGTTAAATATGATATTTTAAAAAAAGAATAAAATATAACAACGACTAAAAGCAAAATAAGGAAAAAAAGATAAATATCCTTTAAGTATGCTTTTATAATTGTAAAAAATTCTGTTTTTTCGATTGAGTAATTACTGTATTCATCATTTGAGCAAATAAAAATACTTGGAGAACTTCCCTTGTTCCTGATTATCCCATAGTTAATTTCTGATTTAAAAGGTGGAGTAGCTAAAAGAATATCAAAGGTTTTTCCATCTATCAAAAGTAATTGATTTTTAGTGCTTGTTATTAAAAAGTCATTTGCACCGTTTGAATTTATATCAACTTTTGCTTCTTTTTCTTTGTAAGAGTAATTATTTGATATGATTCCAATTTTATCATAGTTGATTTGTAAATTAACGAGTAATGTCTTAGAGTTTGTGATGTTTAATAAAGAATCAAAAGCAATTATTTTATTATCAGAATAAAAGATGTACTCAATCTGATTATTTATGGAATTGCTAATAAAAGGTTTAAGTAATTCACTTTCCTTTTCCCTTAATATATTTCCATTATTATTATCAATAATTAACATTCTTTGAGTATTATTGGCTATATCTGCGGTACTCCCTAAAAATCGGACAGTTGAATAAGGTGGAAAATTGTTAAATTGCAAAAGAA
>CAZCHH010000107.1:0-4560 GCA_964498585.1 uncultured Hyphomicrobiales bacterium
TTATTCTTATTGGGAGTAACTATAAAATCAAAATTAAGACTTTAGCTGCTTTTTTTATTCAATTTTTTTTTTGGACAGATGTGCTTTCACTATATTTTTCCAAAATCTTTTTGTTTTTCTTTTTACTTGATTTTTCTTAATTTTGATAGATTTTCTATTTCTTTTAAACTATTATGTTGTAAATGTAATTAAAGAATAGTCAATGAATTCAAATAAAATCATAACAAGACTTCAAACAATTTTCGCTGTTACCAAAAGTGAATTGTTTTTTGTTGGAGTCGTCCTTTTGGGACTTGTTCTGGGTGCTGTAATTCAAATGACAAGCGGACAGGAAGATAATTCATTTGCTCAAAACAAAATAGAAATTTACAAATCTCTTGATTCTCTTGCAAAGGTAACAGAAACAACTTACATTGGTGTTGAGCCGGAAAAATCTGAATCTTTTCCGGAATTAGTAAAAGCCGATACTGTTGTTCAAAAAGAGAATTATTTTCCAACGAGCAAAAAGAAAGAAATCCCAAGCGACAAAATTAACATCAATACTGCTTCAAAAGTCGAACTGATGAAACTGCCCGGTGTTGGCGAGGCAACTGCAATGAAAATTATTGAATATCGGAAATCTAAGCCATTCAAAAAGCCAGAAGACATTATGAATGTTAAAGGTATTGGCGAGAAAAAATTTGAAAAAATGAAACAATTTATTATTACTAAATAAAATCAGAGGTCCTATGCAAAAAGGAATAACGTGTATTACTCTATTTATCATATTATCGGGAGTGCTTTTCTCTCAAAGTATATTCGACCAATCCTCAATTAGCGGAAATCTGCAGTTCGATGGGCAGTATTATTACAAAGACAGCGTAATCGGTGCTGAAGATGTTCCGGACAAACTGCTTTCAAACGGTTTCCTTTTTCTCAACTACAAAGTCAGTAATTTTTCTGCAAGTTTGAGATACGAAAATTATATGAATCCAATTCTTGGAATTGATGCCCAATACAAAGGAAACGGCATTGCTTACCGCAGTTTTGGTTATAGCTCTGATTTTATTGACGTAACTGCCGGAAATTTCTACGAGCAGTTCGGAAGCGGTATTCTCCTCAGAAGCTACGAAGAACGTCAGCTTGGAATCGACAATTCATTCGATGGTTTAAACGTTAAAATAAAACCTGTAACGGGTTTGGAATTTAAGGCGTTGATTGGAAAACAGCGTAATTTCTGGGCATTGAGCGAAGGAATTGTGCGAGCTGCCGATATGTCCATTAGTTTAAATGACGTTCTGGGCGATTTGTTCTCTTCCGATTATAATATTTCTCTCGGTGGAAGTGTTGTTAGCAAAATGCAGCCAGACGTTGAATCTTTCTATTTTTTACCACATAACGTTTTCGCATACTCGTCTCGTTTGGCTTTGAGTGCTGAAAGTTTTTCAGTTGATGCTGAATTTGGTTATAAATATAACGACCCTTCTGCAATTAATAACTACAGCTTCAATCCCGGAACTGCTTTGGTTATAAATACAGCTCTTTACGGCGATGGCTATGGCTTTTTGCTTAACCTTCATAGAATAGACAATATGAACTTCAGAAGTGAAAGAGAAGCAGCTGGAAACTACTTAACAATCAACTATATTCCATCAATAACAAAGCAGCACCTCTGGCGTCTGGCTACGCTTTATCCCTATTCAACTCAAATGAATGGCGAAGTTGGTTTGCAGGCAGATTTTACTTACACTTTTCCCAAAGAGTCTTTCTTTGGTGGGAAATATGGAACAACAGTTGCATTGAACTATGCCCGTATTCAATCGCTTGACACAACTCAAACAGTTATGGACCAGAAAACCGGCGATGCTTTCCGCTATGATTCACCGTTTTTCAAAGTTGGAAGCCGGCTACATTATCAGGATATAAACCTTGAAGTTACAAAGAAATGGGACAAAGATATTAAAACTACTTTTGCCTTGATAAATATTATATACGATAAAGATTTGCTGGAAGGGAAATCAAGCTATGGCAAAGTAAATTCAACGATTGCCGTTCTCGAATGTGAATACAAATTTAATCCAAAAAATTCACTTAGAACAGAACTCCAGCATCTTTGGTCAACGCAGGATTCCGCTTTGCACTCGCCCGATAATATCAATGGAAACTGGGCATTACTTTTCTTTGAATATACCATTGCCCCGCATTGGTATATCACTGCTTTCGACGAATGGAACTACGGCAACGAATACGATGAGAAGCAAATACACTATTTAAACGCTTCCGTTGCCTACATTGAAAAATCAACCCGTATTTCATTTGGTTACGGAAGACAGCGCGGCGGTTTGCTCTGCGTTGGCGGGGTTTGTCGGGAAATGCCAGCTTCCAATGGATTTTCATTATCAATTACATCAACATTTTAAGGTGAATTATGACAAAATTAAATAAATTAATTGCATTGCTGTTTTGCTTTTCTTTTTTGCTGGTAATTTCAAGTTGCGATGAAATTACATATCCTTACAGGGAAGTCACCCACATTGACACAACAGATACAGTTTCTCAAAAAATATTGCTTGAGGATTTTACTGGTTTTCGTTGCAATAACTGTCCTGCTGCCCACGAATTAGCTCACGATTTGCAAGATATTTATGGTAACCGGCTTGTAATCCTTTCTGTTCACGCCGGCTTTTATGCTGAGCCAAACGCTCAATATACTTACGACTTCAGAACTGCAGCAGGAACAGAAATAAACGACTATTTTAACGTTCAGGCATATCCAAGTGGAATGATTAACCGCACAGCATATAATAATAAAACGGTGCTTGGTTCTGCTTACTGGGGTGCTGCTATAAACAGTTTAAAAGAAAATACTCCAAAAGCAAAAATTGAACTTACTCCAAGCTATAATGGAACATCTCATAGTATTTCTGTCGATGTAAAAATAAAATATTTATCTCAATCCTCAGCTAATCATTATTTAGTAGTTCAAATTTCCGAAGATAGCATTGTCCAAATTCAACTTGACAAGAGAAAAACTCCGGAACTCATTCAAAACTATGTTCATAATAACGTACTTCGTGGAAGCATTACAAGCACTTGGGGCGACCAGGTCAGCAGCACAGTTCTACAAAAAGATGCAACTGTTACCAAGCATTATGACTTTGCAATTCCAGATGGCAGCGATTGGCGACCAGAAAAACTGAAAATCGTTGCCTACATTCACGACAAAGACGATAGCTGGCAAATTGTTCAGGTAGAGGAAGCAAAAATAATTGATAATTGAAAATTTTTTGTCTGTCATTCCGAACCCCCAATAAAGGAAGACTTTTATTTAAATGGAGATAACATAAATCAATAAAGCATTATGTTAAATAGAGTAACAGAAATCCCCCCTACCCCAGGGCTGATACGTTCTTTAAAAAGTGTTAGAATTCATAACGATTTTATTCTTTTTACTCCGTAGGAGTAAAATATTGGTAGAAATTGCATCTATTTTTGTTTTACAACTCCGTAGGAGTTGAATATTAATCAAGATGTATTAAATATTTAACTCCTACGGAGTTACAACAATCAATTCGTTATTTTTCTACCAATATTAAATTCCTAACGGAATTTTATAAAAATGAAAATTGTTACTGAATGTTATAAAAAACAATAATTATAAAGAACGTATCAGCCCTGGGGTAGGGGGAGATTTCTTAGTGCTGTTCAGTATTTATATGTTTTATAAAAAAGATGTCATTGGAAACGAAGTGAAGAATCTCACGTAATTGATACCACAATGTTTGAAATTATTCGCTGAGCTTCAGAATAACAGATTTTTAAAACTTCATTTAAATAAATTCAAATTTATTGTATTTAAAGTTTGTCCGTTTATATCTTCAAGTTTAATTATTAAATATGCAAATTCTTTTTGAATGAGATTTTTCCTTTTATTTT
Source organism: uncultured Hyphomicrobiales bacterium (assembly GCA_964498585.1). Taxonomy (GTDB): domain Bacteria; phylum Bacteroidota; class Ignavibacteria; order Kapaibacteriales; family UBA2268; genus JAAYJM01. Next base: position 3,916 of record CAZCHH010000107.1, read on the forward strand.
AAAAAGTTTTTTCCTGTTTTTTTTAATTTAATAATGTTATAATTTTCACTTTTAAATTTAATAAATATTAATTTAAAATGCAAACGAAATATTTAACAAGAAAAGAAAAAAAATTATTTTCCATTCCTTAAATTCTTGAAAAATTCTTTGATTAAATTTGATGCTTCATCTTCTAAAAGGCCTTTAGTTACATAACATCTATGGTTCAATCTTTTATCTTCAGTGATTGAAAAAAGAGAATGGCAGGCACCAGCTTTTGAGTCAGCAGCAGCATAAAATAAATATGGTATGCGTGCAAGAACAATAGCGCCAGCACACATCGGACAAGGTTCTAATGTAACATAGATGGAACAATCTAATAAAAACTTATATCCGATTTTTTTTGTTGCTTCTTTAATAGCAAGAATTTCGGCGTGAGCGGTTGTATCTTGTTGTATTTCGACTTCGTTATGTTTTGAAACTATAATTTCATTATTCTGAACAATAACCGCACCAACAGGAATGTCATTATGCTCAACGGCCTTTGCCGCTTCCTTTAATGCAGCTTCCATAAAAAAAATATCATTCATTTTGTAGAATAATTATTTGTGAATTTTAAGAGATTGTCATTATGAATTTAAAATTAAGCAAATGCTTTATTTAAAA
>CAZCHH010000108.1:0-4064 GCA_964498585.1 uncultured Hyphomicrobiales bacterium
AATAAAATCGTTATGAATTCAAACACTTTTTAAAGAACGTATCAGCCCTGCCCCTAACCCCTCTCAAGAGGGGAATGGTACTTGTGTTAAAAAGAAAATAGTGCATCAACTTAACTTGTTTAAAATCTTAAAATTGAATTGCGTAAGGTGAGTTAAATAAATGAATTAACTAATAAAATGAGAGAATGCTATGATAAAATAGTAGAATTTAACTATTAAGAATGAAATAACATTTTTTATTTATGAGTTCATTAAATTAGAAGAAAGGAATTTTTTAAAAAAAGAAAATATTTTAAAAATTATCGGTATTTTTTGTTGTTCTGATGAAGAGCCAAGAATTATAAACGTGTTTGATAAAACAACTGAATGAATTTATTGTTTCTCAAGAAAATGAAAACTTGATTTAAAGAGTAATTGCCAAGAAGCGGAGTAAACCATTTTTTAATTAATGAAAATCCAAGCTATTTTGTTTTCATATAGAGTAATCAACAAAAACTTCCTAAATAAAATAATCAAGCAAGATTAACGTAAAATCATTAAATTTGAGAATTATTAAAGAAGTTTTATGAAAAAAGTATATTTTTTAATATTAGTATTAATAATTGCATCGTGTTCGACAGTTCAGCAACACTCAACCAAAACAGGTCAGCCATTATCAGTCGAATGCAGCAAATATCAATCATTTAAGATGAAAGGAGCTTTCGCAGGTGGAAGTGAAAATGAGTCTCAATCGGCACAACTCAGCATAAATATTGCTTCAGTCGATTCAATGCAGCTAACCATCAGCGCACTCTTCGGAATTCCAGTTGGCAGTTTTTATGCAGATAAAGATTATTTTTCAATTTATAATATAATTAATAACACTTTATATGAAGGCACTCCAAGCGAAGAAAATATCAGAAATACTATAAATATACCAGTATCTTATAACGATTTAATTTCAACTTTAAAATCAACGATTCCTTATCCATTTATTGATTATCAAGAGGAAAACAATAGCAATCAAAAACTTTTTAGATATAACCGCAATTCAGAATTTATAGATTTTGCATTATTTTCAGAAGATTTTACGCTCACTCAATATCAAAGAAAAACCCGCGATGGCAAAATAGTTTTAGATATAGTTTTTAATAATTATATTGAAGTCGGCAATTGCAGATTAGCACAAACAATAGTAATGGATTTTCCACAAAGTAAGATGACCGCAAATCTAAATTTCGATAAAATTGAAGCTGTGAGTAGTTTTGACAAACCATTTAGTATAATTCTTCCAAATTCAGTAAACAGAATAAATATGGATGTGACAGATTGAAAGCAACATTACAAATATTTTTTCTGCTGTTTATATCCAATATAGCTTTGTCGCAGATTGATACTACTTTTTTAAATAAAAGTAATATTTCTTTAAATGCTTCAGAGATTGATTCAATTAGTCCCAAAAGGAAATCAAAATCCGGTATCGATTCAATAATAAAATTTTCTGCAAAAGACACAGTTCGCTTTCTTTTTAAAACAAAAAAGATGCAGATGCAAGGCGATGCTAAACTGCATTACAAAACACAAAAACTGAATGCAGAATATATTGAAATTGATTTTAATGAATCCACTTTAAGTGCAGAAGGGAAAAAAGATACATCAGATAATTACATTGGTTTTCCCAGTTTTAAAGATAAAAATGAAAATTTTGTAGGAAGTAAAGTCCAGTTTAATTTTAAGACTCAACGCGGAAATATAGTTCTTGGAGAAACTGAGATGAGCGAGGGATTTTATTTTGGAAGTAAAATAAAGAAAATAAGCGAAAAAGAACTATTTGTTCAGGACGGCTGCTATACTACCTGCGATGCCCCTCATCCTCACTACTATTTTGGTTCTCCCGAAATGAAAGTTGTTTCTAATGACAGAGTTTTTCTTGATCCAATTATATTTTACGTTGAAGATTTACCTGTTTTTATTGTTCCTTTCGGTCTTTTTTTCCCGAGCAAAAGCGGAAGACAATCCGGAATAATGATACCATCATTTTTCTTCTCAAAAAGCAGAGGAACAGTGCTTGAAAATCTTGGTCTTTTCCTGAATTTAAGTGATTACTACGATACTCAGTTTCTCGTTGATTTTTATTCAAAAGGCGGTTATATGCTTAAAAACAGAACGAGATGGAAAAAGCTTTATTATTTTGACGGATATTTTAATTTAGATTATGGAAAAGTCCGTTTTGACCCTGATGATGAATATTCAACTAACTGGAGTTTCCAATTAAGTCATAATCATAATATTTCTCCGCAGGACAAAATTGTAGCATATCTGAATTTTTCGTCACAGAATTATAATAAAAATACTTCAACAAATATTTATGAAAGAATTCAGCAGGATATTACTTCAAATGCATCATACTCAAGTAATTTCGACAATGGTACTTCATTTTTCGTTAGCTATTCCCGTAACCAGAATATTATAAACAACACTTACTCTCAAAGTGGACAGGTTACATACTCAATTCCACAGATGTTTCCACTTAGAACACTGTTTTCAAAGAAAAACTGGTTAAGCGATATTTCATTTACATACAGAGCGAATGCTAATTGGAACGAATCTAAATCAATGACTGTTAGCCCCGATACTTCTTATCATATTAAAGCACAAAGAAAAATTACTCATTCACCTTCTATTTCGATTTCGCCCAAGTTGGGTTATTTTACTATCACTCCATCAATAAATTTCAATGCCAATAACTATTTTAGAAAACTAAAAAAACAATACAACGCTGAAGATTCAAGTATAACAGAAAACTACGAGAATGGCTTTTTTACAGAATACAATTTTTCTGCTGTTGTGAGTTTATCTACCCGGCTTTATGGAATATTCAACCCAAAACTCTGGGGAATTAATTCGATAAGGCATACTTTTCAGCCGACATTTTCTTTTTCATGGACTCCTGATTTTTCAGATAAAAAATATGGATTTTATGACAAATATTACGATGAAAGATATAATCAGGATGTAGAATATTCTGTATATGAGCTTGATGGTGGCGGTATTGCTTCAAGGCAACGTTCGCAGGCACTTTCATACAGTTTTTTGAACAGCATAGAAGCAAAAGTAGCTCAGGACACTGCAGCAGATAAAGTAGTAGAATTAATACGTTTTACTTTAAGCGGTTCATATAACTTTGTTGCTGATTCTATTCGTTTTAGCGATTTGAATTTGAGTTTTAGAACTCCAAGCATTTTAAATATGAACTTAAATGGTTCTGCCGGATTTACTCTTTATGACCAGGATAAAAGAAATCCGGGACAGACAAATGAAACTTATGCAAAAATCAACCGCTTTTTAGTTAGTGAAGGAAAAGGATTAGCTCGGTTAACTAATTTTAATTTGCAACTTTCCACATCATTTTCATCAGCGGGCAGTTCGGACAATACAACATTTGGAACTAATGTTTTAGACACAACCAAAAAAGAAGAGATTGCTTTAGGCGATAGATTTACAAAACGAATGGAATACTCAAGCTACGAAAGAGATTTATATGGTGATAATACTCCCGGATATTCAAATTTAAATATTCCCTGGAATTTGTCTTTTAGTATGAATTTTCAGTATTCACGCTATTTATTGAATAACATACAAAGAGATTTAACTGCAAATGCAAGTTTTTCATTTAATTTAACTAAAACCTGGGCTTTACAAACTACTGCAAGCTATGATTTTATAGACAATGAATTTTTAACTCCAATTATTACTGTTGCAAAAGATTTGCATTGCTGGCAGCTTTATTTTCAGTGGTATCCCATTGGGTATAGTCAGGGATTTTATTTGAGATTTAATATTAAAGCACCTCAACTTCAGGATTTGAAATTAGAGAAGAGAAATAATCCAATTATAAGATAGCTCAAAATTTAAAATTATATTATACAAGATTAGTGATTTATTGCACATATAATATTTAACTCACCTTACGCATTCCACTCTAGAGAAATGAAAAAGTGTAGTTTAGATACATTTTTTAATCCACTTTTCTTATTCTCCTCTTGAGAGGGGCAGGGGTGTGTTCTTGGTCTTTCATATTAAAT
>CAZCHH010000109.1:0-4063 GCA_964498585.1 uncultured Hyphomicrobiales bacterium
CCACATTCACTACATTCCCTTTCTTCAGGGTGATTCATAAAAGCGTTTGCTTTGAAATGAGTTATTGCATCAAGTGGAGCTCCTTTGAAAATGATATAGCCACCTTTGTCTAATATCCAAAGCGAATCGAACATACGGAAAATATGAGAAGACGGCTGGTGTATATTTATGATAATCAATTTTCCGATATTTGCCTGCTCTCGAAGAAGCTGAACTACTTTTTCAGAATCAGAAGAGGAAAGCCCGGAAGTCGGTTCATCAACAAGCAAAATCGCCGGTTCTCTTATCAGTTCAAGGGCAATATTCAATCTTTTTCGCTGTCCGCCGCTAATAGACTTATTCAAATAGCTTCCCACTTTCAAATCCTTGATTGCGTCAAGTTCGAGCTGCCATAAAATCTTATTTACCCTTTCATTAATTTCTCTATCACTCAATCCCGAAAAACTTAGTTTAGCACTGTAATAAAGGTTTTGAAAAACTGTTAAATCTTCGAGCAGCATATCTTCCTGCGGAACGTATCCGATTAAACCTTCTACTGCTTTGTGGTCGCTGTGAAGATTAAATCCGTTAATGCAGAGATTTCCCTTTGAAGGCGGAAGCGTTCCATTCAAAATATTTAAAAGAGTAGTTTTTCCGGTTCCACTCCCCCCCATTATTGCAATCATTGAACCGGATTCTTCCCGGAAAGAAAACGAATGAAGTCCAAAAGCACCATTTGGAAATTTATATTCAATTACATCTGATTCAAATACAATCGGTTTTTCAATTACAGAATGAGTTAATTTCCTTATGATTTCTGAATAATTGACCGGAACAATATTGTTTCCAGAAATGGAATCGCCGTTTTCAAGAGTTTGAAAGGAATACGATTTAAGAGGACGGGATTCAATAAAGAGTTCTTCATCACCTACCAGGCGAATTATGGTAACGTTTAAGTTTGCATTATGAAAGACAATTAAGTTTTCTTTTAGATTTCTTTGAATAAAGTTTTGAAAACCGTTTGGATTTTCATTTGCAATCAAAATGAAATTTGGATTTTTGAAATTAATATTGTATTCATTCCCATTCCCAAAATTTATAAATTCTGTAAGTTCTTCTTTTAAATTTGGTTCGATATTAAAAAGTTTAGCAGTAGAATCAATTAAAGAAACAATATCGCTGTTTTGGGAATCTGTCAGAAGTTCTAACAAGCGGAGGTAAAGCAAAATAATTTCTTTTTGAGTGATTTTTGACTTCAGGTTTTCAATCACATTGCTTGCTGTTTCCGACCACTTTTCTTTTTCAATTTTAAAAGTAATGTAAAAATCAACTAAATCATCATACATTATTAAAAATTCTTTTGCTGATTTTTTCCCGATATTATTCAAAAGAAAACTATTTACTTTCTTTCTTGATTTTTCTGGATTTTCTGTGTAAAAGGAAAATAATGCAAATAAATTGATTAGTCCGCTTGTTATAAATTCGTTCATATATTTAGTTTACTGTTAAATTTCATTTTTTGTTAATTAATTATTATTTCACCTTTGGAACTCCATGCTCCATATCGAAAACAAAGGAGTTAGGAGATTTACCTCGAAAGAGTAATTTCGCAGTTAATCACCATAATAAATTATGGTGATATTCTAATGATTAATATAACTCCCATATTTATTTGGGTGTTATATATTTACTTTTTGTTTATTTAATATTTTTTATTTTCAGAACTATATTTATTGCTAAATAAAAAACTACGAGTAGCAAGGAGTTCTCACTTTACTCATTCACCTCTTAAGAGCATAACGATTAAACATAATTTAAAAAGTGCTGTTATTCTACTTATCCCGTAAGGGATAAAATATTTGCAACAATGTTTTTTTAGGTTTTTTTATTCCGTAGGAATTAAATAATTAATTGCTTTTTAATATACAATCCCTACGGGATAAGCACAATCAAGGTTATTCCTGTTACAAATATTTAATTCCTATGGAATATAATAATTTCTTTCATTATTGCGATTTAGATGTTATTCCGAGCGGAGTGAAGAATCTCAAAATTTGTGGTAGCAATGACGTGAGATTCTTCGCTGCGCTTCCTAATGAACCACATTGTTTTTTTAAACACGTAACTATATGCAAATAATAAAATTATGATGATAACATTTGGAAATGGAAGTCATCCGATGACTAAAAAGTTCATTTTCTCAAAAGTAAAAGTCTTCGTTTATATTCGCTTCAGAATGACAGGAGTAAAATTATGTCATAACCATTCAAATAAAACACTTGCTTTATCAGAGGATTCAGAATGAACGACAAAAATATATATGATTTTAATTCAAAAGTTCATTTCTCAACATTTCAATTTGCTGAATAAGCTTTTCGCCATCTTCTTTAGATATTTGTTGGTTATTCACAAATGAACTATGAATAGCATCAAGAATTGGTTTCATCTTTGAAATATAAGTTTTATATTCCTTATGAACTGGATTTTCACTTACAAAGTTTAAAATACGATTAAAAAATTTATTTGCTGGAAACTGTCTTTTTGCAACAATTTGTTTGATAGTGCCGATAATTGTTTCAAATTGTTTGGAATCTTTCTGGCTGGCAATAATATGACTAAACTCAACGCAGCATCCGAAAGTAAAGTAAACTAAGAAGTCTTCATTGGTAGCTTTTGCTGTTTCGATGATTTTATATTTTTCTGCCTGAAGTTTAGATTTTATTTCGTTAACCTGCTCTTCAGTTGTTCCTTTGGCTGTTAGAGCAGCAACATACTCAGCAAATTTACCTGTAAGCATAGTTGACAAATTCAAATCCTTAATATACCTTTTTGCAAGGTCGTCATATTCAGTGGTTTGGATTTCGCCATTTACAAATCTTTTGTATAGAATATCAGTGTAAAGCATTCCAAAGCGAATAAGCATTTTAGCTCTGTCACCAGTTTTGCTATACTGCTCAACAGTGCCAAAGCAATCAGTTTTTGTTGCTTTAAGTTCTTTTAATTTTGTAACAAATTCAATAAGGTTAATAGAATCCTTAAGATAGTTAATAGTTTCAGTATTGAGCAAAGTGTCGATTTGCTCTACAATTTTTGGCTCTTCCTCGGTTTGTGATTCTTTACCACAGGACGAAAGCATAACGCTAACCACAATAAAAGCAGTTAAAATAATCAAATACTTTGAAAAATTACACATAAAAACTCCAAAAACATTGAATAAAAATTTAATTAAATAATTTATAAATGGAAAACAAAAATTGTTTTTCAATTTATTTTAAAATTACAAAAATCTTTGTTATTCTATTTTTTTTTATTACTACCTAAAATATAATTTTTAAAAATAATGAAAGGTGTTATTATCTTGAGATTACAAGTGAAATTTCTGATGTCAATGACAATGTTACTTTTTCGGTCGATATGAACTCCCAGATAAAAGAAGACCTTTATTTAAAGGAGATGACATAATTATACCCTGTCATTCTGAAGCGCAGCGAAGAATCCAGAGAATTGTTAATTATTAATTGTTAATTTTACCTCGTCATTCTGAGCGGCAGCGAAGAATCCAGAGAATAATTGTTAAAAGAAATTTCTCTGGATTCTTCATAAAGCTTCAGAATGACAGACAAACGTAAAGATGTCATTGCTAACTTATACTTTCTCAAACATACTTCCAAAATGTACTTTTAAATGTGAAATTAAAATTATTTCTAAATATTTTAGAAAGCGTTTTATTGCTATATAATGCAAGCACTTATATTTTTGCTTTTGTTTTTAATTACAAAAGGATAAAATATGTGGTTCGAAGTTTTTAAAACAGGTGAGCATACAGATTCATCTGGTAACAAAGCAAGCTATAGCGAAGCAGAACTCGACAAAATTGCAACTCTATACAATTCCCGCTTAAAAGAAAGTGATTCATTTCAGGCACCTGTAGTCAAAGGGCATCCCAAAACCGATGACCCGGCTTTCGGTTGGGTAGAAATGCTCAAGCGAAAAGGAAGCGTTCTTTTCGCAAAAATCAAGCAACTCGCTCCCGAAATTATTGATGAAATAAAGCAGGGACGTTTCAAAAACATTTCAATAGCAC
>CAZCHH010000110.1:0-3536 GCA_964498585.1 uncultured Hyphomicrobiales bacterium
CATTGCGATTCCAGAATATATATACATAGATTTAGCTCCTGTAATTGTTGATGAAATCAAATTTTGACTTAATCGGTTAGCAAAAGAATATTTTTTTTCTAAAATGCTCCGGATTTCATTATTAGAAAAAACTTCTTCTGTTTGCTTTGCCTGATTAAATAATTCTTCTATATTTGTATTCTTTTTAGTCATTTTGCACCTTTGCGATTAAAGGATTATTCTGTGTTACTGGAATGTATGCTGTGCCATTTTTCTTATTTGAGTATTCAAGAAAAAATGAAATATTTTCTACTTTATTTTTTTCAGTTAGGATTTCTTTCAATTTTTCTCTGCCACGTTTGAGTCGTGATTTCACAGCACTTTCGCTGCTATTTTGCACTTCACAAATTTCTTTTATAGTAAAGCCGTTTATTTCAAAAAGGACGATTGCATCTCGCTGCTTGAGAGGTAGCTTTTCTAATGCAATATAAAGATTTTGGACATCTAACTGCATTTCAGCAGAACTGCTGGTATCTTTGATTTGTTCTACTTTTTCGCTATCGAACGCGCCAAAGAACTTTCGTTTCCAAAACATTTTTATATAGAGCCGTTTTAAGCAGGTAAACATAAAGTACTTTAGTGATTCCGGCTTTTTGAGCTTTTGGAAGTTTTGATATGCAATATAAATTGTTTCAGACACAAGGTCGCGCGCATCTTCCCTGTTGCGGGTAAATGCCATTGCATATTTTGATAATTCCTGATTTAGCGGTTCAAGTAATTTCAAAAATTCTGTTTGCTTTTCCTGTTCGAACATCAATAATTGTTAATTATTAATTGTTAATTATTAATTGTTAGTGTTTCTATAGCACTTGTTCTCAGTTGTCGGTAGTCAGTTATCGGTAGTCGGTTCATATCTCCAGCCCCTATTCTCCAGTCCCAAGTCCCCAGTTCCTAATTCCCGATTCCCAATTCCCAACTCCATACATCTAATAAGAGTATTAAATTAAAAAAAAGTTGCAAATAAAATAAAAAAAATTTAAATTGTTAAAAACAAAGGAGAAAATTTTGGAATGAAAGGGAATAATATAACTGAAATTATTGAATACCTTCTTTCAAAAGGTGCTGAAGAGTAGAGTAAAGAGATGATATTCTTTCTTAATCGTTACCAATAATACAGCTTTCCAGTCATACTGAAAAAAAGATGTCCTAAATATCAGAGATGTAGGTCATCATACTCTTTTATCTAATCTTTCTAAACAATCTAATCCTTCTAATCCTTCTAAACAATCTAATTTTTCTAAGCTATCAAAACATTCTAACTTATGATAAAATCAGTATAAGAAAACAGCAATGAAATTTCGTTATTTTTTTCTTAAATTTTAATAAAATAAGAAACATTTTATTATTTTTGCTTTCTTTAAAACAGAAAAAAATATAATGTAATGGAACAAATTAGACATAGTATAAAAAATGATAAGCCAGAAAAGAGTAACGCACAGTTTGGATTATTGGGAATAATTATTTCGATGGGAATAGTTTACGGTGATATCGGAACATCACCTTTGTATGTAATGAATGCTTTGATAGATGGCACCCGATTAAGCCATATTTTTATAGTTGGAGCAATTTCCTGCGTAATTTGGACCTTAACTCTGCAAACTACAATAAAATACGTTTTAATTACATTGAAAGCTGATAATAAAGGTGAAGGTGGAATTTTTTCTTTATATGCCTTACTGCGAAAAAAGAAGAAAAATATATATATTTTCGCTATAATCGGTGGAGCAACATTCCTTGCTAATGGTGTTTTAACTCCATCAATAACTGTAACATCAGCAATCGAAGGGCTCAAGTCAATAAATCCTGAAATTTCCGTAATCCCGATTATTATAGCAATTTTTGTCGTTTTATTCTTTTCCCAGCAATTTGGAACAAAAAAACTTGGCAAATCTTTCGGACCTATAATGTTAATATGGTTTTTTGTGCTTGGAGTTCTCGGCTTTTTGCAAATACTTAACTATCCTTCAGTTTTAGAAGCATTTAATCCATACTATGTATATTTGTTTCTTAGTGAATTTCCCGAAGGAATTTTATTATTAGGTGCTGTTTTCCTTTGTACAACTGGAGCAGAAGCTCTTTATTCAGATTTAGGGCATTGTGGATATAAGAATATAAAAGTATCCTGGATTTTCGTAAAAACAACTTTAATTTTAAATTATTTAGGTCAAGGTGCATGGGTATTAACACATAAAGAGCTGACAACAGATTTGACAAATCCTTTCTACTCGATTATGCCTCAATGGTTTCTGCTTCCCGGAATAATAATAGCAACTCTAGCTTCAGTTATTGCAAGCCAGGCACTTTTAAGCGGAACTTTCACCTTGATTTCTGAAGCTATTCAACTTAATTTCTGGCCTAAACTAAAAATTGAGCATCCAACGGATGTAAAAGGACAAATGTATATTCCTTTTATTAACTGGCTCCTTTTTATCTCCTGCTGCTTCGTTGAGTTTTATTTCGAAGAGTCGGCAAAAATGGAAGCAGCGTATGGACTAGCTATAACCATCACAATGATTATCACAACAATTTTGGTAACTTATCATCTTCGATTGAATAAACAGAAAAACATATTTCTCGCACTTTTATTTCTATTCCTTTTCCTTACAATAGAAGTTACATTTTTATATGCAAATATGAATAAATTTATGCATGGTAGCTGGTTTACGATTGCACTTTCTTTTATATTTGCTTTGGTAATGTTTGTATGGTTCGATGCAAGGGAAATCAAGAAACGTTATCTGCAATTTACTGATTTAAGAAAATATTTGCCTATAATCAACGATTTACAAAAAGATGAGAATATTCCTTATTTTACACAAAATTTAGTTTATTTAACAAAAGCAGATAATATTTATGAAATTGAAAGTAAAATAACGTACTCAATTTTATATAAGTTCCCAAAACGTGCCCATAAATATTGGTTTATTCACATAAATTATACTGATGAACCAAGCAAAATGGAATATTTTGTTACTCAACTAATTCCTGATGTTGTTTTCCGGATTGATTTCATATTAGGTTTCAGGATTAATCCAAAAGTAAATATTTTATTTAGAATAGTTATTGAAGACTTAATAAAGTCAGACGAAATCGATATCTTAAGCAATTTTACATCACTAAAAAATCACAGAATACAAGGAGATTTCAAATTCGTTTTAATTGACAGGATTCATACTTACGATTTCGATTTGAATTTTTTTGATAAACTAGTAATGAATTTACACGAATTAATTAATAATGTTAGCATTTCAGAAAGCAAAGCATTTGGTTTGGATACAAGCGTTGTAATTGATGAAAAAGTTCCTTTGCATCATAAACCAAGTGCGCCATTCAAACTCATAAGGATAAAAAAATAGTATGAATAATACACGAATTATCATAGAAAAAAGATAAAAAAGAACTTAATTTTTCGCTAAAGTTTGCCAATGACATCTTTGTTTGTCTGTCATTCTGAGGCGAATATAAACGAAGACGTTTACTTTTGAGAAAATGAACTA
>CAZCHH010000111.1:0-1684 GCA_964498585.1 uncultured Hyphomicrobiales bacterium
TCAAAGCAAACGCTTTTATGAATCACCCTGAAGAAAGGGAATGTAGTGAATGTGGCGCATTAAATCCAGAAATTATTTTTAGAATTATTGAAGACAAAATTATTGATAGCACCGGTGAATTTAGCACTACCCGCAAGAATTCTGCAGAAGACTGGCACAACATCTTTTTGGAAAGCAACACTTTAGAACGCTCCGTTTCTTTTGAGAAGAAAAAAGATACTTTTAAATTATCTAAAAAGCCATCGAAAATAAAGCAATTCTTAATTTTCTTTGTTAGAAACGTTAAGGTAAAACTTTCTAATAAACCATACATTTTAGTAACGCTACTACAAACTCCGATTCTTGCTCTTTTAGTTTCATATTTTACTTTCTATACAAATGGAAGTGGATATACTTTTAATAATAATATCCATCTGCCGATTTTCATTTTTATGAGCGTAATCGTTAGTTTGTTCAGTGGAATGATGGCAAGTGCGGAAGAAATAATAAAAGATAGAACTGTTCTTAAACGTGAACGATTTCTGAATTTAAGCTGGGGAAGTTATTTAAATAGTAAAATCCTGTTCCTTTTTTTAATTTCTGCTTTTCAAAGCTTGGTTTTTGTGCTAATTGCAAATTCAATACTTCAAATAGAACATCAGTTTTTTCTCTACTGGAGTGTGCTGTTTGCAACTTCCTGCATTGCAAATCTGATTGGGCTTAACCTTTCAAATGCATTAAATACAGCTACAGCGATTTACATATTAATACCAGTAATTCTTATTCCACAAATCCTTCTTGGCGGTTTGATTATTGAATTTGACGATTTAGCTATTGACATAAAAACCAACAATAATGTTCCTTTCATCGGCGACCTTGCTACTTCACGCTGGGCTTACGAAGCTATTGCCGTAGGGCAGTATCGTTACAATGATTACCAAAAGGACTTATTTAAATTTGAAAAGGATTATTATAATTACTCTTATTATTGCAATATCTTGATTTATGAACTCGAAAGGCGGGTTAATGACCAAATAAATAAAAATGCTCCTCTTTCTGAGCCAGACAAAATAATTATAAAAAATGAGTTAGATAGGATTTATAAAAGATATCCGACATTAAAGCAAAGTGAAATCTCATTCGAATTACAAAATATTTCAAAAACATTATCATTTTTGAGAGAGCAGTTCAAATTTTGGAAATATAACGCAGAAAAGAAATTAGATTCAGTTATTAATTATAAAAAATTAAAAATGGGAAATTCTCAATATGAAAAATTAAAAGAGGATTTTTCCAATGATGCCCTTTCAGATTTGGCAAGGAAATCTAATAGCACTGAATTTTACAGGGAAACGCCAACAAATTTGGTTCGCTTCTACGCTCCAATTTTCAAAGAACCGGATTCTGATAATGGCAAAGCACATTTTTATGCTGCAAATAAAACTCTATTCGGTTACAAAATTGAAACACCGTATTTCAACAATATAGTCATTTGGATTCAGGGATTTTTACTTTACATTCTTCTATTTTTCAATTTACTGAGAATTGGGTATAAGAATAGATAGGAATAAGGGAGGTTCTGAAGTTGTAATGCTGACGTATATCAGAATCCATCTTCAAAAATCGTTATTGGGTTATTGGATTATTAGGTTATTAGGTTATTAGGTTATTAGGTTATTAGGTTATTAGGTTATTAGGTTATTAG